>PLOC01000094.1 GCA_003141955.1 Chloroflexota bacterium
CGCCAGTGCGTGCACCTTCACTGAGGTGAGGGAGCAAGCTCGGACCCGGCGTCAGCTGCTGGGCTCGTCGGTCTTGTCGACGACCTCGGCCTTCGCGGCCTCGCGCTGCACCGTGGCGATCGAGTCGAGGCACGACTGCTTCCGCTCCATCATCTGGGAGGCAGCCATGATCTCATTGTTATTGCCGACGGCCCTCCACCAGAACTTCCCTGACTCGTTGCGAAGGATCACGAATCTCATCCGGGTGCTCCTCGTCTGCGACCGAAGATCGAGCTGTGGGTAGTGTCGCACCGCCCGGCAAGCGCCAAGCGGGCTTCCTAGGCTCCGCTTCTACGGCGTCAGGCGTGCGCTGGCCTCGCCCATGCTGTGGGGCACAAGGAGCGTCGGCGTCGCCAGCACCTGCATGATCCGCTCGCGGCCGCGCCGGCGGGCCGCCGCCGCGGGTAGAACCAGCGCGAGACCAGCTCCCAGGGCAACGGCCGCAGCCCCGGACCAAACGCCCGGGACCGGTCCGGCCATGTACGTGTATGGAGTCGCGTACCAGCCCGCTGCTGAGAAGATAGCGCCCAGGACCGAGATCCCAAATACGCCGCCCAGCTCGCGTATCGTTTTGTTCGCGCCCGAGGCTCGGCGGGAGTCGCGATCGGAGCGGGACGTTGTACGCGAGGTTCCGCCGCGGAAACCCGTGATCCCGAGCGCCCATCCGCAGCCGAAAGGCGGGCGGCCGGCGAACGGAAGTTGGGTAGGGGAGCCGCCATCCGGTGCCAATACTCGATTGAGCGGCGTTGGAACGCCGCGAGCACAGGGAGGTCCGAGCTGTGCGAGGACATCGAGCGTGGGTTGCGGCCGCGTTTGCCGCGACTTTGTTCGCATCGGGCTGCAGTCAGCCCACCGTCACGCCGACGGCCAGCCCCGCCGCCACGGCTACGGCCACGGCCGGCCCCTCGGCGACCGCCGTCGCCAGTCCAGCGCCTACGGCCGGCCCCTCGGCGACTGCTGCCGCCAGCCCAACGCCTACGGCCGGCGGCTCCGCGCCCGCGTCGCCGTCTTCCGCGGTGGGCGGGTTCTATCTTCGGTCGTGGTTCGTTGCCCCCATCGGACCGGAGAACTCCTTCGGTAATGTCCCGCTGGTAATCTCCGGCGGCCAGCTTCTGTCCGTCAAGTACCCGCCGGTTGCGGACCCGTATCCGCTGTATGCGCCGCCGATGCGCCGGACCATCAGCCAGACCGGGCTCACTACTATCGTTGGCGAGGCCCAGCACGACGGTTTGCTAGGATCGGTGACCTCGTTCGTTTGCCCGCACGGCGCCAATGACCCGATGATGGCCGGAACCGGCGCGGATTATCTCGTGCTGATCGTGGGCGGCGTAACCCACGAGATCACCGCGAGTTGCCCGTACGAACAGCCCACCCCCGGCCCCGGCTCGCCCGCCCCCGCGACGTGGGCTGCCTTCCAGCACTTCAAGAATCTCCTCTCCGATCCCGCGAGCTGGCTCGGGGCGGAGGTCGGCCCTGAAACGCCGTACGACCCCGCGCAGCTGGCCGTCCTGGCGATGATCTCGGACGTCTCGGCAGAGATTCCCAACCCCGCGGACGTGGCCCGGTGGCCGCTGGCGACGCCATTCGCCTCCTTCGGGATCGCGTCCTTCGGGGACCGCTGCGCGGTGGCCGCGGGCTTGGACGCCGCCACGCTGCTGCCGGTCGTGAAGGCGGTCGACGCAACCACGGAATTCCGCGACGGAACGGGCGCCTTCGCGGAACTGATCGTGCGGGTCTTCATGCCGGGCGAGCCGGATCCCTGCCATGCGGGATAGTGGCCCGGGCTGACGCGGCCGGTTCGGGACCGATGGGTTCGGTTGGGCCCGGCCAGCAGCGTTCCCCAATCTCACGCCTTGCCGGCGGTTTTCGAGCTTCGGGGCTCGATAGCTGAGTCTGGTCGGGGCGAGAGGATTTGAGGCCGAGATAACAAGCTAGCTGTTCGGGCCAAGAGCCCGGTCCTGGACAGATGGCTTGTCTCGGGTTTCGGTGGCGCTACCCTTGTGGAACTCGGACACACGGAGGGGCGGTGACAATGACGATCCCGAGGCCCAGGCTACGCTGGATCGTCGTTGCCACGATTCTGTTCGTGGCCTTCGCCGGCTGCACCGTGGGCTGGATCGTCGAAACTGATCTTGCGGTGAGGATCGACTACTACCGTCTCGTCGATGAGCACACTCTGGTCGTCGGGGCCGAGACTGAAGACCGCTCGTGGACGCGAGTGACGAGTGTCGTCGAGACGACAACGACCGTTACGATCACGGTGAGAGAACTCCAGGCACCGATCCGGATGGGCGGCACCGGAGTCGGCGGCGGCGGCATCGAACTCATAGTGAAGCTGCGCGATCCGATCGGCAGTCGAACCGTCGTCGACGGGAGTAGCGGCGAGGTGGTCGCCCTCACGAGATGTCTGCCGCCCGAAACGATGCGACCGGAGTGTCTCTAGTGCAGCGACCTAGCCTGACAGCGAAGTCGTACCCACGATCGCCACTGACCGTCAGGGCGTTGTTCCTTGCCACGGTCACGACCCTTATCGTCGCCGGCTGCAGCCTGCACTCGATCGGCGTTGGCGTTAGCAACAGCTCGGGCGAGGGCTTCTACGTTCGACTGCACTACGACTCTGGCGAGATACACGTGCTCAAGGCCCCCGCCCACAAGGACGTGGATGTGCTCTGGTTTGGGGAGGTCGGCGAGCTGCAGGCCAGCATTGAGTTGCTTCGCCCGGACTGCTCCGTCGTCGGCTCTTGGAGAAACGCCTCGGGCGGCCTGATCACGATCGACGCGGCCGGATCGGCCAGTTTCGGGCCGGCTTCGGAGCAGGAGGTGGCCAACCTTCTCGATACCGACGAAGTCGGAGCGTGCGGCGCCACGCAGTTCGCGCCCGTGTCGCCCAGCCCAAGCGTCTTGCCAACCGGCCGCTGACGCTAACGGTCAGGTACGCGGCGCTTTGGTCGGCGGCCTGCCAGGACTTCACCCTCCGACCGTCGTTACTGCCGGGCGACGGGCCTCATCGGAAAGACGCCGATGACGCCGGGGCTGTCGGGGTCCAGGAGCATCTCGCAGCCGACGTCGCCGGACCTGATCAGGTCGCCCAGGAACTGGGCCTGTTCGGGCGGGAGGCCGACGTAAATCGTGCCGTGCTCGGTGGCGACCGGGCTGACCTCGTCCTCGATCCCCTCGATCTCGAAACGCCGCCGCAGCTCGTGGACGGGCACGTAGGGGCGGCTCTTGATGAAGCGGCGCATCTGGGCGAGCGTGCAGTTGGGCCGCCTGCCGGGAGTCGGGCTGCATTGCTCGTCGGCCTCGATCGCCGCGACGGGGGTCGCGGATGCGGGCATCGGAATGGGAGCGGAACCGGGTACCGGACGGGGACCTGATGCGCGTCCAGGCTGGCGGCCTCGGGGCTGGCGTCGCTGCCCGCCCATCGGCCCGCCGCGAGCCGGGCCGCCCCCGCCATTCGGTCGGTTCCCGTCCCGTTGGGCGATCACGTTCTGCGAACCCGGGGCGCCCTCGTCCGACGGCCCCTGGACCAGGTCCGCGCCGGCGCCCGCGGGGCCGAATTCCGCTACGCTCCCCTGCCCCTCGGGTGCGACCGCGCCGGCTGCGTTACCGGGTCCTCCGGCGCCGTTGCCGCCCCCGTGCCGACCGCGGCCCCTGTGTCGCGGGCTCATCAGCGGCGAGCCGCGGCCTGTTCGACGGCCTCGGCGGGCGCGGTTCCGGCCAGGACGCGCTCGGCGTATCGCTCGGCGAAGCTGCTGGCGGCCTGCTCGGGTACGATGGCCTTGATCGAGTCCCGATCCAGCCCGTAGCCGTACTTGATCGCCGCGATGTTGTCGTCGATGTACTTCTTGGGCAGCGCCTCGACCAGGTGCTTGTCCGTGAAGTCGACGTCGCAGACGCACAGCAGCCGGCCCAGGGCGATCATGTTGCCGAAGAGGTCGCGCCCGAACTTCTCCACGCCGAGCTGCAGGAACGGGATCTCTTCGCCGCGCTCGCCGGCCTTGGTCAGGCCGATGTCGGCGATGACGTAGTCCGCGGTCAGGTGATTCGGGCCGCGGTCCGCGAGGCGCAGGACGACGTCGGCGCACTCGACGACGAAGTTGGATATCGGCTCGTGATCGTACTCGAGGAAGGCCTCGCTCATGCCGCCGCGGACCGAAGAGTCGTAGTCGAACAGGAGCGTGACCTGATAGCCCATGACCGCCAGCAGGCTGGCCATGGTACTGCCGATGACCCGGACGCCCTGACCCCCGACGCCATCGATGACGATGGACTTGGCCGCCATCCGATCCTCCTCGCCCTGCCCGGGCCTACTCGCCCGACCCGTTGCCGGACCGGGTCGAACCCGCCACCGGCAGCGGCTGACCCTTGACGATACCGGTCTGATGCGGTTCGAGGTGCGTCGAGCCGGGAGGCGCCGCCTTGTACTCGGTGCGGTAGTGCTGCAGCATGTCGTTCGCGCTCGCGAACCCGATCCGCCGGCCGTTGTTCTCGATGCACTGGCTGGCGATGTCGACGAACGCGAAACCCGGCCACTCGATCGCTTCCCTGATCGCCTTGCGCATCGGTCCCTGGTGGTAGACGGTGGTCTTGGCGTAGTAAGCGTTCGGGTTGGTGTTGACGACGCCCTGCAGGTTGATCGGCGTGTAGGTTGCGCCTGCCGGCGACGAAATCGTGTTCGTGCCCTGGGGTGTGGTGGGCCCGGTCTGACCGCCGGTCAGGCCGTAGATCTCGTTGTTGTTGCAGAGAACCGTGATGTTCGGGTTCCGGCGGATCGAGTGGAGCAGGTGGTTGCCGCCGATGGAGGCAAGGTCGCCGTCGCCGGAGACGACCAGGACGTGCAGCTCGGGCCGCACCATCTTGATCGCCTCGGCCACCGGCAGCGTTCGACCGTGGAGCGTGTACACGGACTCGAAGTTCATGTAGGCGCCCATTCGGCCGGTGCAGCCGATCCCCGTCACGAGGACGGTGTTGTTCTTGTCCAGGCCGAGCTCGTCCATGACGGTGGCCAGCTGCTGCATGATCAGGCCGATGCCGCAGCCGGGGCACCAGATCGTCGGGAAGAGATCGGTCTTGAGCTTGTCCTTGACTGCCATTGCGGTGAACCTCTGCGGGGACGCGGTCAGCCGACGCGAGCCGGCGACCCGGAGCCGGACGGCGCGGGCTCTGCCGGAAGCATGCCGATGCGGGCGAGGCCTTCGCGGATCGCCTCGAGGCTCATTCGGCCGCCCAGCAGCGGTACGCGCTCGACGCGGCGCAGGAGCATCCGCTCCACGACGTTGGCGTACTGCCCATCGCTGCCTTCGATGACGATGATCTTCTTGTAGCGAGCGGCGATCTCGGTCAGCTGGCTGTCCAGGGTGGGCCAGATCCGGATCGGCCGGAAGAGCGCGAAGTGAGCGGCCAGCGGCTGGGCAATCCGGCGGGTGATGCCGAAGGCGATCACCAGCGTCTCGGACTCCTTGTTCCAGCCGTACTCGTAGAAGGCGTATTTCTCCGCCACCTTGACGCGGTGGTCTCGGGACTCGTTGTACTGGCGGATGAACTCGTCGGCGTCGGCCGTGGCCGGCTCACCGTCGGGGTACGTGGCCACGCCCGAGAAGAGCCGGGTGCCGCCCGAGGCGAGAGGCTCCAGCGTTCGCGGGACGATCGGCACGTCGATCGCGTCCAGGTCCGCGACTTCGTTGAGATGGCCGAGGAACGCGTCGGAAAGGAGAATGACCGGGCTTCGGCTCTCCTCCGCCGCGTTGAAGGCGTGGATCGTGTACTCGTAGCACTCGGCCACGGTCGACGGGTAGAAGACGAAGCTGGTGTAGTCGCCCGTCGAGCCGTAGCGGGCCTGGTTGAGATCGCCCTGCCCGGGCATCGTCGGCATGCCGGTCGCGGGTCCGACGCGCATGACATTCACGATCACGCATGGAATCCCGACCTTGTGGCCGTAGCCGATCGCCTCCTGCATCAGGCTGAAGCCTGGTCCGGAGGTCGCCGTGAACGACTTCGCGCCCGCCAGGCTGGCGCCCAGAATCGCGTTGGCGCTGGCGATCTCGTCCTCTTCCTGCAGGAAGCGGAACTCGGGATGGCTCGCCGCGTACACGGAGGCCTGGGCCAGGATCTCGGACGACGGGCTGATCGGATAGCCGGCAAAGTGAGAGGCTCCGGCCTTGATGGCGCCGAGCAGCACGGCCTCGTTGCCCTGGACGAGTCGCTTGGTCATCGGTTAACTTCCCCGATCAGGTCTGGTTGTCGCGGTCGACGTCCGGGGCGCTCTCCGCGTCCGTCATGCCGCGATGTGGGTCGGTGCCGGCGACGGCCGGTCCCCGGGCGACGTCGGGAATGTGCTGAGGAGTGACATTGCGCGCAGAGGCGGCTTCCTCTGCCTGGACCTCCGGCGGCAGCCGGCCGTTCTCGTCGCGCTTGGGCAGCATCTCGATCGCGAGGTCCGGGCAGTAGCGCTCGCACAGGCCGCAGCGGATGCAGTCCGTGGCTTCGATGATCGCGTCGTGGGTCAGAAGGAGGCTGTCCTTGGGGCAGATCTCGACGCAGATGTTGCAGCGCTTGCACCACTCGTCGACCCACCGGATGTTGACGTAGTCGACGATCGTGGGGGCGCGGTGCGGGCGTCGTTCGGGTGCGTAGGGCGTTGTCGTGGCTGGGTCTCCACAGACTGTGCGATCCGGCAGGTGACTGCCGGCTCATGAAGTTTACGGAATCGAGCGGCCGGGCGCAGAAAGCTGATCAAGTCGGTTCACATCACGAGCCAGTCCGGCCGGGCGCGGCGGTCCTACTGGACGCGCAGAACCGTCTTCGCCTTGGCCCAGTGGCGCTCGAGCTGGTAGTAGTCGCGCTCCGGCGGGGCGAAGACGTGGACGATGACGGCCCCGAAATCCAGCAGCGTCCAGTGCGAGTTGGATCCGCCCTCGCGGCCGATCGGCCGGACGCCCTCCGCGCGCAGCTTCTCGGCGACGCCGTCGCCGATGGCGCCCAGCTGGCGCTCCGAACCGCCCGAGCAGATGACGAAGTAGTCCGCCATCGAGGTCAGCTCGGACACGTCGAGCAGGACGATGTCGGCGGCCTTCTTGTCTTCCGCGGCGTCGACGATCTTGCGGGCGATCTCGAGCGAGCTCAGGCGCAGGCCGCGCTGGCGCAGGGTCTCCTCGATCGGCGGCTCGGCAGCGGCGGCGGCTTCGGCGGCGGCCTCATCGGCATCGAAGGCGGCGGCCTCGAGGTCGGCCAGCGCGTCCTCGGACGAAGCGGGCGCGGCCGCACGGGCAAGCGACTTGCGCCGCCGCGGCAGGCCGTCCGGGCTGGGCGTCGCGTTCGTCGAGGGCGTGGTGTCGCTCACTTGGTGCAGTCCTCCGAGGGGTTGGCCGAACGATACAGCCGATGGTCGCAGATGTACGCCTCCACGGCCGGCGGTACCAGATAGCGAATCGAGAGACCGGCGGCGGCGCGGGCACGCACAGCCGACGCGGAATGGGCCGCCGGCACGGTCTCCACCTCGACGATCCGGCCGGCTCGGTCGCCGAAGCGGGCCGCCAGCTCGGCCTCTGACGGCAGCGGAGTGCCCGGCCGGGGGACGACCGCCAGCCGGCACAGGGACAGAATGCGGTCCGGGTCGTGCCAGGTCCCAAGGCCGGCAAGGGCTTCGGTCGAGAGGATGAAGAAGAGGTTCCGCGCCACTCCCTGTCGGGCCGCCTCGTTGGCGAGGATCTGGAGAGTATCGGCTGTGTACGAGGGGCCGTCGCGCTCAAGCTCCATCCGGCTGACGGCGAAGCGCGGGTTCCCGGCGATGGCCAGCTCCACCATGGCGGCGCGATCCTCCGCCGGCGTGATCAACAGGCCGATCCTGTGCGGCGGAACGGCCGCCGCGACGAACAGCACGCGATCCAGCGAAAGCGCCTCGCGGACCTGTTCGGCGATCACCAGGTGGCCGTAGTGGATCGGGTCGAAGGTGCCGCCCAGGATCCCGACTTGCCGATCGGTTGGGTCGAGCGCCGCGCCGGCGGCGCCTCCCGGTTCCCTCACCGCTCGTCCCACGGGTCCGCCTCCCACTCGAGCTCGCTGACGCCGATGCGTACGGTATCGCCCGGCGCGACTCCCTGGCGTCGCAGCTCGTGGTCGATGCCGAGGCGGATCAGGTCTTCCTGGAAGCGCTCGGCCGACTCTTCGTTGTCGAAGTTGGTCTGGGCGGCCAGGCGTTCGATCCTTCGGCCGTGGACCACCAGCATTCCGCCCTCGCGGGCAACGGTGAATGCGTTTCCGGCCGACTCGAGCCGATGGATGACGATGCCGGCCGGCTCAGGCGGCTCGGCCAGCTCCTCGGCAGAGGGCAGGAGCTTCGACAGCCGGTCCCGCAGCTCCGCCAGGTTGGCCCCCGTTTCCGCGGAGATGGCGACCGCGTCGACGCCCTGCCTGGCGCGGGCGTCGCGGAAGGCCGGCCACGCCTCAGCGGCTACGAGCCGATCCATCTTGTTGAAGGCGACAAGCAGCGGCTTGGCCAGGAGCGCCGGATCGTGCGCGCCGAGCTCGTCGCGGATGACGTTGTAGCTCCATTCGGGGTCGCGGTCGGAGCCGTCCACGACGTGGACCAGGACTCGCGTCCGTTCGACGTGGCGCAGGAAGGCATGACCCAGCCCGGCCCCGGAGCTGGCCCCCTCGATCAGGCCCGGCACGTCCGCGATCGTGGGCCGGCGGCTGTCCTCGTCGCCCAGGTCCAGAACACCCAGGTTCGGCTCGAGCGTGGTGAAAGGATAGTCGGCGATCTTGGGCCGGGCCGCCGTCAGCGCCGCGAGAAGCGTGGACTTGCCGGCGTTGGGCAGCCCCACCAGGCCCACGTCGGCGAGGAGCCGCAGCTCCAGGCGGATCTGGCGCTCCTCGCCCGGCTCGCCGTTCTGGGCGTGCCTGGGCGCCTGGTGCGTAGAGGTCGCAAAGTGCACGTTGCCAAGGCCGCCCCGCCCGCCGCGCCCCACCATCAGCGTCTGCCCCGACGCGACCAGGTCGCCCAGCAGGTCGCCGGACGATTCGTCGAAGACGCCCGTGCCGGGCGGAACCTTCAGGATCAGGTCATCGCCAGCCTTGCCGTGCTTCTTCTGGCCGCTGCCCCGTCCGCCGGCCGTGGCTTTGAAGTGGTGTCTGTGGCGGTAGTCTCGCAGGCTGGTCTCGCCCGGGTCGACGGTCAGATAGATCGATCCGCCCCGTCCGCCATCGCCGCCGTCGGGGCCTCCGCGGGGCACGTGGGCTTCGTGCCGAAAGGTCGCGGCGCCATCGCCGCCGTCACCGGCACGGATCCAGACTCGGACGACATCGAAGAACACTGGTCAATTCTCGCATGCGGCTCGGACGCGGCCGCGGCGGGCCCCGGCGATCGAGGCTGAGCCGGGCCGGATAGTCTCAGGGAGGTCCAGCGGTCGCTGCCGCTCAGAAGTAGTTGAGCGGATTCCGGGCACAGGCTGTGGTGAGGCCCGTCCAGGGGTAGCAGGACCACACTTCGAAGTGGAGATGCGGCCCGGTAGCGTTGCCGGTCATGCCGATGCTGCCGATGCGCTGCCCGGCCGTTACCACCTGTCCCACGTGCACGTACTCGGCGGAGAGATGGTTGTAGGTCGTCCACAGCTTGCCCCCGTGCGAGATCCAGACGACGAGACCCCCACCGTAGCCGGGGTCGCCCGAGTACTTCCAGCCGGCGAAGATGACGGTCCCGCCATACGCGGCCACGACGGGAGTGCCCGTGGGCGCGATGATGTCGATGGCGCGATGGCCGGACCAGTAGCCCTGGCTGAGCCTGGTGTGGCCCGGTACCGGCCACTTCAGCTTGCCGCCGTGCCACGCCAGGCTGGCGGCGGACGGTGGCTTGGGCGTCGGGATGGCCGGGACCTGGGCCACGGGGATGACCAGCAGCTGGCCGACCGTGAGCGCGGCGCTGGACATGCTGTTGGCCACCAGGATCTTCTGGGACGACACCTTGTACTTGGAGGCGAGCCCGCTCACGGTGTTGTTCGCCTTGACGGTCACGGTGACCCCGTCGACCGGCGGGATCAGCAGCTTCAGCCCGACCCGGATCGATGAGGGGTTCGGAACGCGGCTCGTGTTGGCCCAGTAGATGGTGTTGCGGCTGAGCCCGAACTTCGCGGCGATCTTGCTCAGGCTGTCGCCGCTCTGGACCACGTAGATCTGGAAATCACCGGAGCCGGGGGCGATAGCGACTGTCTGGATGACGTTGTAGACGTTGCTGTCGCCCAGGTCCGAGCCGACGTCCTGATCCACGGACGTCTGGTCCACGCTCTGATCCGTGCCGCTGTCGGAGCCGGCAATGGCCGAGCTATCGCCCGGAGTCGCGGCTGGGGCGCCCGACGCCGAGACTGGCGTCATCGCGCTGACCGCGGCGACGGCCACGAGAAGTAGGCAGGCGCCGAGCGGAAGGAGGTGGCGGTGGCGCCTGGCTCGGGCCAGTGGCCCGCCGAGCGCCCCGGCCGGGCCGGTGGCTACCGTCGGGCCGGCGGAGCCTGCCGTTCGATCGTCACCGAGGATTTCGCCGACCGAGTCGCCGATGGGGCGAACGGCCTCGCGGAGTGAGGCGGTCAGCGAGGCTCGCGTGACGCCGAGATCCACGCGGATCGGCGCTTCAGGATCGCGCGCGACCAGTCTGCGCAGAGCTCGAAGCGTTGGGCTCACAGGTGAGGGCAATACAGGACTCCTGCGGCGCGGGACGGGCGCCGGCCGGGCGCAACCGTATCAGAGAGGGCAGAGGGCTGCAATCGAACGGCCTGCCGCCCGAGCGCCGGCCGGGCGCGCGCCTGAGTCAGGCGTCCAGGCTCTTGGTCAGCGTCGCCAGGAACTGGACGTTGCTGTCCGTCTTGGAGAGTCGATTGAGCAAAAGCTCGATGCCTTCGTTCGTGCCGACCGCGGAAAGCATCCGCCTCATGGTCCAGACCATCTTGAGGACCGGCTCCTCGAGAAGCAGCTCCTCGCGGCGGGTTCCGGAGCGCTGGACGTCGATCGCCGGGAAGATGCGCTTCTCGGCAAGCTTGCGGTCGAGGATCAGCTCGCTGTTGCCGGTGCCCTTGAACTCCTCGTAGATGACGTCGTCCATGCGCGATCCGGTATCGACCAGGCAGGTGCCGATGATCGTGAGCGAGCCGCCTTCCTCGATATTCCGAGCCGCGCCGAAGAAGCGCTTGGGCGGGTAGAGGGCGATCGGATCGAGGCCGCCCGAAAGAGTTCGGCCGGACGGCGGCAGGGCAAGGTTGTACGCGCGCGCGAGGCGGGTGATCGAGTCGAGCAGGATGACGACGTCGCGGCCGGTCTCCACCTGCCTTTTGGCGATCTCGAGGGCCATCTCGGCGACGTGGGTGTGGTTCTCCGTCGGCTCGTCGAACGTGGAGCTGATGACCTCGCCCTTGACCGAGCGGCGCATGTCGGTGACTTCCTCCGGCCGCTCGCCGATGAGCGCGACCATCAGGAGGATGTCCGGGTAGTTTGTGCTGATGCCGTTGGCGATGTGCTTGAGCAGCATCGTCTTGCCGGCCTTGGGCGGGCTGACGATGAGCGCGCGCTGGCCCTTGCCGATGGGGTTGACCAGGTTGATCAGGCGCTGGCTCAGGTTCTTGGGATCGGTCTCGAGGTTGATGAGCACGTCGGGGTGAACCGGCGTCAGGTCCGCGAATTGGGGTCGGCGCTTGGCCGTCTCGGGGTCGATGCCATTGACGCGGTCGACCCGGATCATGCCCCAGTACTTCTCACCCTCGCGCGGGGCGCGGACGGAGCCGCTGATGCGGTCGCCGACCCGCAGCCCAAAGCGGCGGATCTGGCTGGACGAGACGTAGACGTCATCTTGGCTCGGCATCAAGCCGTGGCGGCGCATGAAGCCGAAACCCTCGTCGACGACGTCGAGAATCCCGGTGGCGTAGGCGTGGCCGGCCAGCTCGCTCTGCCGGACCAGGATGCGATCGACGAGCTCTTCCTTGCCGGTGGGCCCGGCCTCCATCTCGAGGTCGCGGCCGATGGTCTCGAGCTCGTTGACGTTCATCTCGCTGAGCTCGGCGATGTCGAGCTCGCGGCTGTCGCTCTCCTGGTATTCGTCATAATCGCCCATGGGCGTGCGGCCGGCGGGGCGGCGTCGAGGGCGGCGGTTGCGGGAACGCTGGTCGGGACCGTTGACAGGCATGAGGGCAGGGCTCATTTGGGGAAGGTGCCGTGCAAGCTCTTCGCGCGGAATCGTTCCGCAGCGGGTGCACGGTCGGGGTGACCGGCAGAATACCCGGCCAGGAGAGTGGCGTCAAATCAGCGAGTCCCGGCCCTGGCCCTTCGAACCGTCATACGGCACCCGCTCGAACGGTTTCGGGGTGCCGTTGCGACCCGCCCGGCCCGGCGACAACACGAACAACGGCCCTGAGCGGCGCTGGCGCCGAGGGCGTAGCGTCGTAGACCGCACTCGCACCGGTGCCGCACACACCGAAACGAGACTGCTCCACGAGCCCAGAAGCGGAGATCCACTTGAGCCCGACCGGGACCGAAGACGACGTTGCGGCAATCGCCAAACGCTGGAAGAACAAGCGCGGCAGCCTGATCATGGCCCTCCACGGGCTCCAGGACCGGTACGGTTACGTGCCGCGCGAAGCCGCGATGAGCCTGGGCGAGCAGATGGACGTGCCGCTGGCGCGCATCTACGAAGTCCTGACGTTCTACAACTACTTCCGGCTGAAGTCGCCCGGCAAGCACGTCGTCTCGGTGTGCATGGGCACGGCCTGCTACCTCAAGGGCGCTCCGCAACTCCTCAGCAGGGCGTCGGAGGAGTTGGGCATCAAACCGGGCGAGACCACCGCCGACGGCGAGTTCCACCTGCAGGTGGTCCGGTGCGTCGGGTGCTGCGGCCTGGCGCCAGTGGTCACGGTGAACGCGAAGCTGCTGGCCAAGGTGACGGGCGAGTCCCTCGAGGCCCACCTGTTGACGCCCACCACGGCCGAAGACGGAAAGGCGTGATATGGCACGGCTGACCGTCGCCGATCTGGAAGCTCGCGCGCCCGCGGAGGCACAGGTATCGGACCAGCCGAAGATCAAGGTCGGGATGAGCACGTGTGGCATGGCCGCCGGCGCCGAACCGGTCTTCGTCGCTCTCGAGGCCGAGCTCCGGCGTCGATCCGTCGAGTGGCGGGTCGCTCGCACCGGCTGCGCCGGGATGTGCAGCATGGAGCCGCTCGTGGAGGTCACGCTGCCGGGCCAGCCCGCCGTCATGTTCGGCGACGTGACGCCCGAATTCGCCCGCCATCTCGCGGCGGCATGTGCCGCAGGGAAGCCACTGCCGGTGGAGAAGCGCGTGCCGGGCATCGCCGACCTGGCCCGCATCGCCGGCGAGCCGGTCGCCACCGAAGGCGGCCCGCGACAGTACCGCATCGTCATGCGCAACTGTGGCGTGATCGATCCCGAAGAGATCGACGAGTACCTCGACAGAGGGGGATACAAGGCCCTCGCCAGGGTCCTTTCGACCATGACGCCCGAGCAGGTGATCGAGGAGCTGAAGGTCAGCGGCCTGCGCGGGCGCGGGGGCGCCGGCTTCCCGGCCTGGCTGAAGTGGAGCCTGACCCGCGAATCCGCGGGCGAAGAGCACCTCATCGTCTGCAACGGCGACGAGGGCGATCCGGGCGCGTACATGGACCGCAGCGTTCTCGAGGGAGACCCTCACGCCGTTCTCGAGGGCATGATCATCGGCGGCTACGTGATCGGGGCGAAGAGTGGCTTCTTCTACATCAGAGCCGAGTACCCGCTGGCGATCCAACGGATAGAGAAGGCACTGCGGCAGGCTCGCGCCTCCGGCCTTCTGGGCAACAACATCCTCGGCACGGACTTCAGCTTCAACGTCGAGATCAGGCTGGGCGCCGGGGCCTTCGTATGCGGCGAAGAGACGGCCCTGATCGCCTCGGTGGAGGGCAAGCGCGGCACTCCGTCGCCCCGCCCGCCGTACCCGTCCGTCAAGGGCCTGTGGGGCCAGCCGACGATGATCAACAACGTCGAGTCGCTGGCCAACTTGACCCAGATCGTGCTTCGGGGCGGCGAGTGGTTCTCAGGGATAGGCATGGGCAAGTCCACCGGGACCAAGGTTTTCGCGGTGACGGGCAAGGTCAAGCACGCCGGTCTGGTCGAGATCCCCATGGGCATGACCCTTCGAGAGGTGGTGGAGGGGATCTGCGGCGGCTCGGCCTCGGGCAGCCCCATCAAGGCCGTCCAGACGGGCGGCCCCTCGGGCGGCCTCATCCCCGCGCGCGAGTTGGACACGCCGATCACCTACGAGCACCTGCAGAAGCTCGGCTCCTACATGGGCTCGGGCGGGATGATCGTGATGGACGAGACCGACGACCTGGTCGAGCTTTCCCGGTTCTACCTGGGCTTCTGCGTCGACGAGTCGTGCGGCAAGTGCGCCCCGTGCCGAATCGGTGGCACGCAGATGCTCCGGCTCCTCGACAGGATCGCGGCCGGCAAGGGCAACGAAGGCGACATCGCCACCATCCGGCGGCTGGCCCACGCCATGCAGAAAGCCTCGCTGTGCGGGCTCGGGCAGGGCGCTCCCAACCCGGTTCTTTCGGCCCTGCGCTACTTCGAACCGGAATTCCGGGGTCGGCTGACCTCGAGCGGCAACTGAGCCGGGTGCCAACCGTGACCGAGATGATCCAAGCCACGATCAACAGCCTGCCCGTCGAGGTCGCCCCGGGCGCCACCATCCTCGACGCGGCGCGCCAGGTCTCAGTCCACATCCCAACTCTCTGCAAGCACCCGGACCTGGAAGCCACCGCCGCCTGCGGCATCTGCATCGTCCGCGTCGCGGGCTCGACCAAGATGCTGCGCGCCTGCTGCACGCCGGTCGAGGCGGACATGGAGATCACGACGGAAGACCCGGAGATCATCCAGGTCCGCCGGACGGTCGTCGAGATGATCCTGTCGCGCCACCCCAACGAGTGCCTGACATGCGGCCGGAACCAGAACTGCGAGCTGCAGACGATCGCCGCCGACTTCGGCCTGCGCGAGATCTGCCTGGACAGCATCGTTCCGGACCTGCCGATCGACAACTCGACCCGCGCCATCACCCTGGACCCGCGCAAGTGCATCAGCTGCGGCCGCTGCATCCAGGTTTGTCAGCAGATCCAGGACGTATGGGCGCTCAGCTTCCTGCAGCGCGGCATCGACACGCGCATCGCCGCCGCCGGCGACATAAGCCTGGCCGACTCACCGTGCGTCCGCTGCGGCCAGTGTTCGGCGCACTGCCCAACCGGCGCCATCGTCGAGTACGACGAGACGCAGGAAGTGTGGGACAAGCTCCTCGACCCGGATGCTTTCTGCGTGGCCCAGCTGGCCCCGGCCGTACGCGTCGCCATCGGCGAGGCGTTCGGCTTCCCGGTCGGAACAAACCTCACCGGGAAGACCTACGCCGCTCTCCGGCGGATGGGCTTCAAGGCCGTCTTCGACACCAACTTCGGCGCCGACCTGACGGTCATGGAGGAGGCCCACGAGTTCGTGGGGCGCTTCACCAACGCCAAGTCCGTGCTGCCGCTCATCACCACGTGCTGCCCGTCGTGGGTGGACTTCATGGAGAAGTTCCACGACGACATGATCCCCCACTTCTCGTCGTGCAAGTCCCCCCAGGCGATGGTCGGCGCGCTGGCCAAGACCTACTACGCCGAGAAGATGGGGCTGGACCCGGCAAAGGTCTATGTCGTCTCGGTCATGCCCTGCACGGCCAAGAAGTTCGAGATCATCCGCTCCAAGGAGATGCATTCCTCCGGCTTCTGGGACGTTGACGTCTCTCTCACCACCCGCGAGCTGGCCCGGATGATCAAGCAGTCGGGCATCAACTTCCGCGTACTCGCCGAGGAGCAGCCGGACCACCTGCTCGGCGCCTATACCGGCGCGGGGACGATCTTCGGCGCGACGGGCGGCGTCATGGAAGCCGCACTGCGGACCTCCTACTACCTGATGACCGGCGAGAACCCGGCCCGCCTCGAGTTCCTCAAGACCCGCGGCCTGGACGGTGTCAAGGAGGGCAAGTTCGACATCGCGGGCAAGGAGATCCGCTTCGCCGTCGCCCACGGCCTGGGCAACGTCGAGACGGTGCTGACGAAGGTGCGCGAGGCTCGCGACGCCGGCACGGAGCCGCCCTACCACTTCATCGAAGTCATGGCCTGTCCGGGCGGTTGCGTCGGCGGCGGCGGCCAGCCGTACGGCGTCACGGACAACCTGCGGGCCAAGCGGGCCGCCGGGCTGTACCAGGATGACCAGGCCGGCCTGTGGCGCTGCGCCCACGAGAACCCGTACATCCAGAAGCTCTACGAGGACTTCCTGGGCGAGCCGCTCGGCGAGAAGTCCGAGCAGCTGCTCCACACGAGCTACCACCCGAGGCCCACCTACCGGCGGTAGCCAGGGCGAGGCGGGGCACATGGCCGCCGCGAGCCGGCCGCCGCGAGGCCGGCCCTACGCCGATTCGAGCGCGCCCGGAGCGGTGACGAGGCGGCGGGCCGAGACGCTTGCGCCGGCGCTGGCGAGCGCCACCAACGCGATCGCCAGGAGATCCGCCGGGGCCAGAACCTGACCGAGCAGGACGAAGCCCACCGCCACCGCGATGGCCGGTTCTATGCTCATCAGGACGCCGAACGTCGAGGCCGGCATGCGCCGCAGCGCGGCGAGCTCGGTCGTGTAGGGAATGGCGCTGCTGAACAGGCCGATCACCGCGCCGCCGGCCAGCGCCGCGGGTGCCGCCAGGATTGGTCGCACGTCGGAGAGGGAAAGCGTTACGGGCACGATCAACGCCGACGCCACGAGCATCGCCAGCGTCAGGCCGCGGCCGTCCGGCCAATAGCGGGCCACCCGCCCGGCGACGCCGATGTAGATCGCCCAGCACAGCCCGGACGCGGCCGCCGCGACCACGCCGACCAGGTCGTGGGACTCGAGCCGGCCGCCTGCCAGGACGTATATGCCGGCCGCGGCCAGGGCCACCCAGACCAGGTCGAGGGCCCGCCGCGAGCCGACGACGGCAACCGCCAGAGGACCCCAGAACTCGATCGTGACCGCCACACCGATGGGAATCCTGGACAGGGCCACGAAGAAGCACGAGTTCATCGCCGCCAGGACGAGCCCGAGTCCAACACAGCTGAGCAGCGCCGGCCGGGAGGCACCTCGGATGCGGGCCGGCCGAAGCGCCAGAAGCAAGATCGTGCCGAAGACGATCCGCATCGAGACGGCCGGCAGCGGCCCGTAATCGCGAACCAGGACCGTGGCCAGCCCGCCGCCGCACTGGACCGACAGGGATCCGATCAGGATGAGCAGCTCGGGCGGAACGGCATCCAGGCGGCCGTGAGCGCCGACGGCTACTGTCCCGGAGGCACCGGCCGAGGTCATCGAGCAGCTCCCAAAATCGAGTCGGCGGACCTGCGGGATCCCGGCCGTCGCGGAGCTCTCACGTGAGGTCGACGCACCGGGAATCGTATCACCGGTCGGAGGAGCCAGGCCGAGCCGGAGGACCGCTCAGGGCGAGCCGCTCATCGGGGCGACGCGCGCGGGCCCAGTCGAGTTACGAGCGAGCGGCGGTGAGGTCGCCGCCTCAACCGGCTCTCGCGCCCCCGGGCCGGTCGACCTCATGCGCTCCGCGTGTCATGTGCCGTCCTTCACCCATAACGACGTACGACCGGGCCGAAAAGTTCACCCGGACGGCCGGGACGATCAGGACTCGGCGGGGACCTTGCCCAGAAGGCCCGCGCTCGGCATCGCCTCGGGAGCGGGGGCACGGAACACGGGTTCGCGTCCCTCGGAGAGCGCGACGGCCGCGCCGATGAAGCCATCGAAAAGCGGGTGCGGTCGATCCGGGCGGCTGCGGAACTCGGGGTGGAACTGGCTGGCGACGAACCACGGGTGGTCGGCCAGCTCGACGATCTCGACCAGGCGGCCGTCCGGCGACTGGCCCGAAAGCACCATTCCCGCGGCCTCGAGAAGCGGGCGGTAGCGGTTGTTCACCTCGAAGCGGTGGCGGTGACGCTCGTAGATGAGCTCGGTGCCGTAGACCGCATGCGCCTTCGAGCCGGGTGTAAGGCGAGCGGGATACAGGCCGAGGCGCATCGTCCCGCCCTTCTCTTCCATCGTCCGCTGGTCGGGCATGAAGTCGATGACCGGGTGCTCGGTAAACATGTCGAATTCGGTCGAGTTGGCGTCTTCGGTGCCGAGCACGTCGCGTGCAAACTCGATGACGGCGCACTGCAGGCCCAGGCACAGCCCGAGATACGGCAGCCGGCGCTCGCGGGCGTACTTCGCCGCGAGAATCTTGCCCTCTATGCCGCGGTGGCCGAAGCCACCCGGGACGACGATGCCGCGGATCCCCGCAAGCATCTCGTCGGCGGACTCCTTCGTGAGCAGCTCGGAATCGATCCAGCGAACCTTTACGTCCACCTCGTGGGCCCAGGCCGCATGCTTTAGCGACTCGCTTACGGACAGGTAGGCGTCCGGTAGCTCGATGTACTTGCCGACGAGGGCGATCTCGAGGACGGGCTTGGGACGCTTGATCAGCTCCACGAGGGCGCGCCAGGCTTCGAGGTCAGGCTCCTGGGCCGACTGCTCGAGCCCCAGCTCGCGAACAAGCAGCACTCCCATGCCGGATTCTTCGAACAGGAGCGGGACCTCGTAGATCGTCGAGGCCGTCTCGGCGGGAATGACGGCTTCGCTGGCCACGTCCGTGAAGAGAGCGATCTTGTCGCGGATCTCCTGGCTCACGGGGTGGTCCGAGCGCAGGACGATGATGTCGGGCTGGATGCCGATGCCACGCAGCTCCTTGACGGAGTGCTGAGTGGGCTTGGTCTTGAGCTCGCCCGTCGCGGCCAGGGCGGGCAGGAGCGTCACATGAACGTAGATGACGTTCCGCCGGCCGACGTCCTTGCGCATCTGGCGGATGGCCTCGAGGAACGGCAACGACTCGATGTCGCCGACGGTGCCGCCCACCTCGACGATGACGACGTCCGCGCGGCCGTCTCGGGCCAGGCGCTGGATCCGCTCCTTAATCTCGTTGGTGATGTGGGGGATGACCTGGACCGTCCCGCCCAGGTAATCCCCGCGGCGCTCCTTGCCGATGACGGCCTGGTAGATGCGGCCGGTGGTGACGTTGGAGAGCTGGGAGAGATTCTCGTCGATGAACCGCTCATAGTGGCCCAGGTCCAGGTCCGTCTCGGCGCCATCGTCGGTGACGAAGACCTCGCCGTGCTGGTAGGGCGACATCGTCCCCGGGTCGACGTTTATGTAGGGGTCCAGCTTGAGGACGGAGACGGCGAGGCCGCGAGCCTTGAGCAGGCGGCCGATGCTGGCGGCGGTGATTCCCTTCCCCAGGGAGGAGGTGACCCCTCCGGTCACAAAGACATACTTCGCCATGCGGCTCGCGCTCCTCCGGGGGTTTTTCCAATTCTACGGATGCGAGGGCTTCACCGCAAACCCGATCCGGAGAGTGAGCGCCAAGAGGCTGCGCGGAGGGTCGCCTAGGGCCGGACGACGACCTTCAACCCCTCACGGGCGGCGGCACTGTCGAAGGCGGTCCGGTACTCGCTCAGCGAGTGGCTGGCCGTCACGACCGATCGAACGTCGACGAACCCCGCCTCCACGAGGCGGATGGCCTCCGGGTAGACGCGGTTCATGCGGCGCGAGAGCTTGATCGTGAGACCCTTCCGGCGAGCGGTGGACGCCGTGAAAGTCGTGTGGTCCTGCGACGGGATGCCGACGATGACCACCGTTCCGGCTGATGCGGCGAGCGCGACCGACGTCTCCACCGCGTCGTCCTCGCCGGCGGCCTCGAAGGCGACGTCGACGCCGTGCCCGCCGGTCGCAGCCAGGAGCTCGCCGCGCTCCGACCCGCCGGCCACGAGAGTCGCAACGGTTGCGCCGGCCTCGCGGGCGGCCGCGACGCGATGCGGCAGCACGTCCGTGGCAACGATCGTCGTGGCGCCTGAGGCGCGAGCGAGCTGGATCAGGAATTGCCCGATCGGGCCGCAGCCGAAGACGCCCACCCGCTCGCCCGGCCGGATCTGCGCCAGCCTGACGGCATGGAGAGCAACCCCGAGCGGCTCGAGCATCGCCACGTCCGCGTCGCTCAGGCTGTCGGGCACGGGGATCAGGCACCTGCCCGGCCAGGCGACGAGCTCACGGAGAGCGCCGTCCGTGGCGCCGTGACCGGCGAAACGAATCTTGAGACAGAGATGGACGTGCCCGGCCAGACACTGCTCGCATTCCTCGCACCCAATCGCCGGATCGATCGCGACGCGCTGGCCGCGGCGCGGCCCCGACTCGACCACGCCGCCCGCCTCGTGACCGAGGACCAGCGGGCGCGACAGCAAGGCGTCTCCGATGCCGGCCTCGGCGAGCCAGTGGAGATCGGAGCCGCAGATGCCCACGGCGGCGACGCGAACCAGCTCGTCGCCCGGACCGGGAACGGGCGGAGCCTCGTCGACGAGGCGGAGGTCGCCTGGCCCGAACAGCCGCAGCGACTTCACGACGACATCTCCGACCGGCCCGCCACCCGCAGCAGCTCCTGCTCGGCCGCCTTCGTCCAGCGACCGTCGATGAGCCTGGCCTGGACAGTCGGGAATCGCTCGCCCATCTCGGAGAGGGGCACCAGCCCCAGATCGGGCAGAGACGGATAGACCATGATCTTGCCCCCGGAGGTTCGGGACTCCACGGCCGCGAGAGCGTCGGCCACTCCCTCGAAGCCGGCCACGGCATCCAGCGAGATGTTCGTGTCGAGCTCGCCACTCTCCACCTTGCGGAGCACGGCCTTCATGTCGGGGATAAGTGAGCCGCTCGTGCCCAGGAAGTAGCAGCGTTGCCGGAAGTAGCGGTTGAGGTCGACGTCCACCCGGGTGCGGTTGGCGAACCCGGCGAAGATGTTGATCCGGCAGCCCGAACCGGCCAGGGCGACCGCCTGGCCGACAAGCGGCGGCGCCGGCACCATCAGCGCGATGTAGCTGAAGCCCGACGCGACCTCGGCGGTTCGAGAGTTGACTACCGTCAACTCGACCCCGCGCGATCGGGCGATCGGCCCGGACGCCCGCTCGAGGTGGGCGAGGCGCGCGTCGTCGATGTCGACTGCCACGATCGAGAGGCCCTTCCAGCCAGCCGAGGCCGACCGAACCACGTGCATCAAACCCATGGGACCGGCGGCCCCGATGACGGCCATGCGATCCCCGGCGCGTAGTTCGCCGTCCGCTGGGATGGCCTCGTAGCCCGCGGTCGCGGACGCGCCGGCAGTCCCGGTCCAGCGTGTGAGGTCGTAGTGCACCCGGCCGACGTCCAATCCGACGTCGCGGTCGACCGAGACCCCGCCGGTCACGATGTTGATCAGGCCTCCAGACGCCAGGCAGTCCTGGAGCACCTCGATCGTGGCGGCTTCGGCCCCGAAGTACACGATGTCGTCGAACCCCTCGCGCTCGACATCCGCCAGATCGGCGAGGCGCTCCACTGCCAGGCCCGTCGATTCGAGTGCGTGCAGCTCGGCGGCCTCCGCCATCAGCGCGGCCAGGTGGGCCGGCCGAGCCTGACCGAGCAGCGCGGCGATGCCATCTGTTGCGTGGCCCGCGTCCGCAACGACGAGCAGGCGACCGCCGGGAAGCAGGCCGCGGCGCTCGCGGTAGACGTAGGACGCCTCAACGCATGCCCACGGCTCCACGAGTGCAATGGCCGATGCGCTCGGCTCCTCGCCGACCGGGATGAGGAACCGTTCTCCGGTTCCGGGCTCGATAATCATCCGCTCATCCAGGAGGACGTATTCCTGCAGCCCGCCCTCGAAGTTGTAGCCGAAGGCGGCGTTCGCGGCCGCCGTCAGGAGGTGCCGGTAGTCCGTCTGGATAAGGCACCGTTCGCCGACGCGATGGCGGCGCACCTGGTTTCCCACGGCGACGATGCGCCCAACAGGCTCGTGCCCGGGGACCGTGAACAGCCGACCCGGCGCATACGAGGGGATCTCGGCCAGCACTTCCGCGTCGATTCCCGAGAGGACCGGGCCCTTTCGGGGGTGGCTCGTGAACGCATGCAGCAGCTTCGTGTCGGAGAAGCAGATCCCGCACGCTTCCATCCGCACGAGGATCTGGTGCGGTCCAGGCCGCGGTACCGCCTTCTCGCGGTTGTGGACCGTCCGTCCGGCGTCGACTATCTGGATCGCGTGCTGGGTGGCGGGAATGGGCCGCGCGTTCGGCTCCCCTCCGGTCACTCTCTGGCTCCTCGCTATTTCAGCATCACCTGGCCGCCGGTGACCGGGATGGCCTGGCCCGTTTCGTACCGCTGGGCGACGACATAGTAGAGGGCCTCGAGCACGTCGGCTGGCGTGCAGCCCCGCCCCATCGGCACCTTGGCCTCGTAGAACCGGCGCACGTCCTCGATGCTCTTCGCGCCGGGCACCTTGCCCTCACGCAGGTATTGCACGAAGAGGCCGTTGTCGGGATCGGCCCAGAGCGGCCCCTCGAGGAAGTTGCCGGGGCAGATCGCGTTGACCTTGATGCCGTCGCCGACGAGCTCGAGCGCGAACGACTGCGTGAGGCCAACCCCGCCGAACTTGCTGCCGGAATAGGCGCTGTTGCGGCTCGAGCCGGCCAGCCCCGACTTCGAGTTGATCTCGACGATGTCGCCCCAGTAGCCGGACCGCGCCCGACGCTGGCGGGCCATGATCGGCGCGACGTGTCGAACGCACAGGAAGTAGCCCCGGTAGTTGACGCGGGTCACGGCATCGAACTCCGCGACGGGCTGGGTCGTAACGCTGCCGGCCCGGAGGATGCCGGCGTTCGAGACGAGGAGATCGAGCCCGCCGAAGCGGCGCACGACCTCGTCGAAGCAGGCCGCAACCGACGCATCGTCGGTGACGTCGAGCGCGACGCCGACGGCTCGCCCGGACCCGAACTCGGACGCCAGGGCCTCCGCCTGGCGCTTCGCCAGCTCGACATTGAGATCGGCCAGCACCACGTGGCCGCCCTGGGCGACCAGGTCGGCGGCGATCGCATGCCCGAAGCCCTGGGCGGCGCCAGTCACCACCACGACCAGCCCTTTGGCTCGGCCCGAGGCCGACCGACCGACGGCAACCCGCCGGCGATACTCCTCGGCCTCCCAGCGCTCGATGAACTGACGCTGAGCGTCCGCCAGAGGGCGGACGCCGCCGAGGCGGTGGGCATCGACGGACACGCCGACGGCGTCGAGGTAGACCTGTTGCACCATGTCGGCCTGGGCGGCCGAGTCGCCGGCCGCGAACAGCCCCAGCCCGGGCACAAGGACGACGGCCGGCGCCCCGGCTTCCGTTGCCGCCCGCGCGGCGATCGCCGTCGTCAGCGTGTCGACGAGAAGGTCCGGCGCCGCACTGGTGGGCGTCTCCAGGAGGAGGGGGAACGAGCCCGTGTACACGATCTGATCGGGCGTCAGCGGGCCGCCGAGCGCGAATTCCCTCCCCAGCGCCGAGCCCGCCATCGAGACCGAGAGCGGTGAGTCGTCGAACTTGATGACCTTGAGTCGATCGCCCGTTGCGAGGAGCGCCCGCAGCGCAGGAGCGACCGCGCCCAACGCCGCCCGGNNATCGCCGCGACAAGCCGGGCGGAGGCTTCGTCGATTTCGGCGGTCGTCTCGGCGGCGACGATGAGGCCGTGGTTCTGGAGAAGGATCGTGCGCGGCGCGGCTGTCCGGGTGCGCTCTTCGTAGCTCTTCCTTGCGTCGCGGATCGCGCGAGCGAGGGGGAGTCCCGGATCCGTGTACGGGACCCACATGGCGCTCGACCCGAAGAGCCGTTGGGCAATCTCCGCTCCTTGCGTCGCGCAGGTCACGGCATTGACGATCGTCGGATGAGTGTGGAGGACGAACCGCTCCGGCAGGAGAGCGTGGAACAGCGACTCGACGGACGGGCGCCGATCGTCCCGCGCGCCGACGCGGGCATCGATGGCGACCTGCATGACCAGGTCCGTGCCTGGGGCAACCGGGCGCTCCGGCGACGCGTCGAGAAGTTCCAGCAGCGGCCGCATGTCGAGGGCGATGACGGATTGCGCCGTGAGCGTCGCGAGCGACGTCCCACTCGGCTTGATGTACAGGACCCCGTCGGCCTTGACCGAGATGTTTCCGCCGCCGCCGCGCGTGTATTCCGGGTCATCGCCGAACCGGTGAGAAAGCGCGACCATGTCGTTCAGAAGGCCGTCCAGGATGGACCGCCCCTCCGGCGCGGACTGGGTGTTCAAGATTGGGCCCTCGCAGCAGATCGGGTGGTGATGAGATCGGCGCCGACCTGGCGGAACGATCGGATGCGCGCTTCATCGTCGGCGAACCCGGCGGTCAGCCGTCCATCACCGTCAATGTAGCCCGGACGGCCGGACGCACGCAGATCCTGATGGGCCGCCACGACGCAAGCACCCTCCCAGAAGGCCTCCCGTGACAGGTCCGACAGAGGTTCGCCGCCCAATGCCGTCGGCTCGACGGGGATCATTCGTTGCGTGTTGTGTTCCGTGCCCGCCATGATGACGATACCGGCGCCGCGGAGCACGGTCACGTAGCGATCAACGACCTCGGGCCGGTTGCGCACGGGGATCAGCTCGGCGCAGTAGATGCCGCGACCCAGCAGCCGCTCCGCCAGCGCCTCGGGCGGGTACTCGAAGGCGCAGATCGGCGACGCGCCGTCGGCGAGGATCGGGTAGCAGGGGATGCCGCCCAGCTCGAGGATGAGCCGGTACGCATCCTGGAACGAGACGGCCGCCTCGGGAACGAACGCCGGCTTGCCGGCCTTCATAAGGTTCGAGCGGATCGCTTCCTGGACCGCGACGGCATCGGACGTGTCGACGTTCGTCGGTGTCTCGAACAGCCGGTCGAGCACGGCAGCCCGATCTTCCGGGACGACCTCCCGAAAGAGCAATTCCTGGAACGCCTGCGCCAGGTGACGCTCCTGCAGCGACACCCACTCGATCGGGACACCGCATCGCTGCGCTACCGATGCCGCGATCTGCTTATCCGTCACGCCGCCGTCCAGCCCGGCCTGGGCAAAACGAGCCGCGCCGAGCGCCGTCATCTGTCGCATACGGTCGTCGCTGGCCGCACGCACCGCTGCCATTCGACGAGTCGCGGAAGGGGTCGGCGGGTCGAGCCGGGACAGCGCCTTGCCGCACAGGTACATCCGGTTGAGATTCGTCGGGTCGTTGATGAGCGAGCCGCCGCCCGGCAGGTCGCTTACAAGGGTGATGATCTCCACACCGAAGAGCGGCACGACGCCCGCTTCGGCCGCCGCTGCCGCGAAGGGCCGATAGACGCCGAAGTCGTAGTAGTTGGAGGTTCCGAAGGCCGCAACCCCGCCCGCAGCGGCAAGCCTGACCGCTTGCTCGGCAGTATCGAAGGCGGAGAAATTCGGCGGCAAGTGGACGTGCGTATTGACGATCGGTCGTCTCGATCCAGCTTTCGAGTCGCCACTCAGGCGATGGCTGTCGTCCATGGTTCCCTTCGACCCGATCCTGCCTGGCGTGCTCGCCGTCTTCAAGCGCCGACCGCAAAGGCCGGCCTGCGCGGCGTCTCGGCGTGCCTTCTTTCGGCTAGTTCCATTTGCTTTCGGCTCTTTACGATTGGTTGCCGCTGGGTCACATGTTACGTGCCCGAGGGTCGGCTATCAAGCCAGTTGTTTCGAGAGCCAGTCATTCCGCAGCCGAAAGCCGACGCGTCTCGGCCAGCTGGCTCGCACGCCGGGCGTTGCCTTCTGGCCGGCCCGATCGCCCGCGCCCTGAGGCGCTCGGATGAATCGCCCGCGCCCTGAGGCGCTCGGATGAATCGCCCGCGCCCTGAGGCACTCGGATGAGCGGTTGCCGCTCAGATGTGAGAATGCTAGGATGACCTTCGCCCCGCCTGTCGAGCGGTCTCGGGACCTCTCGGTGCGGCCGGGCGCCAAAGAACGAGGAGCAGATGAACCCGCTGGCCCGATCCGAGGGACATACCGCGCGCCTCCAGGTGGTCACGACCGTGCTCGTTGCGCGCCGCTACTTCCTCGATGGCGCGAGCAAGAGCGAGATCGCCCAGGAGCTTGGCATATCCCGCTTCAAGGTCGCCCGCCTGCTGGACGCCGCACGCCGCGATGGGATCGTCCGGATCGAGATCGGAGCACCGCCCGAGATCGATCTGGAGCTCTCCGGCGAGCTCGCGGCGCGGCATGGCCTGATCGATGCCCTGGTCGTGCGGCCGATCGACGGGCCCGAGGAGTTTAAGAGAGAGCAACTCGGCCGGACGTGCGCGGAGCTGCTGACGCAGACGCTCGAGGCCGCCGACGTCCTCGGGATCTCCTGGGGGCGGACCCTCCACTCGATGGTCGGGCACCTGTCCAAGTTGCCCGCCTGCACGGTCGTCCAGATCGTGGGCAGCGTTCCCACTCTTGAGCTCGACGTGAATTCCATGGAGCTCGTCCGACGTGTGGCCGACTGCGCCGGCGGCCCGGTGTATCCGCTCTACGTGCCGTTGCTGGTCGACAGTCCGGAGATGGCCGCCGCTCTCCGGAGCGATCCGCACGTCCACAAGACCATCGCCATGTTCGATCGCCTCACGAAGGCGGTCGTTGGTATCGGGGCGTGGACGGCGAGCGGATCGACGGTTCGGGCGGCGTTGCCCGAGGAGCTCGCCACCGAGCTGGACGCGGCCGGTGCAGTGGCCGACATCTGCTCGACCGTCCTCGACGCGGCCGGCGCCGAGATAAGAGCCGCCGGATTGCCCGGCCGTTTCATCGCCATCAGCCCTGCGCAACTGAGAGCCGTCCCGGATGTCACGGCGATTGCCGGCGGCGCCGCCAAAGCGCCCGCAATCCTGGCGGCTCTCAGGAGCGGGCTCATCCATCGATTGATCACAGATGAGGAAGCGGCCCGGCTGCTCCTCGCCGCATGAAGAGGACGACGGCCAGACCGATGAAGACTACGACAGCCAAGACAGAACCAGAGGTGAAGAGCATGGTCACGGAGCCGGCCTACAGGAGCGACTCTCGACCCGATCTGGCGCCGTTCGAGGAGTCCCTGGGCTCGATCCGCGGCTTTGACTTCGCCGGCGACGCCGGCTCCGAGATCGCGGCTGGACGAGTGACCGCTTCGGCGGCGCTCGACCTGCTCGATGACATGCTGGCCATCCGAGAGCTGGAGGAGATGATCGTCCGCCTCCGCTCGGGCGGCTACGACCCGCTGACGAGCTACGACTACCGCGGCCCCACGCATGTCTCGATCGGCCAGGAGGCAACGTCCGTCGGCGCCTGCGGCGCCCTTCGCCCCGACGACCACATCACCAGCTCGCATCGCGGCCACGGCGACGCCATCGCCAAGGGCTTCGCCGCGGTCCGGGCGATGTCGAAGGATGCCCTGCGGGCCCGCGCGCCCTGGTCTAAGGCATCGACCCGCGAAGGTCTCATGGCCGATGCGCTCGAGGAGCACGTCTACAAGACCATCGCCGAACTCTTCGGCAAGGAAGAGGGCTACTGCCGGGGGCGCGGCGGCGGCATGCACATCGGCGACTTCTCGACCGGGCATCTCGGGGCCAACGCAATCGTCGGCGGCAGCGTGCCGATCGCGACGGGTGCGGCGATGGCGCTCCGCTACCGTGGCTCCGACAAGGTCGTCTGCTGCTTCGCTGGAGACGGCGCGTACGCCAATGGCGTTGTGCTCGAGTCGCTCAACTGGGCCGCCCAGGACCAGTGGACCAACCACCTGGCCGGAGCGCGCGCAGCCGGCCTGCCGGTCATCTACCTGATCGTCAACAACCACTACGGGATGACCCATCGGACCGACGAGGAAGTGATGGGCGTCGACCACCTCTCCCGGCGAGCGGCCGGCTTCGCCCAGAACAACATGCACGCCGAGACCGTGAACGGAATGGACGTACTGGCCGTCCGCGACGCGATCGAGCGGGCCGCGGTGATCTGCCGCGAGGGGCGCGGCCCGGTCCTCATCGAGGCGAGCACGTACCGCTACTACGGCCACTCCCTCTCCGACCCCCGCAACGAGTATCGGACGCGGGAAGAGGAGGCGGCCTGGCGGGCCGTCGACCCGATCAAGCGGCTCAAGGGCCAGCTGATCGCGGCCGGCGTCGCCGATTCGGCCGCGCTCGCCGCGATCGAATCACGGGCGCACGAGCGCAACGCCCGCGCCGCCATCCGGGCCTCCAAGGCGACGGACCCGGCCCCGGCCGACGTGCTCAAGTACCTCTACACCGACACCGCCGCAGACATCGTCCCCGACTCGGAGGGCGCCGTCGTCACGTATGCCGCGCCACCGGTCGCCAAGCGCGCCAACGGCGTGACCACGTACAAGGACGCGCTCCGCGAGGCGCTCGTCGAGGAGATGCTGCGCGACCGCCGCGTCGTGGTCTACGGCGAGGACGTGGCCGACTACGGCGGGGCCTTCAAGCTCACCAAGGACCTGCTCGAGGCGTTCGGTCGCGAGCGGATCTTCAACACGCCGATCTCCGAGGCCTGCATCTGTGGCACGGCGGTCGGAGCGTCGATGGTCGGGCTGCGGCCCGTCGTCGAGCTCATGTACATGGACTTCGCGCTCATGGCTTCGGACCAGATCGCGAACCAGGCCGGCAAGTGGCACTACATGTCGGGTGCTCAGACCGAGGTCCCGCTCGTCATCCGCGCCTCCGTCGGCGCCGGCAAGGGCTACGGCGGGCAGCACTCGCAGTCCCTGGAGAGTGTCTTCACCCATATCCCCGGCCTGTACGTCGTCTACCCGGCGACGCCGGCCGACGCCAAAGGGCTGCTGAAGTCGGCGATCCGGTCGAACAACCCGGTCCTCTTCGTCGAGAGCCAGGGCCTGTATAGCACCAAGGGCGTCGTGCCCGAGGGCGACTATCTGGAGCCTCTCGGCGTCGCCCGGGTCGTCCGCCAGGGCACCGACGCCACAATCGTCGCCTGGGGCCCGGCCGTCGTCGACGCGCTGACGGCGGCGGAGCGCCTGAAGGCCGAGCAGGGCGTCGAGACCGAGGTCATCGACCTGCGGAGCCTGGTCCCGCTCGACATGGAGACCGTCCTGGCCTCCGTTCGGAAGACCGGCCGCTGCGTCGTGGCAAGCCAGGCCGTCCTCATCGGCAGCTTCGTCAACGAAATCGTCGCCCGCATCCAGCTCGAAGCCTTCGACTACCTGGACGCACCGGTCGGCCGGATCGGCGCCGCCAACGGCATCTCACCCCAGGCCGAGGGTCTCGAAAAGGCCTTCCTGCCGAACGCCGGCGATATCTACGCGGCGGTGGCCGCGCTACTGTAGACCCGGGACACCCGCCGACTCCGCGAGGGACACCATGGCTCATCCGATCCTCATGCCGAAGCCCGGCCAGATGACCGAGGAGTGCGTCCTCGTCGCCTGGCACAAACGCGTGGGCGACAAGGTCGAGAAGGGCGACGTGCTCTTCGAGATCGAGACCGACAAGTCGAACATGGACGTGGAAGCCTTCGAGAAAGGCGTGCTTCTGAAGCGCGTCGTCGAGGAGGGCCAGACCGTCCCGGTGAACGCGGTCTGCGGATACGTGGGCGAGCCCGGGGAGGCCGTACCCGACGCGGCGCCGGTTGGGGCAGCGCCGGTCGCTGCCGCCTCGGTCGCGAAATCGCCGGTCGCGCCACTTCCGGCAGCGGCGGCAGTGGCAGCCGTTGCCGTGGCGGCGGCGGCCGTTCCGCCTCACTCCGGCGACAGCCGCCTTCGCATCAGTCCGCGGGCCAGCCGGCTCGCCGCCGATTCCGGCATCGACCCGCGCACCATCGCGGGCACCGGGCCGGAAGGCCGCATCACCGAGCGAGACGTTCGCGCCGCCCTGGAGGCCGCCTCGGCGGCGCCGGCGGCCGCGGCCCCGCTCGCAGCGGCCGCACCGCGTGCCGTGGCCTCGGCTCCGGCGACCTACGACGGGGACTCCGAAGACGGGGCGCCGCACCAGATGAGCCGGATGCGCCGCATCATCGCCGAGCGACTCACGCTCAGCGCGACCACCGTCCCGCAGTTCACGGTCACCGTGGCCGTGGACATGACGCGTGTCCTCGCCCTGCGAACGGAGTTCAAGGCCGCCGGCACCGCGCTCACCATCACCGACTTCATCGTCTCGGCCGTGGCGCAGACGCTGGCAGAGTTCCCGGACGTCAACTCGCGCACCGACGGGGTCTCGGTCTGGCCCCGCCGCCGCGTTCACGTCGGCCTGGCAGTGGCGCTGCCCGATGGCCTTGTCGTGCCGGTGATCCGCGACGCCGATCGACGTTCACTCGACGATTTGCACGCGCGAGCCGCGGCACTCGCCGAAGCGGCTCGAAACGGGGCGCTGACGCCGGACGACATGACCGGCAGCACGTTCACGATCTCGAACCTGGGGATGTTCGGCGTCGACGAGTTCTGCGCGATCATCAACCCGGGCGAGTCGGCGATCCTCGCTGTTTCAAGTGTCGTTCCAACGCCCATCGCGGTCGGCGATGGAATCGGCATCCGGCAGATAATGAAGCTGACCCTGACGGCCGACCATCGGCTCGTCGACGGCGAGCTTGCCGCCCGGTTCCTGAACGCGCTGCGCCGCAGGCTCCAGGATGCCGACGCATTCCGCGGCGACGTACTGAACGGCTGAGAGCCAGCCGCAGACTGGAGGAACCATGAACCGGACCGCAAAGCTCGGTGGCATCGGGCAGAGCGTCTGGCTCGACAACATCACCCGCGACCTGCTGACGAGCGGGACGCTCGAGCGCTACATCACGGACCTGTCCGTGACCGGCCTGACGTCGAACCCGTCGATCTACGACAAGGCGATCGGCGGCTCCGCGGCCTACGACGAGCCGATCGAGCGGCTCGCGGCGGCAGGCTCCGACGGCGAGAGCATCTTCTTCGAGCTGGCGCTCGACGACCTGCGCCGTGCGGCCGACCTGTTCCGGCCCATTCATCAGCGGACCGGCGGCGTCGACGGGTTCGTCTCGCTTGAGGTGTCGCCGCTCCTCGCCAACGATGCCGCGACCACGGCCAGCGAGGCGAAGCGTCTGCACGCTCTGGGCGGCCGCCCGAACCTGCTGATCAAGATCCCCGGCACGACCGCCGGCCTCGAGGCCATCGAAGCAACGGTCTTCGCCGGTGTCCCGGTGAACGTGACGCTGCTCTTCTCGACCGAGCAGTACCTCGCGGCCGCGGAGGCCTACACGAGGGCGATCGAGCGCCGCGTCGACGCCGGGCTCTATCCCTACGTCGCCTCGGTCGCCTCCGTCTTCGTCAGCCGTTGGGACGGCCCGGCAGCCGGGAACCTGCCGGCCGATCTCCACCTCAAGCTCGGCATCGCGACGGCACGCAAGACCTACGCCGCCTACCGCGCGCTCGTCGAGAGCGACCGCTGGCAGCGGCTCCTCAACGAGGGAGCCCGACCGCAGCGGCTCCTCTGGGCGAGCACCGGCACGAAGGATCCGAACGCGTCTGATGTCCTCTACGTCGAGGCGCTCGCCGCCCCGCTCACGGTCGACACGATGCCGGAGGCGACGCTGCTCGCGTTCGCCGACCACGGCACCGTCTCCGAGACTCTCGCCTCCGGCTCCACTCGCCAGAACGATGCGCTTCTCGCGCGGTTCGAGGCGGCGGGAATGGACATCTCCAGGCTCGGGACTCTGCTCCAGGAGCAGGGCGTCGAGGCCTTCGCGACGGCGTGGGCGTCCCTGCTGGCGCGTATCCACGAGAAGGCCGCGGCCATCTCCGCCCGCTGACTTCTAGCGCCACTCACAGAGAGGCGCCGTAACCACGGCCAGTCGGCTGGGGGGTTACGGCGCCGAAATCGCCACGGGACGTTGCCCGGCCAGGAGCGATTGCCCGGCCAGGACGCGCCCCCGCCGGCTCCCCGGGTCGCACACGGCGCCCGGGGAGCCGGCGGTTAGTCTCTACTTCGTCACTTGGTCACGATCGGCGCGCCGCCGCGGAGCGGCGCCGGCCGGGTGAACTTCTTGGGCAGGGTCTCGGTGCCGACGAGGGCCTGGTTGTCCTCGCCGCGGATGAAGGCCTCGACCCGGTTGAAGGCGATGTCGTCGTGGAGCTGGATGGGCGGGCTCTTCTTGAAGTAGGCCGAGGGGGCGACCAGGGCGCCCTTGAGGCCGCGATCCAGGCCGAGCTTGAGGCAACGAAGGGCATCGATGACGACGCCTGCGCTGTTCGGGCTGTCCCAGACCTCGAGCTTCATCTCGCACTTGAGCGGCACGTCGCCGAACGTCGTGCCCTCCATGACGATGTAGCAGTACTTGCGGTCCAGCAGCCACGGCACGTGGTCCGACGGGCCGACGTGGATGTTGTCGGGGTCGATGTCGTAGTCGAGCATCGAGGTGACCGCGTTCGTCTTTGAGATCTTCTTCGACTCCAGTCGCTCACGCTCGAGCATGTTGAGGAAGTCCGTGTTGCCGCCGAAGTTCAGCTGGTACGTGCGGTCGACGCGAACGCCGCGGTCCATGAAGAGGCGGGTGAGGACGCGGTGGGTGATCGTCGCGCCGACCTGGCTCTTGATGTCGTCGCCGATGATCGGCAGGCCCTTCTCGGCGAAGCGGCGCTGCCAGTACGGCTCGCGGGCGATGAAGACCGGAATGCAGTTCACCACGCCGACGCCGGCGGCGAGCGCCTGCTCGACATACCACTTGGTCGCTTCCTCGGAGCCGACCGGCAGGTAGTTGATCATGACGTCGACTTTGCGCTCGCGGAGGATCCCGGCCACATCGGCCGTCGGACCGGGCGCCTTCTCGATGATCTGGCTCAGATACTTGCCCAGGCCGTCGTGGGTCATGCCGCGCTCGACCTTGACGCCGAGGTGCGGCACCTTCTGGAAGACGAAGGTGTTGTTCGGCTTCTGGTAGATCGCTTCGGACAGGTCCTTGCCGACCTTGTTCTTGTCGATGTCGAAGGCGGCCACGAACTCGATGTCTCGGACGTGGTAACCGCCCAGGTTGACGTGCATGAGACCCGGGACGAAGTCGGTCTCCGCGGCGTTCTCGTAGTAGTAGCGGCCCTGGATGAGGCTGCTCGCGCAGTTGCCCACGCCGACGATGGCGACGCGGATCTTCTTGCTCTTCTCGGGGGTGTGGGCCGGCGCCGGGGCGTTCGCGGCGTCGCTGCTGGTCTTGTCGCTCACTGTGCTCTTTGCTCCTCTTTGCGAAGCTGCGGACGGACCTGCCAGGTGCGCTGGACAGCGGTGATGCGTCTCAAAACAACGCGCCTTTATATAAAGGCTTGTTGATGCTAGGACGCCGACCTCCGCCTGTCAAGGCGCGGGCGGTGCCGGCGGCAGTCCATCGCTCCGGCGTGTGTCGGCGTCATCGCTCGGTTGCGGCTGGTGGATCAGTCCGGCCGGGGCCCCAGCGCTCCGGGCCGCAAATGAACGGCCGGACGACGTGGCCCGGCAGGCTCGCTGGGTTCGACCGCCACGCGGCGACGGTGGCTTCGAGCCACGCCGAGATCTCACCGAAGTCGTCCCACGGCGTGAACGGCCAACCCTCCGAGCGACAGAGCCGGACCAGGCGGCCCTTGGCGAAGACAATGTCCGCGTAGGCGGCCGCGTATCGATCGGTGTCGCCGTCCCCGATGAAAGCCACGTTCCGGCCGGCGGCCTGGTGAGCCAGCACGCGCTGGCGCTTGCACGTTCCGCAGACCAGGCAGTCGGGGTGGCCGTAGGGAAAAGCCATCGTCGCGCGCGTGCCGTCGAAGCTGGTCTCGTTGCTGATGATCGGGACAGGCGGAACATCGAGCCGCCGCAGCGCCGGGTCGATGTAGAAGCCGAGGCCGTCGCTCACCACCTCGACCGGGATCTGAAGCTCCAACGCCCGCCTCACGAAGGGCCCGAAAGTCGAATCCAGGGGCTGAGCCTCGGCCAGCGTCAGCAGCGGCGCGGGATCGCCGGGCAGGTCCTCGATCTGGCTGATGAAGAGCGACCGCGACCCCACCTCGCCGTTCGAGTATGCCGCGTTGTCATGCGCCAGCCTCTCGCCGAGGAACTCGTACAGGATGACGTCGGCGACATCCGTCAGGGCGATCGTGCCGTCGTAGTCGGCCAGGATCGCCAGCGGCGGTTGCCCGGCGTGCAGCGGCGGGGCTGCGGCCGGCCCGGCGACGAGAGCCGGCGCGGGGCCCAAGGCGCCATGGGCCGCTTCGAGCTCATCGCGTGGCATGGCCGATTCCTACCCCACCGCGCGGGCGAGGCGGCGGGAGCGGGCGACCAGGATGCCAAGCACGATTACCAGGCCGCCCAGCACCTGACCCACGACGATCGCCTCGCCCAGGAAGAACGCCGCCATGGCCACTGCGAAGGCCGGGACGAGGAACTGGAAGAGCATCACCCGAGTCGGCCCGAGGACCTTGATGGCGGCGAAGACGACGACATTCGCCGCCGCGGCCGGGAGCAGGGCGCAGTACGCGAGCAGGCCCAGAGTTCCGAGACCGACGTGCGCCGGGACGAGTTGCGGAAGCTCGATCAGGGCCAGTGGCAGCATGCCCAGACAGCCGAAGCCGATCGCCCACGTCGCCGTCCGCAGCGGGGAATGGCGCCGCAGCACCGGAGCGCCGAAGGCAACGTAACAGGCCCACAGGACGGTCGCCGCCAGAGTCATCAGGTCCCCCGCGGAGGCTCCCGTGAGCCCGAAGCCGTGGGTTGCCGCGACGATGCCCACCGCCCCGCAGAAGGAGATGCCGGCGCCGATCGCCTTCGCCGGGGAGAGAGTGTCGGACCCGATGGCGGCAGCGATCAGCATCGTCGAGACCGGTGTCGCCGCCGTCAGCAGGGCCGAGTTGGCGGCGGTTGTCTGGCCCAGCGCCGAAGCCCACAGATCCTGGTACAGGCCGAACCCGGCCAGGCCGAGGAGGGCGATCGGGAGCACGTCGCGGCGGGGAAGCGAGACGCTGCCCTCGCGCCACCGCAGGAAAGCCAGCAGCACCAGGAAGGCCGCCGTGAAACGAACGAAGGCGAACACGATCGGCGGAACGTCGGCGATGGCGGCCTTGACCGCGACCACGTTGGCGGCCCATGTCAACATGACCAGCAGAGTCGCCACCTCGGCGCCGAAGCGGACTCTCGCGCTGGGCTCAGCGCCGCCTGCATCGCCGGCCCTTTGCTCTCCGCGGCCGTCAGTCGCGGCCGTGGAAGCTCCACGGCGGATCATCGGGTTCGATGTCGGATCGAGCCGAGCCGCCGCGCTCGATGTGTGGAAACGCAATCGCCCGGGCCTTCGGCCCGGGCGACCGTCGCGGATCGTAGGTGACAGATGTCAGCCGTTCTCCTGGTCCAGCTCGAGCGACTCCTCGTCGCCCTCTTCGGTGAGCTTGAGCCAGACGAACAGTCCCGCCAGGACGATGAGCGGGATGACCACGAGCGCGGCGAGCGTGACCAGCACGAGCACCATCAGAATCTTCAGGATCTTCATGGGCTTACCTCACATGGCCGCTTCGTATCGACCGCTCTGCCGGCTCAAGCCCCGGGTTGGGGCTTGGCCGCTTTCTCACCTCTGGATTCCGGAGCCGAGGCGATGAGAGACTCGACCTCTTCGCGTGTGAATTCCGCGATCACGTGCCGGCTGCCGGTCTGCGTCCACATCAGCAGTCGAAGCACGAAGGCGCCGTCCTGCTCGAAGAAGAAGATGTCGCGCGGCTTCTGCTCGTCGACGTATCGCCCGACCACGCGGAACGCCTGCTCATAGTAGCCCGCCTGCCCCCAGGTGACCGCCCGCTGCTGGTTGTCGCGCCTGGCGTGGCCCTCTTCCATGAATCGAGCGATGTCGTCGTCCAGGAACGTGAAGGTCTCCTTGGCCTGCTGGCCCAGGTGCTCGGACCACACGCCGGTGGTGGTCGTCTCCACCACCATTCCCTGGACCACGAAACCGTCGGGCGCCTCCACGAGGAGGACTTCCTTCATCCCTCGCTGATCGAGGAAGGCGCCGATCGAGCGCAGCACTTCCTCGTAGTTCTGGCGAGGACTGCCATCGTAGATTCGCATCTGCTTCCTCGCGTTTGCGGGACCGCGTTTCGAAGTTGCCGGTAACCTGCAACGATCGACAATGCCCGACCTCCCCGTCGCGGCAGCGCCGGTATCCCGAGTGTACCAGCCTCTTCGGCAGGAGCAACAAGGTTCGACTCGAAGTCGGCCTCACCTGCCATGCGGTGGCAGTCGACTCACCATCCGGTGGCGGGCGATCCTCGCGCGTGGTTCCTGGGCCTCGGGTCGGTAGAATGGCACCGTCAACGGGCCCGGAGCGGACGATCAGCGGCGGATCGACGGTCGCGCCCACCTCGAAGGGCACCGAGCCGGCCCGGGTCGGCAAGTACTAGAGATCGGGAGCGGAGCTCGAATGACCGAAACGGCCGGTGCGCTGGACCAGCTTGCGATCGACACCATCCGGACGCTTTCCATAGACGCCGTCCAGAAGGCCAATTCGGGCCATCCGGGCGCGCCGATGGGGATGGCGCCGATGGCCTACACGCTGTGGACGCGATTCCTGCGCCACGCCCCGAGCGAGCCGACCTGGCCTAACCGCGACCGCTTCCTGCTCTCGGCCGGCCACGCCAGCATGCTGCTGTACTCGCTGCTATATCTGACCGGCTACGGGCTCACGCTCGAGGATCTCGAATCGTTCCGCCAGTGGGGCTCCAAGACGCCCGGCCACCCTGAGCATGGGCACACCAGGGGCGTCGAGGCCACGACCGGGCCGCTCGGCCAGGGCTTCGCCAACGGCGTCGGCATGGCCATCGCGGAGCGCCGTCTCGCGACCGAGTTCAACCGGCCCGGCCACAACCTGATCGACCACTACGTGTACGCCATCTGCTCCGACGGCGACCTCCAGGAGGGCATCTCCGCCGAGGCCGCCTCTCTGGCGGGGCATCTGAAGCTGGGCCGGCTTGTCTACCTCTACGACGACAACCACATCCAGCTCGACGGGCCGACGGCCCTCGCCTTCTCCGATCGGACCCTGGAGCGCTTCGACTCGTACGGCTGGCATACGGCCCGGGTCGAGGACGGCAACGACGTGGCCGCGATCGGGGCCGCGATCGAGGCGGCGCGGGGCGACGAGCGGCCCAGCCTGATCGCGGTGCGGACGCACATCGGCTACGGCGCGCCGACCAAGCACGACTCCCAGAAGGCGCACGGCTCTCCGCTCGGTGAGGAGGAAGTCCGCGGCGCCAAGCAGTTCTACGGCTGGGATCCGGACAAGCACTTCTTCGTTCCCGAGGAGGCGCTCGCGCTCTACCGCCGGGCCGTGCCCGCGGGCCAGAAGCTCGTCGCCGAGTGGAACGAGGCTCTGTCGCGCTATGCTCGCGACTACCCGGCCGAGGCCGCCGAGCTACGGCGGCGGCTGGCCTGCAAGCTCCCCGACGGCTGGGACAAGAGCCTGAAGAGCTACCCCGTCGGCGACGGGCCGGCGACGCGCAAGGCCAGCCAGGAGGCGATCAACGCCCTGGCCGGGCCGCTGCCGGAGCTGTTCGGCGGCGCGGCCGACCTGTCCGAGTCCAACCTGACCGACGTCGAGGGGGCCGGCATCCTGGAGCCGGATCTGCCGGGCGGACGCAACATCAGGTTCGGCGTCCGCGAGCACGCCATGGGCGGCATCGTCAATGGCATCGCCCTGTACGGCGCCTTCATCCCGTACGCGGCCACCTTCCTCACGTTCAGCGACTACATGCGTGGCTCGGTTCGGCTGGCCGCTCTTCAGAAGCTGCGCCTGGTCTACGTCTGGACACACGACTCGATAGGTGTGGGTGAGGACGGGCCCACGCACCAGCCGATCGAGCACGTGGCTGCCCTGCGCGCCATACCCAACCTGACCGTCATGCGCCCCGGCGACGCCAACGAGACGGCCGCGGCCTGGGCCTGCGCCATCGCCGTATGCGAGGGCCCGACCGCACTGGTGCTGACCCGCCAGAAGCTGCCGATCCTCGCCGGCACAGCCGAGAAGGCGCGCCAGGGAGTGGCGAAGGGTGGCTACGTCCTGCGCGACGCTTCCGGCGACAGGGCCAGACCGGACCTGATCCTGATCGGCACCGGCTCGGAGCTGCAGCTGGCCATGGCCGCCGCCGAGGCGCTGGAGAAGGAAGGCATTCGGAGCCGCGTCGTGAGCCTCCCGTGCTGGGAGCGTTTCGAGGCGCAGGACGCGGCGTATCGAGAGGCCGTCCTGCCGCGCGCCAGCCGCAAGCGTGTCACGATCGAGGCGGAAAGCCCATTCGGGTGGGAACGCTACGCTGGCGACGAGGGCGTGATCGTGGGCATCGACCGCTTCGGCGCCTCGGCTCCGGCGGAGCAGATCTTCGAGGCATTCGGCATCACCGCGGATCGGGTCATCGAGCTCGGCCGAGAGGTCGTCCGCGAAGGGCTGCACGGTCGCGTCGTCGCGACCGACGCCGGCTCGGGCACGCACTAAAGAGGAGACCGATGCGCATCGCACTCGCAGCCGACCATGCCGGGGCCGAGCTCAAGAGCGAGCTTCTGACCAGGCTGGCGCCGCTGGGCCACACGCTGATCGATCTGGGCGGCGACGGCAGCAACCCCGACGACGACTACCCGGACTACAGCCGCGCCCTCGCCGGGGCGATCCTGGCCGGCAAGGCCGATCGTGGCATCCTGGTCTGCGGCAGCGGGGTCGGAGCCTCGATCGCCGCGTCCAAGATGCCCGGCATCCGGGCCGGGCTCTGCCACGACTACTACTCGGCCGGCCAGGGCGTCGAGCACGACGACATGAACGTGCTTGCGCTCGGGGCCCGGGTCATCGGCGTGGAGACGGCCGTTTCGTGCGCCACTGCCTTCCTGGCGGCCACGTTCAGCGGCGCGCCGCGCCACGTGCGCCGGGTCGGCAAGATCCGAGCCATCGAGCAGGAGGCCGCGCGCCTGGAAGCGGCCAAAGGAATCAGATAGGCGAACCAGACGGCGGAGCGGCGATCGAGCCGGCGTCACCGGTCGCCGCTGCGTCAAGACACCGACCAGTCATGAGGCTTTCGCAATGACCGAACCGAAGGCTCAGGGACCGCTCGCCCTTGATCTGACACCTGGCGATGCCAGGCTGGACGCTGCTCTTGCCGAAGCTCGCGCCAGAGCGGTACGCGAGAACTGGGCCGACCGAGCCGTCGGCCGGCGCGACCCGACCGTGTGGTCGGCAGACGAGATCGTCCAGCGGGCGATCGCCCAGCGCCTGGGCTGGCTCGAGGCGCCGTTCCACTTCGCGGACGAGACGGAGGAACTCGCGGCCTTTGCCCAGGCCATTCGAGACCAGGGATTCACCACCGCGGTCCTGGGCGGGATGGGTGGCAGCAGCCTCGCGCCGGCGCTCCTGGCGCAGGTGTTCGTCACCTCGGAAGGCGCCACGCCCGTTCGCGTCCTGGATTCGACCGACCCGGCCGCAGTCGCCGCGACCCTGGACGACCTGGACCCGACGCGCACCCTCTTCATCGTCTCAACCAAGTCCGGCACCACGGCGGAGTCGCTCTCGTTCCAGGCCTACCAGTGGGAGCGAATCGCCGCGTCCCTCGAGGCAGCGGGCGTTGGCCGGCCCACGCAGCCGGGCGATTTCATGGTCGCGATCAGCGACCCGCAGAGGAGCGTGCAGTCGATCCCCCACCACGACCAGCTGCGCGAGCTCTTCCTGAACCCACCGGACGTGGGCGGGCGGTACTCCGCGCTGACATACGTCGGCCTTGTCCCCGGCGCGCTGCTCGGCCTTGATCTGGACGAGCTGTTGCGGCGGGCCCGCGAGATGGTCGTCGCCTGCGGCCACTCCGACCCGGCGGTCAATCCTGGTCTGGCGCTCGGCTTGGCGATGGGCGTTCTGGCGAAGAGAGGGCGCGACAAGCTCACCTTCGTCATCGACCGCGAGCTCGCCGCCTTCGGGCCGTGGGTCGAGCAGCTGATCGCCGAGAGCACCGGGAAACATGGCGTCGGTGTCGTGCCGGTGGATGGCGAGCCGCTCGCCGCCGTGTCGGCCTACGGCAACGACCGCGTCTTCGTGCGGATCGCGCTGGCCGGTTCGGCCGGCCCGGATCCGTCCATCGGCTCGAACGTCGATGCGCGCCTCGCGGAGCTGTCCGCGGCCGGTCACCCCGTCCTTCGCGTCGCCGTCGACTCGAAGATCGACATCGGCGCCGAGTTCGTGCGCTGGGAGGTTGCGACCGCGCTGTGCGGAGTCGTCCTGGGGATCGACCCGTTCGATCAGCCCAACGTCGAGGAGGCGAAGACGAATACCCGCGCCGTCATCGCTTCCTTCGAGAGCGGCGGCGCCGCGGCCGGTGGAGAAGCGCAGGGAGTGGCTGACGAGGCCGCCCTCGCGGCCGCGCTGAAGAAGGCGCTGCCCGCGCTGGCCCCGAACGGCTACGCCTCGATCCAGGCCTACGTCGCCCAGACGCCCGATCGCGACGCCGCCCTGGCCCGCATTCGAACTCTGCTCCGCGACAACACCCGCCGGGCCACGACCGTGGGCTATGGCCCGCGCTTCCTCCACTCCACGGGCCAGCTGCACAAGGGCGGCGCCCCGATCGGCTGGTTCCTGCAGCTGGTGGCCGAGCACCCCGACGACCGCGAGATCCCGGGCAAGGCGTACACCTTCGGCCAGCTGATCGACGCCCAGGCGATCGGAGACGCCCGAACGCTGGAAGACCACAAGCTGCCGGTTCTTCGAATCAACCTCGGACAAAACCCCGACGCCGGCCTGGCCGCCCTCGAGCGGGCCCTGGCCGCGGCGCTGAAGGAGGCGTGACGTCATGGACCTCGGCTTCATCGGACTCGGCCGCATGGGCGCCAACATGGTCCGGCGGCTCCTCCTCGACAAGCACCACGTGGTCGCCTACAACCGGACCGCGGAGAAGACACGCGAGATCATGACCGAAGGCGCCGACGGCGTCTTTTCACTCCGCGAGCTGGTCGGCAAGCTCGAGAAGCCCCGTGCCGTGTGGGTCATGGTGCCGGCCGGCGACGCGACGGAAGCGATGGTCGACGAGCTGCTCACGCTGCTCGAGCCCGGCGACACGATCGTGGACGGCGGCAACTCCAACTTCCACGACTCGGTGCGACGCCACGCCAAGGTGGCCGCGCACGGCGTCAACTTCGTCGATGCGGGCGTCTCCGGCGGGATCTGGGGGCTCAAGATCGGCTACTGCCTGATGGTCGGCGGCGAGCCCGAGCCGGTGAAGCGACTGGAGCCGATCTTCCGCTCGCTCGCGCCCACGGACGGCTATCTCCACGCCGGCGGGCCCGGGGCGGGGCACTACGTGAAGATGGTCCACAACGGCATCGAGTACGGGATGATGCAGTCCTACGCCGAGGGCTTCGAGATCCTCCACGCGTCGGACTTCAAGCTGGATCTGGCAGCCATCGCCGACCTCTGGAATCACGGATCGGTCGTCCGGTCGTGGCTGCTCGAGCTGGCGACCTCGGCCTTCTCGCAGGACCAGGACCTGACGCATCTGAAGGGCTGGGTCGCCGACTCCGGCGAAGGCCGCTGGACCGTGCAGGAGGCGATCGACAAGGACGTCCCGGCCCCGGTCATCACGCTCTCGCTGCTCAACCGCTTCCGCTCGCGGCAGGACGACAGCTACCAGGCCAAGGTCCTGGCGGCGCTGCGGAACGAGTTCGGCGGCCACGCGGTGAAGACGGAGTGACGGCCGGACCGCAGCCGCGCCTCGACCGATGAGCCCGACTCGCGCGCCTGTTCCGCCGCCGCCGGCCAGGACGGCTCGCCAGCTGCGGGAGGCGACCTCCTCCGCGCGCCGCCGGCACCGTCCGGACGCGGACCTCAACCCGCTCCGTCAGGGACTTCGCCTGGAGCGAGTCCCGGACCCGTGCAGCTTCGTTCTGTTCGGCGCCACCGGCGATCTGGCCCACCGAAAGGTGATACCGGCCATCTACCAGCTGTGGCGGACGAACCTCCTGCCGGCCGAGTTCAGCATCGTCGCGGTGGCCCGCCGGCCCTACACGGACGAGGCGTTCGGCGCCGAGGTTCGCGCCTCGGTGGAGGCGAATTCGCGCGTGCAGCCGGTAGACGAGGCGGCCTGGGCAGAGCTGGCGAAGCGGATCACCTACCAGCAGCTCGACTTCGGGGACGACGCCGGCTTCGACCGCCTGAGCGAGCGGCTCGACGCCCTGGATGCGGAGCGGGGCACCGCCGGCAACCGCCTCTTCTACCTGGCCACGCAACCCTCTCAGGTGACGGAGATCGTCCGCCAGCTGGGCCGCGTCGGGCTCGACCACGAGATGCGCGGCTCGGGCTGGCGTCGAGTGGTAGTCGAGAAGCCGTTCGGCCGCGACTACGAGTCGGCCCGCCGGCTCAACCACGAGGTGGCCAAGGTCTTCCGCGAGTCGCAGGTCTATCGCATCGACCATTACCTGGGCAAGGAAACCGTCCGCAACCTCCTGGTCTTTCGCTTCGGCAACGGCATCTTCGAGCCAGTCTGGAACCGCAGCTACGTGGACCATGTCCAGATCACCGTGGCCGAGTCGCTCGGCGTGGAGAGTCGGGGTGCCTTCTACGAGGAGACCGGCGCCAGCCGCGACATCCTGCAGAACCATCTGCTGCAGCTGATGACTCTCGTGGCCATGGAGCCCCCCTCCTCGTTCCACGCCGACGCCCTGCGCGACCAGAAGCTGCAGGTCCTGCGGGCCATCGCGACACCCGACGTCGAGCACGTCCGGCACGACGTCGTGCGCGGGCAGTACGGCTCCGGCTGGGCCCAGGGAGCGGCCGCTCCGGGCTACCGCGAGGAGCCGGAAGTGGATCCCGAATCGGAGACGGAAACGTACGTCGCCGGCCGCTTCACGATCGAGGACTGGCGCTGGAGCGGCGTGCCGTTCTACCTGCGGGCCGGCAAGCGGCTGCCCGAGCGCACCACGGAGATCGCGATCCAGTTCAAGGAAGTGCCGCTGCCCCTCTTCCGCGAGTCGACCGGCGACCCCGCGCCCAACGTCCTGGCGATGCGGATCCAGCCCGACGAGGGCATCATGCTCCGCTTCGCGGCCAAAGTGCCGGGCCTGGGCCTGGACGTCCGGACGGTCAACATGGACTTCGACTACGGCACCTCCTTTTCCGTGGACTCGCCCGACGCGTACGAGACGCTGATTCTCGACGCCCTCCTGGGGGACGCCTCGCTCTTCACCCGGGCCGACGAAGTCGAGGCGGCCTGGGCCGTCGTGACGCCGATCATCGAGGGCTGGGCGGCGATGCCGGCGCCGCGCTTCCCCAACTACGCGGCCGGAACCTGGGGGCCCGAGGCGGCCGACGAGCTGATGGAACGGGACGGGCGCCGATGGCGCCGAATCTGAGGCCGCCCGAGGTCCTGCACTCGGTGCCCGAGATCGAGCGGGCACTGGCTCACATCTGGGCGGACGCGACCACGCACCGGGGCGACGGCGAGCATCATGTCGCGGCGCGTTCGAGCGTGCTCAACCTGGTCGTCGTCGCGGGCCGGCGGGAGACGGCCGAGCGCTGCGCCGCCACCATCGAGGCCACGGCCGGACGGCACCCCTCGCGATCACTGATCCTGTCCGCGCTCGACGATGAGAGCCGGCCCGGTCTCGACGCCACGATCCGGACGGTCGCGGTGGCGACCGCCGCCGGCGGGACGCCCCAGACCGGGGCGGAGACGATTTACGTGACCGTGCATGGCCAGACCAGCCATCACCTGGCCTCGATCATCGTTCCTCTGCTCGTCCACGATCTGCCCGTGGCGCTGTGGTGGCCGCGCGACCCACAGTTCAACTCTCATCGGGCCGATCGGCTGCTGCCCATCGCCGATCGCCTCATCGTCGACGGCTCCTCGTGGTCCGGCGACGGCCTGGACCGCCTGGGCGCGATGGCGCTCGTGACGCAGGGCCGACGTCTGGTCGTCGCCGATTTCGCGCTGCTCCGCCAGGCTCGCTGGCGCGAGGCGCTGGCCTCCGTCTACGACCTGCCCGACCTTCGGCCGCACCTGCGGGCGATTCGGTCGATCACGGTCGAGTTCGCCGCCCCCGAGGGAGGCGATCCCACGGGGCTGACGAACGTCGTGCGGCCCGTCTATCACGTGGCCTGGCTTGCCTCTCGGTTGGGCATGAGCGTCGTCGAGCCGATGCGGAGGCTCCCCGACGGCCGCCGGGTTGCCGCCCTGCGCCAGGGCAACCACGTGGTGGCCGCCGAATGGCGGCCGGTCTGCTCGGACCTCGGCGAAGGCTCGACGGTTCGGGTGGAGATCGCCTCCCGGCTGTCCGGCGCGGAGCTGGTGGGCGAGGTGACTGCGGGAGACCGCACCGTGGAGGTCGCCATCGACGACAAGGGCCGCGAGCGCGTTCGACGCACCTATCTGGCTCCCCGACTCGGAGAGGTAGACCTGCTCGAACGGGCGTTGGAAGATAGCGCCAGCGATTCGGTCGCCGCCGAGGCCCTGGCGATGGCCGGCAACCTGATCGCCGCGGAGCCGACGCCGCGCAGAGCCGTCGTCGGAGCCGTCGAAAGGCACAGGAGCCGGGACCATGACTGAGCACGAGCCGGACCTATCCATGGCGCCCGATCGGCTGGCCGGCACGAGCGTCTCTGGCCTGCCGGCTCCAAACCAGGGCGAGCCCGACCTGATGGTCGTGGCCGACGCCAACGCCGCCGCTCACGAGGCCGCCGAACGGATCGCCGCCGCGCTCGTGGCCGCCGTCGAGCGACGCGGCCGGGCCGACTTCTGCACCACTGGAGGCAACACGCCCATACCGATATACCGGCTCCTGTCGCAGCTGCCGCTGTGCGATCGCATTCCCTGGCAGCAGGTCCACGTCTGGTGGGGCGACGACCGCTACGTGCCGCGAAGCCACCCCGAGTCCAACGTGACGAGCCTGGACGACGTGCTTCTGGGCGGCGAGGGCGAGCACGGCAGCGCCCCTCTCCCGACCGCGAACATCCACGTCTTCCCCACGGATCGGGCCATCGCGGACTACCACGACACCGCCTGGTGCGCCGCCCGCTACGCCGAGGAGATGGCCCGCCGGCTGCCCCTCACGGACGGCAACTGGCCGGTCTTCGACCTCATCCTGGTCGGCGTCGGCGATGACGGCCACGTTCTCTCCGTCTTCCCCGACAGCCCGGCGCTGGACCGAATGGATTGGGCCATGGGAGTGCCCGCGCCCACGCACATCGGCCCGCACCTGCCTCGCGTGACGGTCAATCCGCGCCTTCTCGAGGCGGCGCCGGTCCTGGTCGTGACGTGGGGCGAGAACAAGGCCGAGGCCCTGGGCCACGTCTTCGGCGAGGTGCGCGACGACCGCCGCTGGCCCGTCCAGCGAACCCGCCGTCCCGGCGCGGCCTGGATCGTGGACGAGGCCGCCGCGGCTCGGATCCCGGCCGGGCTGCGGGGGTAAGGATCCGCGCGAGAGACTCGCGGCGCCCGGCGGCGGCGCGCGGCGACAAGCGGCGGCACGTGGCCCGGGCCGGGCCGCGGCGCCCGGCGGCGGCAGCGACCGCCTTGAAAGTCCCTCGTCGCGCGGCGCACGCAGATCGGGACAGATTCCCGCCAGACGGGAATTGAGCGGAGTCGGGGTGGGTCGCAGCCGCCGATGACCCGCTTGCGGAGGATCGGGCACGCTTCAACGCCGGCGATTGGACACAGGGCCGGGCGGCAAGGACCCGCGGCGCAGCGACAATCGAGCCCAATTCCCAACCCACGGGTGTTGGTCCAAAAAGCGCCGGCGTGGGCGCCGCTATGGATCGACTTCGCGGACGTCGATCCGCTAGTTCGTTGCCTGGGAAGCCTCTTCAGCCTGCAGCGCGGCAAGAGCCGCGTTCACGTTGCCGTCCAGGGACTTCAGAATCTGCAGGTACAGCGCCCGATCCTCGGGCGCTACGCTCGCCGGCACCGACGTGACGGTGGCCGTCGCGGCGGGCGTTGTCAGCGCGGCCACGGTCACCTGCGGGGTCGCGGGCGGTGCCGCGGGCCGGGCGGGAGGCGCCTTCCTGGCCGTCGGGCTCGCGACGGCCGCCTGCTGCGCGGAGGTTGCGGTCGAAGTGGGGTCTGTCGCTTTGATGTTCATGGCCGATTGCCTCACTTGCGTGCCAGGGGTATCGGCCGCGGCCGCCGATTAGGAAGTGGGCACCAGGAAGACCAATGAGCGTGGCCCCGAGCACAGAGAAGGACCGCCGCTCCGGAGAGCGGCGGTCCTTCTCGAGCGGCCGGTGACGGAGGCGCCGCAGCCTACCCGAGATTCGCCGGCTCGAACTTCGTCTTGCGCAGGAACCAGCCGAAGATGACCGCGCCGGTGGCCGCAAAGCCGGCCAGGCTGAGGTTGAGGATCGGGTACGAGACGCTGGGGTTGACGCCGCTGACGAGCGCGCCTGGGATCCCCCCGAGGTTGGCGATGGCGTTCAACGAGTCCACCTGGTCGCCGGCCTCGACGCCGTAGATCTGCGGAATGATGTAGAGCATCGAGGCGACGACGAGCAGAACCGAGACGATGCGGAAGGTCCGGGCGTCGTCGTCGGAGTCGCCGGTGAGCTTGGCAAGCAGGGCCCAGAAGAGCACCAGCGCCGCGAGTGGCGCCGTGATCGGGACCTGAAGGTCGGCGCTCATGTACACGTTGGGGAAGAGGAAGATGGCGCTGAGGGCGAAAGTCACCACGAGAAGCCCGTCGCGCATCAGGACGTAGCTGAGCCACCACACGTCGCCGCCGAAGCGCAGGGTCAGGGTCTGCAGGTAGCGGATGACGTACGGCCGGGCGAAATGGAGGGCAAGGGTGAAAGCCCACAGGATGGGCAGCACGGCTGCGACTGAGAGGATCAGCCAGTATTGCGTGCCCTGGACGAGTGCCTGAGTCTGCTGGTCGGGCGACATCGCTTATCTCTCCTGGCTCTTCGCCGCGGGCTGGCTGGCAGCCGTGGCTTCGGCCTTGCGCGGCGCGGGCGAGGCAAGGCGGAGGTTGTAGCCGACGGCTACGAGACCCATGACCCCGATCAGGAGCGCTGACAGATAGCACAGCGCCAGCGCGATCGTCTGGTTCTGCGAGCTCACGAGAATCGAGGCCAGCTGGTTTGAGATGCTGCTGTTGACGGTGGTCATCTGGCTGCCCAGGAGGTAGGCGCCCAGGTACAAGCACGCGCCAAGAGCGATGAAGAAGGTCTGGGCGTAGAAGCTTCGCGCGTCGGCGTCGGCCCTGGTCATGAGCTTGAGCAGCAGGGCGGCGAAGGCGCAGGCGGCAGCCAGTCCGCCCGTGATGGGCAGGTCGTTGGCCTTGACGACATCCGGGTACAGGAAGATGAAGCTGCCCAGGAATACCTGGAGCAGGAAGATATCCCGCATCCCGACGTAGATCGTCCACCACAGATCGGCGCCGAGGCGCAGGGTGAACTTGCGGGTCAGGGCGAGCATGTACGGCCTGGCCAGGTGCAGGGCGACCGCCAGCAGCCATAGGGCCACCAAGGCGGCGGCTATCGTGCCTTCGACGAACGCCTCGGCTGCGCCGAATGCCGGTGAGTCCATCAGTCGCGACCTCCTGAAGTGAGCGGAGGATTGCTCGCCGGGCCCGCGAGCGTGGGCTGGATGAGGGGGGTCTTGCCGGCTCCAGGTCCATCGCCCGGGCCGTCCCGAGGTCCCCGGCCAGACTGGACGTGGACCGTCTCGCAGCGGTAGATGGCGTCGCAGCGGAAGCAGCGCCTCGCTTCGTTCCCGGCCGCCGCCACTTGCAGGCTGGGTTGCGTCGGCGTGAAGGATCCCGGTTCGTACGCGGGCAGCTCCATCCCGACTCGTGGCCGCACGGCCAGGTCCACCGTCAGGACCGGCTCCGGACCCTTGGGCACACGGGCGGTGGCCATGATCTCGGCTTCGCCGTCGTGGCTGCCGGACAGGTACTCGTGGATCGAGCCGGCGGCGCGCCGGCCCGCGCCGACGGCATGGATGATCGTCTTGGCGCCCGACACGACGTCGCCGCCGGCGAAGACGCCCTTGCGACCCGTGGCCTGGCCTGCGTCGGCCACGATGCCGGAGAAGCCGCTGGTCTCGATGCCCGCGCCCTGGGGCAGGATCGACGGATCGGGCTCCTCGCCCACCGCCACCAGCACCGTCGTGGCGGACTTCTCTCGACCGCTGCCGGGGATCGGCTCATAGACGGCACGGCCGCCGTCGAACCGGCCGGTCGGACGCTGGCTGACGAACTTGACGGCGGAGACGCCTTTGGCCGAACCGACGACCTCCGAGACAGCCGCCTCGAACTGGATGTGCACGCCCTCGTGCTCCGCTGCTTCGACTTCCTCGGCCTGAGCCGGCATCTCGGCCCGGCCGCGGCGGTAGAGGACCGTGACTGAGGAAGCGCCCGAACGCAGCGCCGAACGAGCCGCGTCCATGGCCGTGCTGCCGCCGCCGACGACCACGACCGAGCCGCGCAGGACCGGCTTCTCACCCAGGTTGACCTGCTTGAGGAAGAAGGTCGCCGGCACTACGCCCGGCAGCCCGTCGCCCGGCACGCCCAGCTTTCGGCTGCGCGACGCTCCGGTCGCCAGGAAGATGGCGTCGTACTTCGCCTCCAGATCGGCCAGCGTGAAGTCGCGTCCCATGGCGCTGTCGAGCTTGAGATCCACGCCGAGGCCGACGATGCGGTCGATCTCCTGGCGCAGCACGGTGCGCGGGAGGCGGTACTCAGGGATGCCGATCGCCATCATGCCGCCCGGCACCGGCATCGCCTCGAAGACGGTGATTCCGTAGCCGAGGCGGGCGAGGTAGTAAGCGGCCGACATTCCGGCCGGCCCGCCGCCGACGATTGCGACCTTCTCCGTGCGCTTGCTCGACGGAGGGGCGACCGGTGGCAGCTTGCCCTGTTCAGTCGCAAATCTCTTGAGGCGGCGGATGGCGATCGGTTCGTCCAGGGTGCCACGCCGGCAGACCGCCTCGCACGGAGCGGTGCAGATCCAGCCGCAGACCGACGGGAAGGGGTTGACCTCGGCCGCAACCGCGTAAGCCTCGTCGTAGCGTCCCTGGGCGATCAGCCCGACGTATCGGCCCGCGTCCGTCCCGGCCGGGCAGGCTTCCTGGCACGGCGAGATGGGATCGCGGCGGCCATCGGTGACCATCGACCGCCAGACCTGCCAGTCGTTCGGTCGCTCGCTGGTTCGCCACTTGAACAGGCTGCCCCACGGCGACACGCGGGCCGGCTTGAGCGATTCGCGCGTGACCTCGCCCAGCGGCTGCCAGGCCGGCGCCGGTTCAACGGGCCGCGAGACGGGGCCCTGGCGCGCCGCCAGCGGCGTGGGACCCGCGACCGTGTCGAGCAGGACGACGTGAGTGGGGCACTCGCGAACGCAGATGCCGCAGCCGACGCACTCTCCGACCTGGACCGGGTACTCCATCATCCATTCGAAGGGCCGCCCGAAGATGCCGGCGCCTTCGACTCCGGGCCGCTGCGGGCGGCTCATGTCCAGCGCCTGAACCGGGCACACGTCCATGCAGACACCGCAGTTCAGGCAGTTGCCGTTCTCGATCTGGATCCGATAGCCCATGGGACGCCTCGGCCGTAGGAATTCTCGACCGAATGGTCGCGGGCGGCGGACGCCGGCGCATCTGCCGGAGGGCCGGAGTTCTACTACCCGGGCGGGTGGGCGATTGCCCGGGCTGGGCAGCGCGGCTCAGCGCGGCGTGTGGCGGAACGGTGCGTCGCGGCGAGGGCCCTCGATACCGCCGTGCCGGTACGTGTCCGGCACGAGCCCCTCGCGCACGGCTCGGGCGGCCAGTTCGGCCCGATTCTGGGCGTGCAGCTTCTCGACGATGTTCTTCAGGTGGAACTTGACGGTGTTCTCGCTGATCCCGAGCTCGACCGCGATCTCGCGGTTTCGCAGGCCCTCGGTGACCAAGCCCAGCACGCCGAGCTCGCGTTCCGTCAGCCGCTGGGAACGGGACGCGGCGCCGCCCCCCGGCGAGAGCAGGAACTCGTCGATGATTCGTGCGGCCGTGCCCGGCGTGATCGCCGGCTCCCCGCGGGCCACGCCCTCCAGCATCGAGCGCAGCTGGGGCGCCTCGAGGTTCTTGAGCAGGTAGCCCTGGGCGCCGGCCTTGATGGCGCGGAAGAGATCGGCCTCTTCCTCGCTGACCGTGAGCATCACGATGGCCACTTCCGGGTGGCGCGCCTTGATCTCGGCCGTCGCTTCCAGGCCCGAAACGTTGGGCATCCGGACATCCATCAGGACGACGTCGGGCGCGGTCGATTCGACGAGCTCGATCGCCTGGCCGCCGTCGGAAGCCTGACCTACCACCTCGTGACCCCAGGCAAGCAGGAGCGACGCCACGCCGTCTCGGAATAGCGCGTGATCGTCCACCAGCAGTGTTCGCATGGGTTCAGTCTGCCTCGGAATGGTTAGGTACGGGCGATTGAACCGCCTGGTGGCGCGCCGCGCGACGGATTGCCCCGTCTGGCGGTCCGGAGGGCGGGACACCGCCTCCGTCGCGGCCCGGGACGACCGGGACGCGCAGCTCGACTGTCGAGCCGGAGCCCGGCTGGCTTCGCCATTCGATTCGGCCGCCGACCGCTTCGGCCCGCTCTCGCATCCCGGCAAGCCCAAAGTGAGGCCATCTCTCGGGCTCCGAGCCGGCCCGCTTCGAGTCGAAGCCGACGCCGTCGTCGGCGATCCGCAGGAGCACCTCCGTGCCTTCGACCGCCAGGCCGATCGTGACCCGCTGCGCATAGGCGTGCTTGCGGATGTTAGTGAGCGCCTCGCGGGCGACCCCGAACATCTCGGCCCCAACTTCCGGAGCCAGAGACAGGTTGCTGGCCTCCGGACTCGCCCGGAAGCGGACGGCCATCTTCGAAGACTCCGCGAATCGCGCGGCGTACTCCTCGAGCGCAGCGGCGAGGCCGCGCTCCGGAAGGACGGGCGGCGACAGGCTCAAGATCGCCTCACGGACGTCCACGTACAGGGATCGCGCCACGGCCGCCAGCTCGGCCATCTGCTTGCCGGCCTCGGCGACCCGCCCGGCGGCGAGCAGCTCCTCGACGGCCTGGGACTTGGTGTTGACGTACCCGAGGACCTGGGCCATGCCGTCATGCATCTCGCGGGCGATCCGCTCGCGCTCGCCCTGGACGGCCAGCGCGCGCAGCTCGTCGCGGAGCCGGGCCGCCTCGAGTGCCAGGCCCACCTGAGTGGCAAGGGCCGAAAGGGTCTCCAGATCCGCGGCGGAGAAACGGCGCGGGAGCGCCGTGGCCAGCCCGATGGAGCCGACACGCGTCTCGCCGTGACCCACCGGCGCCTCCAGCCTGATGGCATACCCGGGCGCGAGATACCGGGATAGGTCGCTGCTCGAGCCGCCGTTGGGAGTTGCCGGCGACGCTCCCGGCGGTCCGCCGGTCGCCCCGCCCGTCCCGTCGAGCAGCACCCCCGGCGAGGCGCTGGAGGCGCGCAGGCGGACCTCGTCCTCGGGGCCCTGCAGGGCCAGAAGGGCGGCATCGACCCGGAGCAGGCGCCGGGCATGCTCGACGATGTCAGCGAGGGTCTCGTCCGGATCAGCCTGCCCGGAAACCGCCAGACTGACGTTGTAAACGGCGCGCAACGCCGCGTTGCGCGACTTCAGCGCCTGATGCCTGTGGATGAGGTCGCTCGTCAGCCGGTCGATGATCCGGAACGCATACCAGGCGGCGACGATCGCGACGGTCGCCACGACACCGAGGACGACGAGGGTGTCGAACGGAAAGGGCAACACCGCGTCGAGCAGCGTGTCGCTGAGCGCCTCCACGACCCCGACGAGCAGGATCGCCCCGAACACGACGGCCCAGCGGCGGCGAGGGTACATTCGCGCCTCCAGGCTCATGAGCGAGGCACCCGAGACGGCTGGGGCCACCCGGACCACCCATTCGGGCGGCAATATGCACCGGGTTGCTGCCGGGTGTCGCGCCTGCGCTCGTTCGTCCTGCCGGGCGGCACAGCGGCGGCATCACGGCGGGGCAGATGCGCGGCTCTAGGCGGCGTCGCGCTGCGAGTCCGAGGCCTCGCTCTCCTCCTCGGGCAGGCGCCAGCGATGGACCAGGCGCCGGAGTTTGTCGGACATGGCCGTCAGGCTGCCGGCCGAAGCCACCACACCCTGGGCCTGCTCGCTCAAGTCCTGCGTGGCTGCGGAGACCTCCTCCGCCGAGGCCGAGTTCTCCTCGCTGATGGCAGCGATGGACTCGACGGCATCATTCACGCGCAGGGCGCTGGCCGTCATCGAAACGGCGGCATCGTTGGTCGATTGAGCGATCTCGGCGATGGTGTCCGAGGCGGAGACGACGTTGCCCGCGGCCGCCTCCATGGCCTCGACGGCGGCCGTGATTCGGGCGACGGCGGCGTTGGACGCGGCCACGGCCTCGGCGATCTCGTCCAGCGCCATGCCCGATCTCTCCGCGAGCGCGGAGCCCGACTCGACTTCCCTGGCTCCTAGCTGCATCGCCGCCACTGCCTCGGAGGTTCCCTTCTGAACCTCGGCGATCAGGGTCGCGATTTCCTTGGTTGCGGCGCGAGACCGCTCGGCGAGCTTGCGGACCTCGTCCGCGACCACGGCAAAGCCCTTGCCCTGCTCGCCGGCCCGGGCCGCCTCGATGGCCGCGTTGAGGGCGAGGAGGTTCGTCTGCTCAGCGATGTCGTCGATCGTCTCGACGATCGCGCCGATCTGATCGGACTTGGCCCCGAGATTCGCGACCACGGTGGCGCCGGTGTCCACGGCCTTCTTGATGCGAGCCATTCCCGAGGCCGTCTCACGAACCGCGTCGGCGCCCTTGTCGGCGGCCTTGCCGGCGGCAACTCCGGCGGCGTCGACCTGCTCGGATGCCGTGGCAGCCTCGCGGATAGCTCGTGCCACCTCGGTGATCGCGTTGGCCTGCGCGGTCACGCTCGATGCCGTCTGCGCCGCGCCGGATCCCACCTGTTCGATGACCCGGCCGAGCTCCATCATCGCCCTGCTGGTTTCGGTGGAAGCGCTGGCCTGGTCGGCGGCATCGGCCGCGACCTGGCTGATCGTCTGGGCGATCTGACCCGCGCCGGTCTCGGACTGGGCCGCCGCCTCGTTCACCCTGGCGGCCGTCTCGGCCACGCCGGCGGCGGACGTGGTGAGCTCGGTGATCATCTTGCGCAACCGCACGACCATGTACCGAAAGGCCTGCGCAAGGCCGTCCTGTTCAGAACGCGTCGTCACCTCGATGGTGAGGTCGCCGGCCGCAATCCGATCCGCCAGTGAGGCGAGTTCCTCCATGTACTGGCGGATCGCGCCGAACGCCTCGGCGAGCCGACCCAGCTCCCCGCTCCCGGTCAACGCGGCGCCGTCGCCACTCTGGCTGAGGTCGCCCACAGCCACGCGCGACGAGGCTTCGATGACGACCTCGATCGGCTTTGTCACCGAACGCGCGACCACGATCGAAGCGATCACGGCGCCAACGAGGACCACGGCGTTCAGCGGGTTGGGACGGCCCTCCGCGACTTCGATGGCAGACACGACGGCAACCGGCACCGCCGAGGTCAGGATCAATCGCGTCCGGATGGTCCAGTTGCGTGGCCGGCTGGGTCTGAAGTCCTGCCGTCGAGGCAGGCCGATGTCGCGGCGTCGGATCCGGCCGGAGATGCCGGCAGCCGAGCGGGAAGCCGCCGAAACGGCCGACCCGATCCCGTGCCCGCTCATCGATGCGACCCGGCGGAAGAGGCGCAGGCCGGTGCCGACGGCGAGTGGTACGGCTGCACGCCCTTGCCCGGGTCGAGCGCCGTTTCGGTCCTCGTCTCGGTCATGACGCCAGGGTGGTCGTTCATCGCACCATCGGCCGCGAAGAGCCCAGCTGCTGGTTTGGTCGCCAGGCAGACGCGTGGGCGGCACAGGGGCCTTCCCCGAGGGTATCGGCGGCTCGTACGGGTGAGTTCGTACGGAGTAATCCGTAATCCCCACGTGGGACTGTCTGCCGACGGGCGCGAAGTCCCGCCGAGACATCCGCACCAGCCCCTCGCGCCCGCTCTTCGCGCCGGGTCGGACAGAATCTGTCGTAGCGACCGATCAGATCCGTTGACGCCCGCCACGGCCCAGCCGATAGTCGCAGCGACATGGTCGCCACGAGCAGATCCACCCCGAATCTGAACCAGGCCAAGGACGCCGGCACGACCGGCCCCACCGCGCCTGAGCTCACGGCCCGGCAGGCCGCCCGGCGCGTAGCCCGCCTCTTTCCGGAGGTGTACCGGCGGTACCACTGGGCCCAGCGAGTCCGAGGGGCGGATCTGCCCGTCACGCGGCGCGCACTGGAGTTGCTGCAGCATCTTTCGGTGAGCGGTCCGCTGACGGTCGGTGAACAGGCCGAACACATGGGCCTGCGGCGCAACTCGGCATCCGAACTGCTGGCGCGCCTGGAGTCGAAAGGGCTCGTCGCCCGGATCCGCGACGAGCGCGACGAACGCCGGGTGCTCGTCTGGCTGACGGATGCCGGCCGTGACGTCGTCTCCCGGGTCGGCCAGGTGCTGGCCCCGGACCTGATCGCCGAGACAATGGCAACCCTGTCGCCGGCGGAGCGGGCGATCGTCGTCCGCGGCTTCGAGCTGCTCGCCGCCGCTTCAGCCCCGACCGAATCGTTCGCCCCCGGGCGCACGAAGAAGACCGAAAGGACACCCCGATGACGATCGTTGCCAGCTGCGAGTCCTGCGGCATGCCGCTCGCCGGCGCCGAGGACCACGCCATGGCCAACCCCCAGATACCCTACTGCACCCACTGTGCCCCCGAAGGCAATCTGCCGCCCGTGGACGAGCGTCTGGAGCGCTTCACCCAGTGGACGATGCGCCAGGACGGCCTCGACTACCAGGCCGCCCGTGAGAAGGCGATCGCCTACATGAAGACGATGCCGGCCTGGAAGGACGCTCTCTAGGCTTGCCAGCCGTCGAAGGCGCGGGCCGCGGGAGCTTGCCTCTGCCCCCGCGCCATCGGTGGCCACCGTTATCATCGAATCGAGCGGTCGGGCGCTTCCGCGACGCCCGATCTCGCGCAGGCAGGAGGATCGGACGTGCCGCACATGGAAATCCTCGGCTGGATCGTCGTCGGATTCCTGGCCGGGGCTCTCTCCAGTGCCGTCGTGAAGGGAGGGGGGCCGCAGGGCTGCCTCGGCAATACGATGATCGGGATCCTCGGCGGACTCCTCGGAGGCTGGTTCGCCACCGAGGAGTTGCACATGGGCAGCACCAGCGGCTTCCTTGGGGCTCTCCTGGTTGCTTTCCTTGGCGCCACCGTCATCCGCCTCATCCTGAACGCGCTGGAGGGTGACGACCCGCGCGGACGTCGCGGGTCGCGCTACTAGCCGCATTTCCAGAGCCGTCCCCGGCCTCCTACCCCATCGGGCGGGACAGTTTCGACGCGATCGACGCCTGTATCCGCGATAGCGGTAGGATGCGTTCCACGATTCCGCCCGCGGGGAAAGCTGCCACCCCGGGGCCCGCGAACGCGAGACGGTCCTGAGCCCCAAGGAGGGCCACGATGACGACGATTTCACAGAACCCCGCTGCTCCCATCGTGAACGAGCCCGCGGCAGCAGCGCCGGCGACGCCGCCCGAGGCCGCGCCGAAGCCGGAGCGACCGTACTCACCCGGCCTCGAAGGCGTGATCGCCGCCGAGACCGCCGTCGGATACGTGGACGGCGCGAATGGCCGGCTGCTGTACCGCGGCTACCCCATCGGCCAGCTGGTCGAGAAGGGAACCTACGGCCGCGTCGCCGAGCTGCTCTGGACCGGTGAGTGGCGCAAGTCCGCGCGCCTGGTGCCCGCCCCGGTACCCGAGCCCGTCATGTGCGCTCTGTACGAGCTGCCGTCTCACACCCACCCCATGGATGCGTTGCGCACCGCGGTGTCCGTCTGGGGCGCGTGGCGCCGGCCGCACTGGCCCCCCACCGTCGACCAGGCCCGTGAGGTCACCGCGTTCGCACCCTCGGCGCTGGCAGCTTTCCATCGCCTTCGCAACGGCCTCGAGCCGGTCAAGCCGAACCCCAAGCTCTCTCTGGCGGGCGGCTTCCTGCAGCAGCTGACCGGCAAGGACCCCGATCCTGCCGACGCCCGCGCCCTCGACGCGTACTTCATCGTCGGGGCCGAGCACGGCCTGAACGCCTCGACGTTCACCTGCCGGGTCATCATCTCGACCCGCTCGGACCTGGCCAGCGCCATCTGCGGGGCAATCGGCGCCCTGAAGGGCCCGCTCCACGGTGGCGCCCCGGCCGAGGTCGTGAGCCAGCTTCATGAGATCGGCTCCCCCGAGCACGCCGAGAAGTGGGTCCGCGAGGCAATTGCCCGCGGCGACCGGATCATGGGCTTCGGCCACCGCGTCTACCGCGCCTACGACCCCCGCGCCGCCGCCCTCCGGAAAGTGGCCGAGGGCATGGCCGACATGGCCGAGTGGCTCGACGTGGCAGTCAAGGTGGAGGACGTGGTCCTGCGCGTCTTCGGCGAGCTGAAGCCGGACCGCGTCATCAAGACCAACGTCGAGTACTACGCCGCCGCGGTGCTCCAGGGAGTCGGTCTTCCACCGGACCTCTTCCCGCCAACCTTCGCGCTCGCGCGCATGGCCGGCTGGGGCGCCCACGCCATCGAGCAGGCCTCGGCCGACAAGCTCATCCGGCCGGATGCCCGGTATGTCGGCCCGGCGGAGATGGACGTCCCGGCACTGGGCCGCTAGAGCCGCGGCGCCGCAGCGCCGCCAGCCCGGGCCTCCTACCTGGGAGGCCCGGCAGTCATTCGGCCGGCTCGGCGGGCTCGACGGCCCCTGCCGGTGGCACCCTCACGGCGCCGCCCGTTCGACGCGCAAAGATGATGGCCATGACGAAGCCGACCACGAGCACCAGGGCCGCCAGGTAGAAGACCGTTCGCAACCCCGAGCCGACCACCGCCGAGCCCAGGGCGGGCCCCGCTATCCCGCCCAGATACAGCGGCAGGAAGACCAGGTTGAGGGTTGCGGATCGGCGCTCGGCCGGCACCTCCACCGCCAGGATCCCGGAGACCATCGCCCCGATGGCCGCCAGGAAGGCGACCGCGAGGCCGTACGCAACTGCCATCCAGGCCGCCGAGGGGGCAAGTGGCAGCGCCGCGAAGGAAAGGGCCAGGCCGCCCATCGATACCACCATGACCGTCCGGAAGCCCACACGATCGGCAACCCAACCGCCCACGGGCGAAAGGGCCGCGCCCACGATCGTGGCCACGCCCAGCACCAGCCCGATCGAGCCGGCCACCTCCAGGGGCGTGTGCTCCACGTCGTGGACGAGCAACGCCAGGTACTGCGTCGACATCTGGCGGCCCAGGAAGGCGATGCCGTAGATCGTGAAGAGCCACCGCACCGTCCGATCCGACAGCACGCCCCGGACGGCGCCGAAGGCCAGCCTCAAGACGCTTCCCTGGGGCACGACCTCCGGCCGGACCTCGGCCGAACCCACGGCAAGCATCAGCGCCACCGCCGCCGAGAGGATCGCCGCGACCGCGAAGACGTTGCCGCTGGCCATGTGGAGCTGGTCGATCATGACCGACCCCACGGCCGGGCCCACCCCAAAGCCGAGCGGGCTGCTGGCAGCGAAGATGCCCATCGCCAGACCCAGCCGGTGCGAGGGCGTGACGTCGCGGATGGCCGCCATCATGACGCCGCTGTTGCCCAGCTGGAAGGCAACGAGCAGGACTCCGATGACGAGCTGCCACGGCTCGCGGCTCGCCGCCACCACGCCGAAGACCACGACCTCCACGAGCGCGCTGCGGATGATCACTGCCTTGCGGCTGTACTTGTCCGCCCAGACGCCCCACAGCGGGACGAGCGGCAATCCCGTGAGGAAGAAGAGGGCGCCAAGCACCCCGACGAACCGCTCGATGTCTGGCGTCGACATGCCGACTTCCGCCAGTCGATTCGGCAGGAAAGCGTAAACCTGGGCCACCCCGAAGCCCTCGACGAACGAGGTGATCCAGTACAGGGTGAGAAGCAGACGCCAGTCTGACTGGCCGTGGCGGCGCATCGTGGCAGCGTAACGGAGCCGGGGCGGCGGGGTCACGAAACCCCAGCGGTTATCGCTGGTATGCCCGCAGGAGGTATCTTGTGACCCGCAGTCCGAGGACCGGAGGAGATAACCAGGTGAACGACACAACTTGGCGGAACCTGTCAGCCATGCTGGGAGTGGCCTGCGTGGTGCTGATAATCGCTGCCGGCGCGTTGCTGGCAACCTCGGGGGAGTCGCCCGCGCCGTCCCAGGCGGCCGGCTCAGTTGCCAGCGTGATCCCGTCCGGATCGGCCTCTTCCGCCCCTTCAGGATCTTCAGGTTCGCCCGCGCCCTCGGCTTCTACGGGTCCCTCCTCCATTCCTACGCCCGCGCCGACCGGCACGCCCGCGGCCAACGCCCCGATCGCGCACATCACGTTCAACAACCTGCAGCTCGACGGCGCGACTGACCCGCTGGGCAAGGCGCGGACATTCACCTTCATCACCGACGGCTCCGGTCCGGTTGGGATCGCGATCACCAAGGCTCCGACGAAGGCCACGACCAGGATATGCGCCCAGATCGACGGCGGGAAGGCCGACTGCCGCACCGGCACCAAGGTCACCTACACGGGTGCCTATACGGACACGGCGCACTCGGTCTGGGTCGTAACGCTCATCGGGCCGGCCGCCACCGGGCCGACGATTGACGTGGCCTTCTCGTGGCCGAGCCACAACGCCCAGATAACCCTGACCCACGGCCGATTCCAGGGCAGCTCCAGCCCGGGCGTTTCCCAGAATCTCAACGGCTTCGCTGCGACGTTCACTCCAGTCGCCTCCGGCAATCTGACCGTGGCAGCTTCGTGGACCGTCATCACCACCAACGTCGCGGTCACGACCAACCAGATCAGTGGTACCTCATCGAACATGGTCGACCAGAAGCAGATCAACAGCGCCACGAACCTGGGCACGCCGGGCTACACGTTCGGTGTCGCCGCGGGCACGACGTACCAGGTCTCGCTGCGGAACCTGTCCGCCGACAGCCAGCGGCCGGACCTGACGGCCGTGATCTCGATCCCCTAGTCACTGAGTCGACCTGAGGCTGCTGCCAGGGCACAGCCCAGCCGATCCATTCAGCGGGGCCGGTTGAGTCTGCCCGCCCGGGCGTGGTCATCCGACTGACGAGGAGGCGAGCGCTTGGAGGAGTCCCCGATGGAGGGCCCGCCGGTCAACGGCCCGGCAGGCGAGGATTCGGCTCCGGCAGGCTCGACGTCCGCGGACGCCACCCAAAGAGCGGCGGGCGGGGGAGCGGGCAGTCGCGGCGCCCCGAGCGTACGACTTCGCGGTGCCGGTGCCTTCGCCATCGATCCGGCCAAGGGCGAGCCCGCCAACGGGCCGATCCCCAGCCCGAGGGCGAGGCCGAGCGCGGCGTCCTCCAGGCGGTGGCGCAACGTCGCCCTGGGGCTCGGGCTTGTCCTGGCGGTCCTGGCCGGCGCCACAGGCAAGCTGCTATTGTCGGCTGTGAACCACGGCTCCGCTTCTGTGGGCGTCACCGTCAGCGCGGTTGCAAGCGCGGAAACTGCATCGCCTGCGCCGGCCGGTCAGACCCCCGCCACGCCCAGCCCGACCGGGACGCCTGGCGCGACCGGGACGGCCGGCGCCACCGGGACGGCCGGCGCGAGCTCCACGGCGGTGGCCACCACCACCCCTGCGCCGCTGGTGAGCGGAACCGCGTCGCCCGCGACGATCACCTTCCACGAAATGATGCTCGACTCCGCTGCGGACTCCGGCGGCATGGCACGCACCTTCGCGTTCACGAGCGACGGACCCGGGTCCGTCTCTGCCGAGGTGGTGGCCGCTGCTCCGCTTGCCAACTTGAAGATGTGCATCCAGGTGAACGGCGGCCCGCAGAGCTGCGCAACTGGCGCGACGCCTGGCTTCTTCACCATGGCCCCGTCCACCGGGGATCAGGCCGAGTGGATCGTGACGCTCATCGCGACGGATGCGGGCGCGACGCCGGTGGCGGACGTGGCCTTCACCTGGCGGACGAAGGCGCCGGCGATCACGCTCAGCGACGGCCGGTTCCAGGGGGCGCCCAACCCCGACTCGCTGCGGGGCTTCACCGTCACGTTCAAGGCGCGGGCGGCCGGGACGGTCGGAGTCATTGCCTCCTGGCCGCCTGTTTCCGCGGATGCGGCGCTGACCCTGACCGATGTCACTTCCTCGCCGGGATCGACTGTGGGCACGGCCACGTACCCGGCGGCCGGGTCGATCGCACCGGCCTATTCCCACGCCGTGGCCGCAGGCCGGACCTACCAAATCCAGGTTCTGAACACGGGCTCGGACAGCGGGCGGCCGGATCTCACGACGACGATCTCATTCCCCTAGCCCGGATCCACCGACCCCGCTTGCATCTCGCTCGGTCAGCCGGGCTCGATATCAGCCGGGCTCGATCTCGTCGCTGCGGACCACTCGCCCGATGGCTCGGGCTCGGAAGCCGGTCCACACGCCCGACCGGGTATAGACATCGGACTTCACGATCGCGATGGCCGCCGCCTCGTCGGGAGCGCGCACGAGCAGCAGCGACCCGCTCATGTCGGCATAGCCGCCGGCCTCCACGATGGTCCCGGCCGCCCGGAGCTGGCCGATCCTCCTGAGGTGCTCCTGCCGAACGGCCGGGCGGCGTTCGGCCGCATCCGGGCCGTACGTCGCCTCGATCGCCCACACCGACTCGATCGCCAGGCCATCTGGTATCTCTCCGGCCATCGTGTCCTCCGTCAGTCTGCCAGTTCCTCGCCCGGCACCGAGACCTGAACGTCTGCGTCGGGGTCGACCTCATCGTCCTCGATGTGAGCGTCCCCCATGGATGGCGATTCAGTTCCGCCGGGCGCGGAGGCATTGGCCTCCGGCTGGTCGGAAGCGGCGCCGGCCGGTCCGGCCGCGACGGCTCCTTCGGGCGTGGGCTCCCGCGAGGCTTGCTCGGCCGTCGAAGGCTCGCTCGCAGCGGGCTCCCCGGGGGACGGCTCCGTCCCGCCCGCATCACCTCCGGCCGGCTCGGCCTTGCCCTTTGCCTTCGCGCCCCCGCCTGCACCCCCGCCGGCTCGTGCCGCCTCGGCCGCCTCCGTGTCCGTCGGACCCGGCAGCTCCACGACGGCATCGGCCAACGCGTCGTAGCGGTTCGAGCAGGCCAGGTAGATGACCTGGAAGTCGGACGAGAGCTCGCGCAGCAGCACCGCGGCCCGCGCTGCCCTCTGATCGTCGAAGGTCACGAACGGGTCGTCCAGGACCAGCGGCGGCCTCTTCCCCTGCGTGACCAGGCGAACGAGGCCAATGCGGGCGGCCAGATAGATCTGATCGATGGTGCCCTTGCTCAGGCGGCTGGCGGCTACCCAGTCGCCACGCTCGGGAGCCCAGACGTCAACATCCAGGGAACGGTCGTCGATCTCGACCTTGCGGTAGCGGCCGCCGGTGAGACGTGCGATGTCACGGCCGACCTGCTGCTCCAGGAAGCGGGTCGCCTTGCGCATCGTCATGCCCTCGGCGGTCTCGATCGCCGCCAGAGTCGCTTCGTAGATCCGGACACGCCGCTTGAGGGCGTTCAGCTGCTCTCGCCAGGTGACGAGCCGCTCCGCTTCGCCGGCGACCTGCTCGGCATCGACAGGATTGGCGTCCACCCGAGCGATCGCGGCGGCCTCGGCGTCACGTGCCCGCTCCAGCGCCTCCTGGCGGTCGCGCACCTCCGCCTCCAGACGCTCGCGCGCCCTGGCGTCGGTCGCCACCGGGCCAAGCGCCTCCAGGGCCGCGGCCTTCTGCTCCATCTCGAGGGCGGCCTGGTCGCGCAGCGCCGCGACATTGGCCTCGCTCTGGCCGGCCAGAAGCGCCGATACCTGGACCTGCAACGTGGCGATCTCCTGACGCCGGCCCTGCTCGCCCGTCAGCAGCCGCTCCGCCGAGGCGATGTCGGAGGCGCCAAGCTCCCGCAGGAGGTTCTGCACGCCCGACTGCGCGACCCGGAGGCCCTCTTCGGTGCCGACCTTGCTCTGCCGTCGGACGGCTCTCTCCCGCTCGCGAGCGTCGTTGGCGTGCTGGACGAGCATGGCCGCTGCGCGCCGCTCCAGGAAGAAGTAGATCAGCAAGACGGTCAGCAGCACGAAGATGGCGCCGGTCATGATCAGCGGCGCGAGCCCGGCCGTGAACCCGTACAGGAGCGAGAGGACCGCCACCAGGAGGAAGAAGGCCGTCGCCAGCCCCCACAGTCGGTAGCTGGGCACCGGCTCGTCGGGCTCGACGTCCGGCCCCTGCTCCTCTCGAAGCGATTCCTGCTGGATGTTCACGCGGCTCTGCAGCGTGCGCATTCGGTCCAGCGTGTCGCGGAGGCTCGACATCGAGCGCTCCGGCATCGACTCCAGCACCTGGAGACGCTGCTGCGCGTCGGCGGCCTGGCGGAGTCGTTCGAAGCGCTCCGAGACGACGATGCGATCGGACCGGAGGCGATCCGCCTGGCGGGCGCCCTCGAGCATGTTTCGGCTCTCGCTCAGGGCCTGCTCGGCGCGGAGGCGGCCGGCGCGAGCCTGGGCGAGGGCGTCGCGATCGTGCTCCAGCTTCTCGAGCGCGCTCTCACCGGTGCGCAGCGCAGTTTCTGCCCTCGCCACGGCTTCGTCCGCGATCTTGAGGCGGCCGGGATTCTTGTCCCCGCGGGACTTGAGGGCGCGGACCGTCTCCTCGAGACGGGATTTGGCCCGCGAACTGCCCTTGTCGCCGCCGCCGACGCTGCCCTGCAGCCGGTCTCGCAGCGCGCCCTCGTCGCGGTCCAGGTCGTCGAGCTCCTCGTGGCGGATCGAGGCGGTGGAGCGGAAGAAAGCCTCATTGGGGATGCCGGTCAGCTCGGCGATGATCTGGTCCGCCCGAGCCGGGTCCGTGTAGGTCTGGCCGTCGTACTCGAGCGCTACTCGGCCGCGCTGGCCGCGAAACTCCTTCTCCAGAACGCCGTGGCGGACGGTGAGCTGGCCCGTTTCCTCGTTCTCGTCCTCGACCACGAATTCGAGACGCGTGCTCGCACGGGCCTCGTCGGCTGCGCCCCAGGTGCGCAGCGTGTCGAGCTCGGTGCCCGTAGCCGTCGCCTTGCGGAACAGAGCCAGCTCGATGCCACGCTGGATGGTCGACTTGCCGGCCTCGTTCGGGCCGCGAATGATCGTGAAGCCCGGTGCCAGCTCCAGGTTGAGCTCGCGGTGCTTGCCGAAGTCCTTGAGCTGGATGCGAAGGATCCTCATCGCCGCACCGCCATCACAGCGTCACCGGGCGGCCTTCGAGGAGATGGCGCCCCAGGCGCAGCACCTCGCGAAGGTCGGCCAGCTCTTCGGCCGGATCCTGCCCCCGAGTCGCGGCCGGCGGCCGTGGCCTACCGCCTTCAAGCGCGATCGAATCGGTCGGCGCGGCATCGGTCGGCGCGGCGGCAGCGCCACGCGGCGAAGCGGCCGCTCCGGAGCCCTCCCCCGCTCCGGCCTTCTCCAACTCGGCGATCCGGGCCTCCACGTTCCGCACGAACGCCCCCATGACGGTGTCCGGCGGCGGCGCAGCTCCCTCCGGCGTGGCCGGGATAGACGCGTCGCGGACTCGGAACCGGAGGAACGCGGGCGCCAGGGCCCGTTCCACCTCGTCCAGATCCACATCCAGCATGTCCGGCAGAAAGCCGGTCAGACGCACATCCAGAACGAGGTTCGAGTCGGCGTGCTGGCCGATCGTGTCGATCAGGGCCGGCTGAGACTGGATCGCGCTGACGTCCAGTTCGAGCTTCTCGCTGCGCGTCTGGCCGACGCGCTTGGGTTCGATGGAAACCTGATGGCGACCGCCCCGGTCCTCGAGGGTGACGATCAGGACCTGTCCGGCACCATCCTGGTCGATCGCAACCGGCTCCGGCGCGCCCGAGTACGCGTACGTGACGTTCCCCGCCCGGCCTTCAATGGCCGAGTGCCAGTGGCCGAGCGCCAGGTAGTCGAGCCCGGTCCCCGCGATCTCGTCCTCGGTAAAGACGACTTCGTCGCCATCCGTCCTGCCGGGTATCGCAAGCGCCCCGTGGACCATTCCGATCCGCCATGTCGCGCGTCGATCCATGCGGGCGTCGAAGCCGGCCAGCGGGCTCTTGGGCCCGCGCTTGGTGTTGAAGACCCGGCCGTGAACAACCGCGTCGAGCGAGGGCAGCCAGACGTTCGGCTGCTCGGGTGTCAGGACGGCGATCCACTCGGCGCTGGTGCGAGCCATGGCCGCCAGATCGTATGACCGGTAGATCGAGGCGCCGTCGTAGACGTCGTGAGTGCCCGGGATGATGACTGTTCGAATGGAGGCTTTGGCCAGGCGGGCCAGCTCCGCGGCCACGCGCTCCACGGACCGCCGAGGCTGGGTGTTGGAATCGAAGAGATCGCCCGCGATCAGCACGAGATCGACCGCCTCGACCACGGCCAGGTCGATCGTGACCCGGAACGCCGTGAACTGGCGCTCGCGCAGAACCGCGGCGCGCTCACCCAGATCCGTGTGCCGCGCTCCCAGGTGGACGTCGGCGGTGTGCAGAAGACGAAGCATCGGGCCTCTGGCTCCTCTCCCAGCCCCGGACCCCTGAGTTTCGAGCGCCCGGTCCGCGGCGGGAGGTTGGCGCAGTCTATTCGACGGATTCGGCGCCTGTTTCGGCCGCGCGGCGTGTGCTGCCTCGACGGCCGACTCGGCGATTGTGCCAGGTTCGGGGCCGCCGGATGCAACTTGCTTGAAAAGATTCTTCGCGACCCGATGCGAGAACGCCGCAGAACCGTCCCGCGAGCCGTTCCGGGGCCTTCGCGGAGGTCGGATTCGACTCCTTCGCGGTCTTCCGGCCGGTTCCGTCTCGAGGCCCGGGCCGCTGGTGGGAACGTCGCGCGGAGCGGCGTATGGGCCATGGTATCCTCCCGCCCTACCGGTGCGTCCCACGCAGGAACCACATGGCCGGGTGCCTCCAGCCGGATTCGCTCAGGCCTCACCGCAGAGCCACCGAGCGTTCCGGCACGACCTCGGTTTCACCTGCCTCCGGGACCCATCGGTGCGGACAACTCGAGTCTCCCGGAGGAGAAAGTGGCCTACGCCGATCGGACACTCACCTGCGTCGACTGCGGTGCCGAGTTCGTGCACTCGGCCGAAGATCAGGAGTTCTACGCTCAGAAAGGGTTCGTCTCGGAACCCAAGCGTTGCCCTAGCTGTCGGACCTCGAGACGGTCGATGAGGGAGTCGCGTGAGGGCGCGATCCGCGGAGTCGGGGCGAGCAACGGGCCGCGTGAGTACTTCGCCGTGGTCTGCTCGCGCTGCGGCAATCAGGCCCAGGTGCCGTTTAAGCCGCACATGGATCGGCCGGTCTACTGCTCCGACTGCTTCCGCGCCGTCCACGCCCAGGGCGCGTAGACCCCTCGCAAAAGAGAAAGCGGCGGTCGCCTTCCGGCGACCGCCGCTTCGTTTCGACGAGGTAACGCGGGGTTACGCGACCTTGCTTGCCAGATACTCCTGATAGGCGAACCAGGCCATGACCGCGCCGCCCACCACGAGGAGAACATCGGCGATATACATTCCGATTGGCGGGCTTGCGAGACCGTCAGTGACGTTGAGCAGGGCCGTGATCACAGCCAGAATCAGTGTCAGGCCGCAGATGCCGAGCATGATCTGCGCAACCGGCATGGGCCACGTGATGTTCATGTTCGGCGCGATCTTCAGGTACAGGACCACGAGGGCGACGATCGCGAGGACCAGTGAAAGAATGGCGGTGGTGCCGGCCGTGCTCCAGCTGAAGTAGTTGACGCTGGGGCAGACGTACCCAGGGACGTTAAGCCCGGCGCACGCGTTCACCGAGCCCATGATCAGACCAACGAGCCAGCCCACGACAACGGCGACGGCCCCGTAGACCACAAAGCGCTCTCGGGCGGATACCTTGGCCCACAGTTCATTCAGCACGAGTAGAGCCTCCTTCTCCAACTACACCGGGACGCGCCCCATGTGGGGCCTCCGGCTACCTCGCTCCTGTCGGCCTCAAATGACGGGTCCCGAGGCCGATGAGAACGAGCGCAGCCTACACCCCGGGCCCGGGCGTGACCAGATGTTTCCTGCGGTTACGCCAACTGTCTTCAGAACCTGAACCACCTGCATACAGAATGACCTCGATCTGCCTTTGGCAAAGGCGGTACCGGGTCCGGCCCACCTACCGGGACGAGTGGCAGACGTCAGCGTGCGCCGACTCGTCTGGCGAGCCACCAGCCGACATTTGGACCGTCTGGATCGCGGTGCTCTGGCCGGTGGCAGCAGGTGGAGATGCCCGGGTCGCGCCGTCCCGCCCCATCCGCTGATTCCTGCCCGTTTCGGCAGGCGGAACCGCAGGCCCGCCAACGGCGATGGGCACGACCAGAGCCCGGGGCGCCGCGGAACTGTGTCGGGGGCTCGGAGCCTTCCTCTGGTAGAATTGATACCGCTCCCAAACGGCGTTGCCGTATCCGAGCGCCCACGGATCCGTCTGCCGGTGGTCGCGGCGCGCGGCCGCCGAGTTGGCTACGTCGATGGTTCGGGAGATTGGAGGAGGCACAATGGCTCGGCCTGTCCGCACAGCGGTCGCTCCGACCCTGCTTCGGCCGGTGAAGTCCCACCTGATCGAGGACTACAACGCCCGAACGAACGTCGTCCGGTGCGATTGCGGTTGGTCGGGTATGGCGGACGACTTCGCCATCCACAGGCGTGCCGTCGGCGCCGCAAGCCCCTCCTGACAGAGCCACGCGGCATCGAGCCGCCTTCCCCGAAACGCCCCCTCGCCACCTACGAGGACCTGGCGTACCGCGACGTCTTCTGGGCCGCCCGCCGGTACGAGGACGCCTGCGACAGGATCGCCATCCGGGCCCTGCTGCCGCCGTCCGGCGATCGCCTGATCGAGGTCGGGGCGGGATTCGGCCGGCTCGCGGACGAGTACCACGGCTACGGCGAGGTTGTCCTGCTCGACTCGTCGGAGGTGCACGTGGCGGCCGCCGGCGAAGCCTTTGCAGGCGACAAGCGCATCGAGGTCGTCCTCGGCGACGCGCGCGCCCTGCCTTACCCCGACGGCCATTTCGACGCCGCGGTTTGCGTTCGAGTGCTCCACCACTTCGCCGACCCCGGGCCGGTGCTGGCCGAGCTCGGCCGGGTCACCCGGCCGGGCGGAGTCGTCGTCCTCGAATACGCCAACAAGCGCAACCTCAAGTCCATTGCGCGGCGCGTCCTGGGCCGCCAGAGCTGGTCGCCGTTCGAGCTCGGCTCGGTCGACTACAAGCCGTTCCATTTCGACCACGCGCCGGTCTGCATCCGACGCGCCCTGCGCCGGGCCGGCCTTCGGATCGAGTCGATGCGAACCGTTTCTCTCTTCCGCCTGCCGACGTTGACCCGCCGGCTGCCGCTCTCGCTTCTGGTGGCAGCTGAGGGCCGGCTTCAGGCGCCGCTGGGACCGATCACACCCGGGCCCTCGGTCTTCCTCCGCGCCAGGCGGTCGAAGTAGCGCGCCGGCCGGTCGAGGCAGCCTCAGCACTCCTCTTTGTCGGGAGCCCTCTGGACGGGCCGGTAGAGGAAGTAGTTGGCGGCGCAGGCCGCCTGGTTGCCCTCGTGGACGGCGGCGCTGATCTGGTGGTCGTGCGGGCTGGTCACGTCCCCCGCGGCATACAACCCGGGCACGTTGGTGTGCTGCTCCGTGTTCACGACGATGTGGCCCAGCTCGTTCAGCTCCAGGCCCAGCGCGATGGCGACTTCGTTGCGCGGCGTCGGCCGGCGGTAGGCGAAGACCATCTCGACCGACAGTCGGGTCTGGTCCGGATCGTCGAGCACGAGCTCCTCGATCAGGCCGTCCGCGTTGGCGTAGGCGGCCACCGCGTGCGGGTAGGCGCCGATGCCGTTGTCGCGAAGGTCGGCCAAGCGCCGCTCCGGGAGGTCGAACCCCTCGGGCCGGCCGGCCACGACCGTCACCCTGTCGGTGAAGTCGAGCAGGTCCAGCGCCGTCTCGGCCGCATCTTCATCGTGCCCCACGACGGCCACGAGTTTGCCCGTGGACTCGTAGCCGTCGCAGGCGATGCACCAGAAGAGGCTCTTCCCCACGCACTGAGCCCAGCCGAGGAACCTGGGGAAGTTGTCCCGGACCCCCGTCGCGAGGATCGCCGTCCGGGCCACGATGTCCGCAGGGCCGATTACCGTCTCTTCGCCCAGAGAGCTCCCGAGCTCCTCGTCGCGCCTCACGTTGGCGACGCGGCCGGCCGTCTCCCGGTGGCCGTCGCCGGCACTCGCCTCGACACGGAGACGGAACGAGCCGTCATCGTGCGTGGCGGCAGCGACTCGCCCGCTCAGGAACTTCGCCCCGTATCGGGCCGCCTGGCGCCGGCCGGCCAGCCGGATCTCGGCGGCCGGGATCCCGTTGGGGAAGCCCAGGTAGTTGCGGTTGGTCTGGCCCCACAGCGAGCGCCCGTCGCGGTCGTCGATCACCAGGACGCTGCGTCTCATGCGGGCCAGGCAGACCGCGGCCGAAAGCCCGGCCGGCCCACCGCCGACGACGGCGCAGTCGACCCGGCGGACGGGTTCGGAGGCGTCGGCTGGCGCAGCCGGTTGGCTGGATGTGCTCAGAGCGCCCAACGGGCCGGACCCGCTCATGAGGGGCATGCTCTCACTTTGGCCGGTCTCGCGGAAGGGGGAACCCGAGGCCTCCGCGCTTCCGTTCAGACGCCTGCTCTTCACAGGCGGTATGGGCCGCTGCATGTGCCGCCGATCGCGTACCCGGCCCCCGACGGGTAAACTGCGGCCAGAAGGAGGCAGGCCCACCGAGACGAACGTCCCATCGACCGCGTCCGGGAACGCCGCGCGGGCAACCGATTCGGCCCGGGATGAAGCCGGGCCCGGAACGCCGGCCAACCACGTCAGGACGCGCGAAGAGCGCCTGCTCCTGCTCCGCCCGTTGTTGCAGCGGCGGATTCTCGTGCTCGACGGCGCCACTGGGACGCTCATCCAGCGCTACGGCCTGTCCGAGGCCGACTTCCGCGGCGAGCGCTTCCGCAACCACCCGCGCGACGTCCGCGGCGACAACGATCTGCTGTGCCTCACCCGTCCGGACATCGTTCGCGCCGTCCACGACGCCTACCTGGCCGCGGGCGCCGACATCATCACGACCGACACGTTCACCGCCACGCGTATTGCCCAGGCCGACTACGGGATGGGCGATGTGGCGTACGAGATCCACGTCGAGGCGGCCCGGATCGCCCGCGCGGCTGCCGATGCCGCGGAGGCTCGCGAGCCTGACCGGCCGCGGTTCGTCGTCGGATCGCTCGGTCCAACCAACAAGACCGCCTCGATCTCCCCGGATGTGGCCGACCCGGCCGCACGTTCCGTCTCCTTCGAGGAGCTGGCCGAGGCCTACGCGGAGGCTGCCCGCGGGCTGCTCCTGGGCGGCGCCGACCTGCTCATGGTCGAGACGGTTTTCGACGTGCTCAACGCCAAGGCCGCCATCTACGCCATCCAGGGCGTGTTCGAGGAGCTGGGCGTCGAGGTGCCGCTCTGGATCTCCGGAACGATCACCGACGCGTCCGGGCGGACGCTGTCAGGCCACACCGTCGAGGCGTTCTGGAACGCCATCCGCCACGCCCGGCCGCTGATCGTGGGGCTCAATTGCGCGCTCGGGGCTCGCCAGCTGCGAGCCCACGTGGAGGAGCTGGCCGGACTGGCGGACACGTTCGTGGCCGCGCACCCGAATGCCGGGTTGCCCAACGAGTTCGGCGGCTATGACGAATCACCCGAGGCGATGGCCGAGGTGCTGCGCGACTTCGCGTCGGCGGGCCTGGTCAACGTCATCGGCGGCTGCTGCGGAACGGGCCCGACGCACGTCGCCGCGTTCGCCGAAGCGGCGCGCGGCCTGGCGCCGCGGATAGTCCCCGTGCGGCCCCCAGCGCTTCGGCTGGCCGGCCTGGAGGCCCTCGACATTGGCGAAGGCAGCCTCTTCGTGAACATCGGCGAGCGGACGAACGTGGCCGGCTCGCGCCTCTTCGCACGCCGCATCATCGAGGGCGACTTCGACGGCGCCCTGGCGATCGCCCGCCGCCAGGTGGATGCCGGCGCCCAGGCGATCGACGTCAACATGGACGAGGCGCTGCTTGATTCGGAAGCCGCGATGACTCGCTTCCTCAACCTGGTGGCTTCCGAGCCGGCGATCGCCCGCGTCCCGGTCGTCGTGGATTCGTCGCTGTGGTCCGTCGTCGAAGCGGGGCTGCGCTGCATCGGCGGCAAACCGATCGTGAACTCGATCTCGCTCAAAGAGGGCGAGGAACAGTTCCTGCGCCAGGCGCGGCTGGCCCGCCGGTACGGCGCGGCCGTGATCGTCATGGCATTCGACGAGAAAGGCCAGGCCGACACGGTCGAACGCAAGGTCGAGATCTGCCGGCGCGCCTGCCGGCTGCTGACCGAGCAGGCCGGCCTTCCGGTGGACGAGATCGTCTTCGACCCCAACGTCTTCGCCATCGGCACCGGCATCGAAGAGCACGCCAGGTACGCCGTCGACTACATTGAGGCGACCCGCCGGATCAAGGCCGAGATGCCCGGCGTGCGGATCAGCGGCGGCGTCAGCAACGTCTCGTTCGCCTTCCGCGGCAACGATGTCGTCCGCGAGGCGATCCACGCCGTCTTCCTCTACCACGCCATCGCCGCGGGCATGGACATGGGAATCGTGAATCCGGGGCAGCTGGCGGTGTACTCGGAGATTCCCGCCGAGCTCCTGGAGCGGGTCGAGGACGTGGTTTTGAACCGCCGCCCCGATGCGACGGAGCGGCTGCTCGAGATCGCCCCGAAGTACGCCGGCGAAGGAGCGGCCGACCGCGCCGGCGTCGACACGGCCTGGCGCGAGCTGCCGGTGTCGGATCGGCTGCGGCACGCGCTCATCGAGGGGATCGACACGTTCGTGGTGGAGGACACGGAGGAAGCGCGCCTCGCCGCCGGCCATCCCATCGATGTCATCGAAGGGCCGCTGATGGGCGGCATGAGCGCCGTCGGCGACCTCTTTGGGGCCGGCAAGATGTTCCTGCCGCAGGTGGTCAAGAGCGCCCGCGTCATGAAGAAGGCCGTCGCCCACCTGGTGCCGTACCTGGAGGCGGAGAAGGCCGCCAGGGGCGATCGGCGGCCCCGCGGCAAGATCCTCATGGCCACGGTCAAGGGCGACGTCCACGACATCGGAAAGAACATCGTCGGCGTCGTGCTGGCCTGCAACAACTACGAGGTGCTTGACCTCGGCGTGATGGTGCCGGCCGCTCGGATCCTGGAGACGGTGCGCGCCGAGAACGTGGACGTCGTGGGTCTGTCGGGCCTGATCACGCCGTCTCTGGAGGAGATGGCCCACGTCGCCGCGGAGATGGAGCGGGAAGGCTTCCGGGTGCCGCTGCTCATCGGCGGGGCGACGACGTCGAAGGCCCATACCGCGGTCAAGATCGCGCCGCGCTATTCCGCGCCGGTGATCCACGTTGCCGATGCGTCGCGGGCGGTCGGAGTGGTCGCGGAACTGCTCGGCGAGGGATCGGCCGGATACGCGGCCGCGATCCGCGACGATCAGGAACGGCTGCGAATGGAGCGAGCGGGGCGCCGCGAGCGGATAGCCCGCGTCGCCATCGAAGCCGCGCGGACGAACAGGACCCCGGTCGATTTCGGCCGAGATGTGCCCAGACCCGGCTTCTTGGGGGTTCGGGCCGAGGAGTACCCGCTCGCCGGCGTGATCGAGACGATCGACTGGTCGCCCTTCTTTGCCGCCTGGGAGATGAAGGGGACCTTCCCCAAGATCCTCGACGCGCCCCACGTCGGCGAGCCGGCCCGGGCCGTGTACGACGATGGGCGGCGCCTGCTCGACCGAATCGCGGAAGAGGGGCTGCTCTGCGCGCACGCGGTCGTGGGCTTCTGGCCGGCCAACTCCGTGGGCGACGACATCGAGTTGTACGCGGACGAAGGGCGGTCGGAGGTTCTCGCGGTCGTCCACACGCTGCGCCAGCAGATGGAGAAGCCTCCGGGCCGGCCGAACGTGGCGCTGGCCGATTTCGTGGCCCCGCAGCAGAGTGGCGTCGGGGACTACCTCGGCGGATACGCCGTCACCGCCGGCGCCGGCGCGGCTGAGCTCGCGGCCGAGTTCGAGGCTGCCGGGGACGACTACCGGGCCATCCTGGCCAAGGCTCTCGCCGACCGTCTGGCCGAGGCGCTGGCGGAGGTCGTGCACCGGCGCGTCCGGCGCGAGCTGTGGGGATACGCCCCCAGTGAAGCGCTGGATAACGCCGCGTTGATCCAGGAGGAGTATCAAGGCATCAGGCCGGCGCCGGGCTACCCGGCCTGCCCGGACCACACGGAGAAGGCGACCCTCTTCGCGTTGCTCCACGCCGAGGCTCGCGTCGGGATGAGCCTTACCGAATCGTTCGCGATGCTCCCGCCGGCGTCGGTCTGCGGCTACTACTTCTGGCGCCCCGAAGCGCACTACTTCGGCGTGGGCCGGATCGGGCGCGACCAGCTCGAGGACTATGCCCGACGCAAGGGCTGGTCGCTCGAGGAAGCCGCGCGCTGGCTTGCCCCCAACCTGGACGACGAGTAGCCACCCAACGGCGAGCGTCGGGCGCTCCCGCGACGGGGCACGGGGCCGACGCCGGCGGCCCGGCGGCGCTCATTGGGCCCGGTGGCGCTCGTGGCCCGGTGGCGCTGGTAGCCCGGCGGCGCTGGTAGCCCAGTGACCACCGTCCTTTCCGAATTCACGCCACGACGACATTGGGCAAGACCAGACGGCGCCAACGCGACTAAACGGCCTCGACGGGCCCAAATGCGGCGCCGATCCACGCTCAATCGACTCGTTTCCGACTCTCCTTGGAGCCTGCCTGGCGCCAGATCGCCTTGAGCAGGGACGCAACTCTTGCCCGATGCCGCTCTCATGTGAATCTGGAAATCGCGCGCACGGAACGGCACGAGACAGGCCCGCGGGGCGGGACACGCGGGTCCACGTCGTCGCCGGCCTCAGTCGCTCTGTCTCGCCGGCCCGGCTGGCCCGGTCGCGGGGCTGGGCGCCAGAACGTGGGTCGCCTGCCGCCGGGCAGGCGACCCGGCCCGCGGCTATCCACATCCCCGCTCTGCTTCGTAACCAAACCGCAACCGAACGCTCGGCCGACGTGCCCGGAATCGGGTCGCGGAATTTGACGTCGTTCGCTACTATTCCGCCACAACGCCGCTACCCGAACGGAGAATCCCGCCGATGCCGTCCGCGCCGGTCCTCGAAACGGCCCAATCGCCATTTGAAGACGAGACGTCAGCGCCTGCCGCAGCCGGCGCGCCCGCGGCCTTGGAGCCCCACGCGGCTCCGGTCCTGCACCTGGTTCCGGCCGCGACTGCCGTTCCCACCGCGAGCGTCACCATTCCATCCGAGCCGACCGCGCGGATCCATTGGATCGGCAGTTTCGTGTACGACCGTCACCCGGCAGACCTCTACGCCGACATCGTCGCGGGCGCGCCCGATCTCGTGGTCGTCGACGCGCGCTATGCCGAGACGTACGCCCTCGAGCACCTGCCCGGCGCGGTCAACCTGCCCTGGCGCGACATCGACGAGACCACGACCGCGCACCTGTCGCGCGAGGCCCTGTACGTCATCTACTGCTGGAACGCCAGCTGTCACGCGTCGACCAAGACGGCGCAGCGCCTGGAGGCGCTCGGCTTCAACGTCAAGGAGTTGCACGGCGGCCTGCAGGACTGGAAGAAGCAGGGGTTCCCGACCGAGCGCGAGTAACCTCCGCGCGCACCGCCCCTCTCTCGTCACTCTTTTCGGCGCGCCCGAACCGCGACGGGCGCCGCGCGAAGGCCCGGCCAGCGTGTCGGCCGGCGCATCGTTCGGCCGCAAGCTTGCCCCGCTAGAATCGACAGACTTTCCAGCGGAGGTCGGGATTGAACGAAGGGCGAGTCGCGGATCCATCAGTCGCGGCCGGAGTGGACTCAGTCGTCGTCCTCGACTGCGGCAGCCAGTACAGCCAGCTCATCGCCCGTCGCGTCCGAGAGCTGAACGTCTACTCGGAGTTGCTGCCCTTCGACACTCCATGGAGTGAGATCGCCGCCCGCAAGCCGGCGGCGGTGATCCTCTCCGGCGGACCGGCCAGCGTCTACGAAGCGGGCTCACCCCATCCCGACCCGGCGCTCTGGACCGGCGGGGTGCCGATCCTGGGCATCTGCTACGGCCTGCATCTGATGGCCCAGGCGCTCGGTGGCGAGGTCGTCTCCTTCAGCCGCAAGGAGTTCGGGCCGGCCGTCGTCACGGTGACCGGCAGCGATCGACTCTTCGCCGGCCTCGATCCCCAGCAGTCGGTTTGGATGAGCCACGGCGATTCGATCGAACGGCTGCCGGCCGGCTTCCAGCCGACGGCCAGCACCGGCTCCACGCCGTATGCCGCGGTCGCCGATCCGGAGCGCCGCCTGTACGGTATCCAGTTCCATCCCGAGGTCGTCCACACCCCGCACGGCCGCGAGATCCTGCGCAACTTCGTCGTCGAGATCGCCGGCGCCCGCCAGAGCTGGACCCCGGCCAACTTCATCGCATCAAGCGTCGAGGGGATCCGCAGCCGCGTCGACGAGCACAGCCGCGCGACCGGGACAGACGGCAGAGTGTTGTGCGCCCTCTCCGGCGGAGTGGATTCGGCCGTGGCCGCGACCCTCGTCCACCGCGCCGTCGGCGATCGCCTGATCTGCGTTCATGTCGACCACGGGATGATGCGCAAGAACGAGACGGAGCTGTTGCGCACGGCGTTCGAGCAGCTGGGCGTGCCCGTCATCGTCGTCAATGCCCGCGAGCGATTCCTGCGCAAGCTGGAGGGCGTGACCGACCCGGAGCGGAAGCGCCACATCATCGGCAACGAGTTCATTCGCGTCTTCGAGGACGAGGCGGCAAAGCTCGGCCAGATCGACTTTCTCACCCAGGGCACGCTCTATCCCGACGTAATCGAATCCGCCACCTCCGTCACGGAAAAGGCGGCCGCGAAGATCAAGACCCATCACAACGTCGGCGGCCTGCCCGAGGACCTGAGCTTTCAGCTGATCGAGCCGCTCCGCTACCTCTTCAAGGACGAGGTCAGGGCCGTCGGGACGGAGCTCGGCCTGCCTGATTCGATGGTCCAGCGCCAGCCGTTTCCCGGACCCGGCCTGGCGATCCGGATCATCGGCGAGGTCACGGCCGAGCGTCTCGACACGTTGCGCGAGGCGGATTGGATCGTCATCGACGAGATCAAGGCCGCGGGCCTGTACCGGAGCGTCTGGCAATCGTTCGCCATTCTTACCCCGGTGCGGTCGGTTGGCGTCATGGGCGATGGCCGAACTTACGGGAATCTCGTGGCCGTTCGCGCTGTCACATCGGAAGACGCGATGACGGCCGACTGGGCCAAACTCCCCTACGAGGTCCTGGCCAGGATCAGCTCCCGGATAGTGAACGAGGTTCCGGGCGTGAACAGAGTGGTTTACGACATCAGTTCCAAGCCACCGGCCACCATCGAATGGGAGTGATGGCGGACGGGAGGAACGGCCACTGGCAGGAGGGTACGACGATGGACGACTGGTGGAATCGGCCGATGCGGCGGGCGACGCCGGGACCGGGGCCCGAGGGCCCCGAACCGGCTGCGGGCGGGCGCGGTGCGGCCAGGTGCCCGTGGTGTTCAGCCGCCGCCGATCCCGGCGCCGGCTGCTGCCCCAGTTGCGGCGCGGTCATGGCCCAACGCGAGTCGCTCGGCGGCCTGGTGATCCCCGGCCTCACCGACGTCGATCCGGGGATGCGCCAGCCCTCGCTGGTAGGCTCGGTGCTGGCGAGCCAGGCGCGCATGGGCGTGCTCGGCGCGGTCGGGCAGGCGGCCGCCGCGAGTAACGGAACCTCCGTCGAGGGCGCGCCGCCTCACGAGCCGGCGTAGAGTCCGCCTCATAAGGTGGCGCCCGTTCGCGCTGCAGGTCCGCACCCAGGTCCGCGTCAAGTCTGAGCCAGGGGAGAACGATGCCAAGAGTCTTCGGTGCGCTCGCCATCTTCGGCGGGTGGCTCTGCATCCTGGTGAGCGCGGCCTTCGGGATCATCGCGACGCAGTTCCTGGGCCTCGACCATGTCGAGGGCGCGCTGCCGCCTTCCGGCGTCTACGGGGTACCCGCGGTGGCGGTCCTGTGGGTCGCGGTCGGCACGGCTGTCGTAACGGCGGTCCCAGCAGGGGCGGCGATGTTCGCCAGGGACCCAAGCCGACGCCTGTATGTCGCGGCCGCGGTTATGGCGGCGTTGGGAGTGGCCCTGCTGCCGGATGATCTCGGGCGGGCCTACGCAGCGGCCCTCATCCCCGGAGCCGCGTTGCTCGCCGCGGGCGGGTGGTGGACCCACCAGGCAGGCGCGATCGGCGACGAAGTCGGTCCGCCGATCCGGACCGACACCGGCGCGCTCGGCGCTGCGGCGGGACTTGCACCCGATTCGGGGGCGGGACTCGCGCCCGAGCTTGCCGCGGTGATCGCGCCCGAACCGGCCGGCCCTACGCCGATGGCCGGCCTCCCGTCCGGTGCCGAATCCCTTGCCTCGCCCGCCGCACCGGGCAAACGTTCGACCAGCCGGTCGGCAGGTGCCCCGGCGACGTCCTGGAAGGGCGCCGACGTCGAGTGCCCGTGGTGCTCGGCCCGGATCGCCGCCGGGGCGGAGCGATGTCCGAGCTGCGGGGCGGCGCTGACCTCCGATGCCGAGCTGACTGTGGTCCCCATTCCCGGAGTCACGGATGTCGCCCCGGAGCTGCGCGCCTACCAGGAGAAAGCCGAGCGCCAGAAGAAGCGCCCCGGGCTCCTGTCGGTGGTCCTCGGCGACCCCGACGATCGACTCTTCGCCAGCCCGGGCGGGCGGGTCGATCCGGGCGCTCTGAGACCACCCAGCGCCGAGGTCCGAGCCGAGATGGAGCGTCTCGACCGGGAGATCGCCGCGGGGGCGGCCGTCGGGCCCGCTCCCACACCCGCAGCCGGTGCTGCCGAACCCGAGGCACCGGCGCCCGAATCCGGCCCGCCCGCCGATTCTCGCCCCGCCTCAGACACGTAACCCGTGGCCACTCCCCGGCCCGGGCTCCCCGCGCCCGGTCCCTCCTATCTGCGTGAGCTGGAGCTGGGTCCGGGCGATCGACGCCGCGTCGGCATGAGCCAGCCCCAGATCGTCGCCGACGGCTGGTGAGTGGCCCTGCTCTGGTGCGAAGACGACGGTGGCCTCGCCGAATTCCGGGATCTCAGCCCCACGCCGGAGTCGCCCCCGGGCTCGCCCCTGATGCGCGCTCGTCGCCGCCCAGGGCTGCGCTCGTCGGCCCGGCGATCTGCGGCGCTAGACCGGTGGATCCGGGCTAAACTCGCGGGATGCGCGACATGTTCGACGACTTTCTCGATGAGCTGCGCCGCCGCCAGGCCGAGCAGCGTCGCAAGAGCGGCGATTCGGGGACGGAGGGTGAATCTGATCCTGGTTCCGGGACGGACGCCCGGGCGGACGACCAGCCATCGACCGAAGGCTCACGGGAGGACACACCGGTGAATTCAAACGGAGCCGATTCCGACAATGGCGGAGATCGAGGCGACGAGGACCGGGGGGTCTTCCGAGGCGGTGGATACCGCGGTCCGCGCCGGCCTCGATCGGTGGGCTCGGACGGCGAGATGCCCGAGATCCACATTGGCCGAGGCTGGGTGATCCTGGGAATCACCATCGTGGCCGTCCTGATTCTCCTGGGCCTCTTCCTATCTGTGGGCGTCGGCCTGTGGACGGACGCGATCTGGTTTCAGAGCGTCGGCTACGCGAGCGTCTTCTGGACGCAGGTGGGCTCTCAGCTCGGCCTCTTCGCCCTCGGCGCCATTGGCGGGTTCCTCGTCCTGTGGTTCAACCTCTGGCTGCCCGGCCGGGTCATTCCCAAGGGCGCGATGCGCCGGTTCTCGCTCGACGACTTCCTCGATCGCTTCAACCTCGATCGCTACGCCGGCGGCTACGGCGGCGGACCCTTCGGCGCTCCGCGCCGGCCCGGCTCCGGCCAGGGCGACGTCGAGATCCCGGACGTTGCCCGCCCGGTCTTCTGGGGCCTGCTCGGCCTGAGCGCGCTCGTCGCCCTCGGGCTCGGAGGCCTGCTCGCCGGCAACTGGACGACCGTCCAGTTGTTCATCCATCGCGTGCCGTTTGCTCAGACCGACCCTACCTTCGGCCTGAACATCGGCTTCTACGTCTTTGAACTGCCGTTCTATCGTCTGATCCAGTCGTACGCAAACACCGTGCTTCTGCTATCGATCCTCCTGGCCGGCGCCCGCTACCTGGTAGCCGTGATCTCCGGCGCCTCGATGTCGACCGCGGCGCGCATCCATGTCGGCGTGCTCGTCATGCTGTTCCTGCTGTCGATCGCCGTCGGGTTCCAGCTCGACCGGTACTCGCTCGTATACAGCGGCCAGAGCGGCATCTTCCAGGGAGCCAGCTACACCGACGTCAACGCCAGGGTCCTGGCCATCAACGTCATGACCGTCCTGGCCGCCTTTGCCGGGACCCTTTTCCTGCTCTTCTGCTGCACCCGCTGGTGGGTGCCGCTGACCCTGACCGTCGTCCTGTGGCTGGGCGCGTACGTCGCACTGGATTTCGCCTACCCGCTCATCACCCAGCAGTTCGTCGTGGTTCCCAACCAGCAGACGCAGGAGACGCCCTACATCCAGAACAACATCGACATGACCCGGCTTGGGTTCAACCTGACAGGCTGGACCAGCGTCGCATATCAACCGGGGGGGCCGAGCGGTCAGACGACGCTCACGGAGGCGTCGCTCGCAAACGAGCAATCCACCATCCAGAACCTGCGCCTGTGGGACTACCGGCCGCTGGGCCCGACGCTCGACAACATGCAGCTGCTCCGGAACTATTACAGCTTCGGCGATGTCGACACGGACAGGTACACCTTCACGTCCGCGGCTGCCTGCGCGCCCAACCCGGCGCCTTGCGTGCGCCAGGTGATGCTCGCCGGCCGTGAGCTCGATCCGTCCCAGGTCGCCAACCTCAATAACGGCAACTCGAGCTGGGTCAACGTCCACCTCATCTACACCCACGGCATCGGACTGGCGATGCTGCCGGTAAACGAGGTCGTGCGCAGCAACACCGGCCAGAGCGCGAACCCGGAGCTGGTCATCCAGAACGTGCCACCGGTGTCGTCGCCCGGCGCCCCCGTCGTCACTCAGCCGCGCATCTATTTCGGCACACAGGCGAGCGACTACGTGATCGTCGGCGGCGCAACTCAGGAATTCGACTATCCGTCGGCCTCGACGTCGGGCGATCAGTACTACAGCTGGCAGGGAACGACCGGCATCAAGCTGGACACGCCGCTCACGAAGCTGCTCTTCGCCATCCGATTCGGCGACCTGAACCTCCTCATCAGCAACCAGGTCAGCAGCAACAGCCAGCTGCTCATGAATCGCTCCATTCAGCAGCGCGTCCAGGAGATAGCGCCGTATCTGCGTTACGACAAGGATCCGTACCTGGTCGTGACCTCGACCGGCCAGCTCGACTACATCCTCGACGCTTACACGACGACGGACGCCTTCCCGGACGCGAACACCTTCAACCCGGGCAGCGACCCGACGGCAACCGGCCTGGCGGGCGACCCGTTCAACTACATCCGCAACAGCGTCAAGGTGGTCATGAACGCCTACGACGGCACCATGACGTTCTACGTCGCGGATCCAAACGACCCGATCATCCAGGCCTGGGAAGGCGTCTTCCCGGCCGTCTACCACCCGCTCTCGGACATGTCGTCAGATCTGCAGGCGCACCTGCGCTACCCCGAAGACATGTTCGACGCCCAGACCAGCCAGTACGAGAAGTACCACGTCACCGATCCGGGCGTCTTCTACCAGGGCAACAACGTCTGGCAGGTGGCGCGCAACGCCGGCACGAGCGGCAGCAACGGCCCGCAGCAGCTTGGGCTCGAGGCGTACTACGTCGAGATGCAGGACCCGGGCCAGACAGGCGCCAGCAACTCTGAGTTCCTGCTGCTGCAGCCAATGGTTCCAAACGGCCGTCCCAACATGATTTCGTGGGTGGCCGCGCACAATGACCCGGCGACGTATGGCCAAGTCACCGTCTACGACTTCCCGAGCAGCTCAACGATCTACGGGCCGGCGCAGATGAGCGCCTTGATTCTGCAAAACCCGGTCATCAGCCAGCAGGTCACTCTGTGGTCACAACAGGGCAGCACTGTGATCATGGGCAACCTGCTCGTCGTGCCACTTCAGGATTCAATCCTGTACGTGCAACCGGTATACATGTCGTCCAACAGCAACCCGCTGCCGGTGCTGCAGAAAGTGATCGTCGCCACGCCCAGTCAGATCGTCTGGGACGACACGCTGCAGGGAGCGCTGACGGCGCTCGTCAGCGGCAACGGCCAGTCTCCGGGCACCTCGCCTTCTCCGGGGGCTTCACCCGGATCGTCGCCCAGCCCGAGCATCGCCCCAACGCCCGGCGGCTCGCCAACCGCCGTTCCGAGCTTCACGCTCACCGGGACGACTCAGCAGCTGATCGCCGAGGCCAACCAGCACTATGAACTGGCTCAGCAGGCCCTGCACAACGGCGACCTGGCCACCTATCAGCAAGAGATGAATACGGTCGGCCAGATCCTCGCCCAGCTCCAGGTCCAGTTGGGCACGCCCGCGCCCTCGGGGAACTGACTGAGTGACCGCGCCAGGCGAAGGGCTCGAGCCGCGACGTGCCGGCCGTGCCAGGCGCCTGGCACGGGCTCTTGGCTTCGGCCTGACGCACGGCGAGGCGTCGATGGTGGCGCTGGCGGGATTCCTGCTGCGAGGCGGGATCGTCCTGCTGGCGCTGCCGAGCGTCATCCTGCCATCGGTCATCGGCATTGCCAGCGTGACGGGCGTGGATGCCATCTCGATCGCCGGGCAGCCCACGACCTGGCTCGTCGAGCTGATCGCGCTTGCCATCGTCGCCACGATTACGTGGCTGGCGGTGGCGAGTCTGGTCGGCTCGCTCACCGATTTCTGGCTCATCCAGATGACGCTGGAACCGGGTGACGAGCGGAGGCAGGAGGGCGTTCCGCTCCCGCGGATGTCGCTTCTGTTGCAGCTCGCGGCCATCCGAATGATCTGCCTGGTGCCTCTTGCGGTCGCGCTCTCCTGGGCCGCAACGCGCATCTTCAACGCCACCTATGACGAACTCACGACACCGAGCAACCTGACGTCGCCATTGCCATTGAGGGTGGTCTTGGCCGCCGGCGATGCCGTCGCGGTTGTGGTCCTGGTCTGGCTCGCGGCGGAGACGACCGCCGCGATCGCCGTCCGGCGCGAGGTCCTGGCCGGTGGCGGAGCCTGGCGGTCGGTCCTTGGCGCCGCAGTCGAGATCGTTCACCGGCCGATCTCGACCCTGCTGACGGTGGTGGTCTCGCATGTGACGAGCGCCGTGGCGATCGGCCTGGCCCTGGTTGGCACCTCGACAGCCTTCGACTGGTGCCGGATTGCCGCCAGGAACCAGGATCGGGTCACCTTCGCCCTGGCGACTCTGGCCCTGGCGGTAGCGTGGGTTGCGGCCCTGGCCGTCTCCGCGGTGACTTCGGCCTGGCGGAGCGCTGCCTTCACCGGCGAGGTCGCAGATGCTCTGCCTGCAACGTCCGCGCGAGCCGGCGAGGCTCCTCAGCGGAGCGGGTTGGGACTATCGGGCGCGGCGGGAGAGAGATCGGGGGATTGACCCAACCCTCGAGCGCGCAGGAACCTCGCCGATGCGGGAATTCCCGCATCTGGCCCGAAGCGGAGGCCGGCATGGTCGAGCCCGCGGTCTGCAAGAGTTGTTCAGCCCCGATCACGCCCGGGGACGACTTCTGTCCCCGTTGCGGTGTCGTGCTGGCTACGACGGAAGCGGCGACGGGGCAGTCCGTGATAGAGTCGGCGTCCGGGCCGTTCGAGGAGGCCGCCGCGCCATCCGGGCCGGAGGACCCGCGGGCCCACGTCCCAGAGGGCTGGCCGGTCGACATCGAAGGAGTGCAGCGCAGCACAGCGCGGGACACCGCCGCCAGGGCGGCGGCCGCGGCCCGGGAGGCAGTGTCCCAGGCAGCCGCCGAGAAGGCAGCCGCCGTGAACGCGGCCCCAGACGAGGAAGCGGAAACGGACCCCGGGGCGACATCGGGGCCCACGCCCGAGCCGGTTGCGCAGGACGGCGGCGGGATCTCGGACCGAATCCTGACGCCCTCCGTCAGTCACCGGACGCTCGGCTCCATCGGCGCCGGGAGACCTGCCGGCGCCGTCGCGGGCTGGAACCCGGTTCAGGCCGCGACCCCGGCTTCGGGTCCGACGCCAGCTCTTGCACCGGCTCCCGACACACGGCCGGTCGAGGGCCGCTCCGGCGCGGTCGTCGTGGGGGCGATGCCACCTGCGTCGCCGACGGTGCCGTTGACCACGTCGGATAGGATCAAGGCCACTCTCGCTTCCATCGCGGCGGAGCCCAAAGCCGAGCTGGCAGCCACGGGCCTGACCGCGCTCGGCGGCGCGTTCGCACTGGTCAGCTTCGCGCTGCCCTGGGCGGGCGACAACGGCCTGGGCGTCGGCACGGTCGACATCCATCCGCGGGCGGGGGCGTGGGCGTTCGACACGGCCGCCGGCTGGCCGCTGTTCCTGATCGCCGCCGTCCTGCTGGCCGCGATCCTGGCCAGCGACAAGCTGGAGGAACTGATGCCGGCGCTGGCGCCTACCATCAGACGCCTGACCGAATCGGCGATCCCGATGCTCCTGGGTGGGATCCTGCTCGGCGTTGGCCTGCTCTACCTGACGCTCCCATGGGGATGCGGCGGGGGCATCACTCTTCTGACGCTGGGCGCCATCCTGCTGATCGCCGGTTCGATCGTCGGGCTCTTCTTCCCCGCCGCAGCGCGGAGAACCTGATCCGCTCCGCTCGCGGCAAGGTGGATCTCCGGGGGTCGAACGGCCGTCACCGGGCGGCGACGTTGGCCGTCACAGGCCCGCACAGCCGCGGTCGGGTGTTTCGACCCTGGTAGACTTCAATGGCCCCTTCCCGGTTCGATCGGACGCCTCGAAGGGCGAATCGGAGAAAGCGGATCACTCTCCATGACTGACCCGATGGGTGCACTAGGCGGAGCGATGAGCGCGTTTTTCGCGAACGCGGTCGTCCAGCTGGTCCTCTACGCCACCTTCTTCTACATGATCCTGCTCTGGATCGCGGCGGCGTACTGGGCGTTCCGAGACATGCGGGACCGGACCGAGAATCCGCTTCTCCCGTTCCTCGCGACTGGCCTGATAATCCTGTTCCTGCCCTTCCTCTTCCCTCTGGGCATCGTGGTCTATCGAGTCGTTCGCCCACCGGAACGGCTGGGCGACGTGTACGAGCGCAATCTCGCCGAAGAGGCTCTGCTCGCCGAGGTCGAGGCGATCAAGACCTGCCGCATGTGCGACCGTCGCGTCGACGCCGAATGGATCATCTGCCCCTGGTGCCGCCAGCGTCTCAAGCGCGTCTGCCCCAACTGCGAGCGGCTGGTCGGGCTCGACTGGTCTCTGTGCGCATGGTGCGGCAAGGACTTCGAGCGGCCCGCCGTCGAGCGCGTTCCTCAGGCGGCGGCCAATCCGGCTCCTGTGTCTGCGCCCGCCGTCAGTTCCGCGGGCAGCGTCGTGCCTCGGCCGGCAGGTGGGATAGTTCCGGGTGAGTCCGTTGTCGGCCGCTGACGGCCGAGTCGAGGACTGACGAGCAAGCCCCACGATGACGGTCGATCAGCCGCCAGGGGATTCCGTGGGTGAGGCGTTCGCAAGCCCCCAGTCGACCCCGACGCCACCGGTACCCGAGATCCCGCAGGGGGCCCCGAGCCCACCTCCCGCGACGCCCGGGGCGATCCAGCCAGCCCCAGCCCCGCTTCCGCCGGGTTACGCGCCGGGTGCGGCGGCCTACGGGCCTCCGGGATTCGGACCCTGGACGTCCGGCCCGGTCCCGGGCCAGGCCTGGCCGCCGGGCTACGGCTGGCCGCCCGCTTATGGAGCGCCGCCGGGCTACGGCTGGCCGCCGGGCTACGGCTGGCCGCCGGGCTACGGCTGGCCGAGCCCGTGGACCTATCCATATCCGTACCCGCCCTGGGGCTACGGCCCACCGCCCCCGGCAGAGGCTCCGGGGCGCTTGCATCCGCCCGTGCCGCCCAGAAGGATCCACTCCCTCCAGGGGCGGGCGGCACCGCGCATGTACGCCGCCGGGTGGTTCCTCTCGCTCCTCGGCCTGGGCACGCTGATAGCGATCCTCGCCGCGGGCTACGCCGGGATCGCCGGCGGCGTCTCGGGCCCCGCCGCCGTTTCCGTGTTCGAGCTGGCCCTCGTCCCCCTCTCTGTCGGGCTCGCGGCCGCGTCACTGGCCCAGGGCAGTCAGCGCCGCGCCGACGGCTGGCTGGACTACTTCGGGCCGTCGCCGTTCCTCGTCGTGCTGGCGTGGCTCTCCCTGTCGCTGGCGGCTGAGCTTGTCGTCGTCGCCGCCTTGGATTTCGTCGGGATCAACCTGGCGACATCGGTCGAGACGCTGCTCGTCCTCCTGCTCAACCTCGGCTGCTACGGGGCGCTCGTCCACATCGTCGCGGTTCGACCGGGCGCCCTCTCGTGGCGGGACATCGTTCGGCCGCGGAGGCTTGCCCCTGATCCCAGCGACTGGTCGTTCTCCAACGCCTGGAGCGCGCCGGCTGGAGAGGCCGGCGCTGGTGCTAAGGCACTTGGCGGCGACATCGCGCTCGGGCTCGCCCTGGCGATTCCGGTGTTGATCGCGACGCTGGTCTTCGCCGGAATTCTGGCCGTCATCCTGGGAGTCCAGAGCACCGACGTTTCCGAACCCATCCCGACGCTCTTCCCGGGCTGGGATCTATGGATCACCCTCCTGTCGCTGGCAGTCGTTGCGCCGATCGGCGAGGAGATCTTCTTTCGGGGCTTCGCCACCAACGCCTGGGCTCGGTCGCTCAAGCGCAACGACGCGATCATTCGGGCCGCCGTCTTCTTCGCCTGCATCCACATCATCAACCTGGTCGGCGCCGTCGACACGGATGTGTTCATCCGGGCGGCGATCCTCGCCGTGGCCGCCCGAATCCCCGTGGCCTGGTTGCTGGCGTGGATCTACACGCGGCGGCGCTCGATCTTCGCCTCGATGGCTCTTCATGGGGCCTACAACGGGACCCTCGTCCTCCTGATCTGGTGGATCAGCACAGTCCGGTAATCCGGCGTTGAGCGCGGGTTCACGGATGGCCGATTGCATCCTGGCGCTTGCCCGATGGTTTAGCCGCAGTTGGTCCGCAGATAAGCGGCCGGGTCTAGGCTCGTCTGGTTCCCGGAGCCCGATGGCGGGGGGAATCGGCGGGCTTCCGTCGTTTGGCTCCGGGAGCGGTGAGTCAGGCCCGCTCCGCCCCGACCAGCAGGACGTCAAACGTGGAACCGGGAGAGTCAGGGCCACAAACAGTGGGGCCGACGCGGCCGCGAGCGCACCTCCGGAGCGACCGCCGGCGCCAGGTGCGAGCAGCCGAGCGACCGATCTCGGGGATCGGCATGGTGCCCGTCAGGGAGCGGCCCCGCGAGCGCCTGGCGATGCACGGCGCCGCAGCCCTGAGCGCGGCGGAGCTGATCGGCGTGCTGTGGGGATCCGGCACGCGCGGTGCCACGGCCGTGGACGCGGCCTCGGACGCGCTGCGGCGGCACGAGGGGCTCGTCGGGCTGGCACGCGCCACGGACGTCGAGCTGGAGGCGGTGCCCGGGGTCGGTCCGGTCCGTGCCGCCCAGCTGGCCGCCGCCTTCGAGCTGGGCCGGCGGGTAGTTACCGACTGGCCCCAGGGTCGCTGGACGGTGCGAGCGCCGCGCGACGTTGGCGAGCGGCTCGTGCCCCAGATGGGTTTCCTGGAGCGGGAGGAACTGCGCGTCGTGCTCATGAACACGCGCAACGCGGTCCTTCGGCTTGTCACCGTGTACCAGGGCAATGTGTCATCGAGCCTGGTGAGGGTCGGCGAGCTCTTCCGCGACGCCGTCCGCCTCAACGCGGCGGGCTTGATTCTCGTCCACAACCACCCTTCCGGGGACCCAACGCCGAGCCCGGACGACCTCCGTCTCACGGCAGAGGCGCTGGCCGCCGGTCGACTGCTGGACATCCAGCTGCTCGACCACCTCATCGTTGCCGGCGACGGCTTCGTCTCCCTGCGCGACCGCGGAGTCGCCTTCGATCGCCCCTCGTAGGTCGCCGACTCGCCGGAGAAGTGGCGCGTGGCAGACCCGGAGACTCTCGTTCGAGCGTCGAGCGCTCTCCCCACGGAGCTCCTGCCAGCAGCCCGGCGGCAGGCCGTCCAGCTCGCGTCAGACCCTTGCGCCACTCATGCGGGTATACTGCACGGGCTTCCCAGGGTCAAAGCGGGCGAATCTACGGTCCCGCACCCTTGACGGGAGCCACCAGAGTCCGAGACGACGCCACCCTCTCGGTCGCCTGGATCACAAAGGCTGGCAGCCCCGTTCCCCGTCTCTCGGGGACCAGCACGACGAGGAAGGAACCGCCTCGAATCATGTTCGGCGTCCACAGCTTTTTAGGCCTGTTCTCGCGTGACATCGGCATAGACCTGGGCACGGCCAACACCCTCGTCCACGTCCGCGACCGAGGCATCGTCATCAGCGAGCCGAGTGTCGTCGCGATGGAGGCCAAGACCAAGCGGGTCCTGGCAGTCGGCGCCGAGGCCAAGCGCATGGTTGGCCGCACCCCGGCGAGCATCATCGCGGTTCGACCGCTGCGCGACGGCGTCATCAGCGACTTCGACGTCACCCAGCAGATGATCGCGTACTTCGTGCGCAAGGTTCACGACCGCATCGGCATGGTGCCCCGGCCGCGAATGCTGATCGGCATCCCGTCGGGCGTCACCGAAGTCGAGAAGCGCGCCGTGCGTGACGCGGCCATGAACGCCGGGGCCCGCTGGGCCGGCTTGATCGAAGAGCCGATGGCCGCCGCGATCGGCGCCGGCCTGCCGATCAACGAGCCCACCGGCAGCATGATCGTCGACATCGGCGGGGGCACGACGGAAGTGGCCGTCATCAGCCTCGGCGGCATCGTCATCAGCCGCAGCATCCGCGTCGGTGGCGATGAGATGGACACCGACATAGTCGCCTACGCCCGGCGCGAGTACAACCTCTTCCTCGGTGAGCGCTCGGCCGAGGACATCAAGATCTCGATCGGATCGGCCAGCCCGGGCGAGTGGGACACGCAGCGCGTCACTCTCCGCGGCCGCGACCTGTTGACCGGCCTGCCGCGCAGCGTCGAGGTTGGCGGCGAGCAGATCCGCGAAGCCATCGAACCGTCGCTGGCGCTCATCGTGGAGACGATCAAGGACACGATCGAGGAAACGCCCCCGGAGCTGATCGCCGACATCATGGACCAGGGCATCGTGCTGGCGGGCGGTGGCGCGCTCCTTCAGGGGCTGGACCACCGTGTAGCCGAAGTCACGCAGATGCCCGTCCACGTGGCCAACGACCCTTTGACCTGCGTCGTCCGTGGAACCGGTGTCGTGCTCGAGGAGCTCGACATCATGGAAGAAGTACTCGTGGCGGACACCTACGCCCGCCCGCCGCGCTGAGCAGTCGCGCGGCCCTCCTGGCCAGATGACCTCCCGCTCCGGCAACCGTCTCCTGCGCGGTCAGTGGGTTGTCTACGGCCTGCTCGTGACCCTGAGCGTCGGGATGATGGGCGCGTCCGGGACCCATTTCGCGGGGACGATCCAGTCGGACGCCAACTACATGCTCAACCCGGTCGAGGGCGCCCTCAACGACACCGCGGACACTGTCTTCTCGTACTGGTCCGCGATCATCCAGCTGGACAACGTGCGCACCCAGAACGAGCAACTCCGCCAGGAGAACCAGACGCTCAATGAAGAGCTGTCGCGGATGAATGCCATCTCCCAGCTGAACACCGACTGGACGAAGGTCTCCCAGGCGCAGCAGAGCTCGCAGTACCAGACGACGATCGCCCGCGTCGTCGTGCGCAACATCACCGACATCGGCCCTCGAACTTTCATCATCAATAGAGGCCTGGCCGACGGGATCTCGGCTGGGGAGGTCGTGATGGACGCCGGGGGCGCCGTGGTTGGCAGGGTCCTGTCGCCCGTGCAGACGTACGACGCCACGATTCTCCTGGTCAACGACACCTCCGCCGTGGTGATCGGCGAGGAGGCGGATACAGGCGCGATAGGCACGATCCAGGGCGAGATCAGCGGCCTCTTGCAGATGTCGTATGTGAACTCCACCGACAAGCTCTCGAAGGGCCAGCCGGTGGTGACGGCGGGCATGGTTCTCGCGGGGGAAGACGTGCGATCGCCCTATCCTCCGGGCCTGCTGATCGGGACGATCATCAGCGTCTCACGCGACCCGAACCAGGTCGTCCAGTCGGCCGTGGTGCAACCGGCGGCGGATCTGGACAACATCGACTGGGTGCTCGTGATCAGCAACTACCAGGGCGGCTTCACCAGCCCCGAACCGTCGGCGAGCCCCAGCCCGTCGGCCTCATCGAGCCTCAACCCTAAGGCGACACCGACACCGGCCATTCCGAAGGTCACTCCCACGCCCGGGCCGACCCCCACTCCACCCCCGGGACTCGTCACACCACCGCCGCACTGATCACCGCACGCGAAACCCGGCCTGAACCTGCTACGCTCTGGCCCAAGATGCCGACGGAGCCGCGTTGAAGGGTCTCGTGCTGGCGGGAGGCACGGCCACTCGCCTTTTCCCACTAACCATCGTCACGAACAAGCATCTGCTGCCGATCTACGACCGGCCGATGATCTATTACCCGATCGCCACGCTCGCCGGCATGGGCATCCGGGAAGTCATGGTCGTCGTCGGCGGCAAGAGCGTCGGTGACGTGGTCGAGCTCCTGGCGGACGGCGAGCATTTCGGCCTGGACCTAACGTACCGCTACCAGCGAGGGGCTCTGGGAATTGCCCACGCCATAGGTCTGGCTCGCGACTTCGTCGGCGACGACGCCTTCTGCTGCGTCCTCGGCGACAACGTCCTGCTCGGTTCCCCGCTGGCCGACACAGCGCGGGAGTTCGAGGCCGGACCGTGGGGCGCCGGCACGCTGCTGTGCGAGGTTGCCGATCCCGAGCGCTTCGGAGTCGCGGAATTCGACGCGCAGGGCAACGTCGTCGGTTTCGAGGAGAAGCCGACCCGGCCCAAGAGCAACCTCATCCCGATCGGCGTGTACTTCCTGCGGCCCGACGCGTTCGGCGTGGTGGACCACCTCGTCCCGTCGCCCCGTGGCGAGCTCGAGATCACCGACCTGCTCAACAACTACCTCCCGGGCAGGCTCTTCGCCCGCCGATTCGAGGGCATCTGGACCGACGCCGGGACGGTGACCTCGCTCCTCCGCGCCGCCGAGCTGGCGGAGCAGGAATCGCGCTCCGGTCGCCTGCCCGGACCGCCCGCCAGGCCCACGTCGTGACCGGGCCGCGGACGCCGCGCTTCCCCCGGCTCCTGGTCACCGGCGGAGCGGGCTTCATCGGCTCGTGCTTCGTCCGCGACCGGCTCGCCCGCCGCGACGGCACGCACATCGCCGTCCTCGACAAGCTGACCTACGCCGGCAATCGCGCCAACCTGGCCTCGGCCGAATCGGACCCGGAACAGGCCGCCAGGCTTGAGTTCGTCCAGGGCGACATCGCCGACCCGACAGTCGTTGCGCCGTTGGTGGCCGAGGCGGATGCCGTCGTCAACTTCGCCGCCGAGTCCCACGTCGACCGCTCCATCCTTGATCCGGAGGCCTTCCTGCGGACGGACGTCCTGGGCGTCCACGTTCTGCTCGAAGCCTGTCGCGCAGAGCAGGAGCGCGCCGCGAAGGGAGAGCGCGCGGCAGCTCCGCGCTTTCTCCAGGTCTCCACGGACGAGGTCTACGGCTCCGTCGAATCCGGGGTGAGCCACGAGGACGATCGCCTCGAGCCGCGCTCGCCCTACTCCGCGGCCAAGGCCGGCGGCGAGCTGCTCGTTCGCTCCTACTTCGTCACCTACGGCCTGGACGCCGTCGTGACCCGCGGCTCGAACACTTATGGCCCGTACCATCACCCCGAGAAGCTGATCCCGCTGTTCATCACCAATGCCATCGACGATCAGCAGCTGCCGCTCTACGGCGACGGCCTTCAACGCCGCGACTGGCTGTATGTCGGCGACCACGCCGGGGCCATCGGCCACGTCCTGGCGCACGGACGGGCCGGCGAGACCTACAACATCCCCGGCGGCAACGAAAGAGCCAACCGCGAGGTGGTGGCCCGGCTTCTCGAGCTGCTCGGCAAGCCCTGGTCGCTCGTCCGACAGGTCGAGGACCGGCCTGGCCACGACCGCCGCTACGCCATGGACGGCTCCAGGCTCGCCGCCCTGGGCTGGAGGAACGGGATGCCCTTCGAGGAGGGCCTGGCAGCGACCGTCCAGTGGTACACCCACAATGAAGCCTGGTGGCGGGCTATCAAGTCAGGGGAATGGGAGGACTACTACCGCCGCCAGTACGCCGCCAGGCTGGCCGGCTCTCGAGACGCCGGGTGATGGCGTCGAAGAGACGGCCCTGATGAGGGTCGCGGTTACGGGCGCCGGCGGCCGGCTCGGGACGGCCCTCGTGGCTGCCCTCACCGGGTCCGGCTCCATCGACGAGGTGCTGGCCTGGGATCTGCCGGAGCACGACCTGGACGACCCCGAGTCGGCCATGCGATTGATCGGCCGGAACCGCCCGGATGTCGCCATCCACGCTGCGGCCTGGACCGACGTCGACGGCTGCGCCCGCGATCCCCAGCTGGCGATGCGTCGCAACGGAACCGCCGCCGGCGAGATGGCGCAGGCCTGCGCGACGAATGGGACGGCATTGATCGCCGTTTCCACCAACGAGGTCTTCGACGGGCTGCGAACCGACGGCCGGCCGTACGGCGCCGCGGACCTGCCCAGCCCCGCCAATGCCTACGGGGCCGCGAAGCTGGCGGGCGAGCGGCTGGCCCGCGAGGCATTCTGGGCTACCGGCGACGACTTCGCGGCCGCGGCGCTCATGCCGCCGGGCGGTCGCTCGAACACCGTTCCGCCGCTGGCGATCGTGCGGACGGCGTGGCTCTTTGGGCCGCCCGGAGCAGACTTCCCGGCCAAGATCCTGGCGGCTGCCGATCGAGCGCGGGCGAAGAACGAGACGCTCGATCTGGTCTCCGACGAGTTCGGCTGCCCGACCTATGCCGCGGACCTGGCGGCGGCGATCACGAGCATGGTGGAGTTCGTCGGCAAGAAGGGCCGAAACGCCGTGGGCGGAATTCATCACGTGACAAACGGCGGTCACGCGTCCCGGGCCGAGTGGGCGCGCGAAGTGCTCCGTCTCGCCGGCGTGACGGTGCCGACCCGGGACGTGCCGCTGAGCGCGTGGCCCCGCCCCTCGACGCCTCCGCTCTGGGGCGTCCTGGAGCCCACGCCACTCCCCGGAGGCCCGCTGCGGGACTGGCAGGCGGCCCTGGCGGAGTACGCGACAATCGGGCCACGCACGAAGGAGCCGCCACGTTGAGTCCAGAGGAAGCCGGGTCGCGCTTGGCCGGCGTTCGGTACGGAAGGCTGAACCGCATCGGCGACCGGCGCGGTTCCTTCGCCGAGCTTTGGCGCGCGTCGGCCTTCGGCGAGATCGGGCTCGGGGCCGCCGGCATGCCGGACGCGCGCTTCGTCCAGGCCAATCTTTCGACCTCCGCCCGGGGTGTGCTGCGCGGACTCCACTACCACCGCCGCCAGCTCGACTACTGGACCGTCGTCGGCGGCCGGGCGCTGGTCGCCCTCGTCGACGTGCGGCCCGTCGTGGCCGACCCCGGCGCGCACGCCATCGTCGAGACGCGAGAGCTGAGCGAAGGCGAAACCGTCACGATCCCCACGGGCGTCGCTCATGGTTTCCTGGCCCTGGAGCCGCTGTCGCTGCTCTACCTAGTCACCAACGAGTACGACGGCAGCGACGAGCTGGGCTTCGCCTGGGACGATCCGGCCGTCGGCGTTCCCTGGCCGGCGGTTCCGGGGACGCCGGACGGAGGCCCGATTCTGTCGGACCGGGATCGCTCCAACCCAACGCTCCGCGAATTGGTCGAGCGCCTGCGCGGCACTTGAAGCCGCGATCGCGTGGCGCGGCGGCCCTCCATTAAGCTTTCGATAAGAGACTCGATGGGTGACGGATTGGGATCAGTGTGTCTATCATGGCCCGCCTTGATCACCGCCAGAGTAGCCTGACCCCGTCGGTCCGCTCACCACGGCCTGGCCGATGGGACCACCCCGCCCTGGGACCAAGGCACGATTGTCGCCGCCACCACCGCGTCACAGTCTTGGCGCACAACCAATAATCGGCCCATCGAGCCCGCTCCGGCGGGCCGCCCATCCCGCACCGCCGAGCTGGGCCCACAGGGAGACAGCGCAATGCGAAAGCTCACCTTTGCGCTCGCGGTCGGTCTGCTCGTTGCCGGCACCGGCATGGTCGCGAGCCCCAGCAAGGTCGTCGCGTCAGCGCCAGCCTACGTAACGAAGGTAGTCATCGTCGTCGGCCAGACTCAGAGCGCCACCCAGCAGTACATCGCCGACGCCACGGCGGCGTATTCGGAATTCCAGGCGGCCGCCGCCACTGCCGGCCGCTCCGTCAACATCATCACGATCTACTCGCCCAACGCAACGTGGGGCCTTGTTCAAGCTGCGGCCAAGGGCGCGAACATCCTCGTCTACATAGGTCACGGCAATGGCTACCCGAACCCGTATGTGAGCTACGAGCAGCAGCTCAAGGACAACGGCATGGGCCTCAATGCCGTCGCCGGCTCGAGCAGCCAGACGACCTACTACTACGGCGAGGCCTACATGGCCCAGCTGCAGCTGGCGCCCAACGCCATCGTGATCTTGAACCATCTTTGCTACGCCTCCGGTAACAGCGAGGGCGGCTATGCCAACCCAACCCTCGCCGTAGCCAAGACACGGGTGGACGGCTACGGCTCCGGCTTCATCCGCGGCGGCGCCAGTGCCGTCATCGCCGAAGGCACGCGTGACATCGGCTACTTCATCAACGCGCTGTTCAACGGCCACATGACGGTCGACGCGATGTGGAAGGGCGATCCCACCTTCAACAACAACGTCATCAGCTACGCCAGCTCGCGCAGCGCCGGATACACCTCGGAGCTGGACCCGAACGTCCCAATCCCGGCCGACGGCAGCGGCAGCGGCGGCGGCGGCGGCTCGGAGGTCTACTACCGCTCGATGGTCTCCATCCCGTCGACAACCACGGACGACATCATCAACGGACACACTGAGCCGTTCGTCGGCCAGAGCGGGTCCTACTACCCGGTCTCCCCGGTGGTACGCCTGGTCGATACGCGGTACGGCGCCATTGGGCCGCTGGGCCGACTGACCTCCAATGGCGGTTATAACTTCCAGATCGCGGGTAAGCAGGTGAGCGGCGTTACGCCCGTTCCGCCGAACGCGATCGCCATCACCGCCAACCTGACCATTACCAACCAAACGACGGCCGGCTGGATCTACCTGGGACCGACAGTCGACTCAGCGCCGGCATCTTCGACGATCAACTTCCCCACGGGGGACAACCGGGCCAACGGCGTGACGGTGGCTCTCTCGCCTCAGGGCACCGTCGGGGCCTGGTACGGAGCTTCGCCCGGCGCCACCGTCGATCTGATCATCGACGTGACCGGCTACTTCCTGGCGGGCTCCGGCGGGGCCGGCTACGTCCCGTTCGGTCCGCAACGAGTCCTCGACACACGGCCTAACTCTGGCATTGTGAATCTCACCGGGCGCTTCCAGGGTGGCCAGCACCGCGTCATCAAGATCGCCGGGATCGACGGCCTCCCCATCGCCGGGAAATTGGTGGCGGTCGCCGGCAACCTCACCGTCGTGACACCCTCAGCGGGCGGCCTCGTCTTCCTCGGGCCGGACCCGACCGACGCACCGACGTCGTCGACGATCAACTTCCCGCGGGGCGACAACAGGGCCAACAACGTCATCGTTCCGGTCAACGCCGACGGCACACTCTCGGCGGTCCTGATGCCCGCCGGCGGCACGAGCGTGGATCTGGTGCTGGACATCACCGGCTACTTCATCAAATCCGGCGGAGCCCTTCTGAACACCATGCAACCCACCCGGATCATGGACTCGCGCTCGAACTTGGGCACGACCTGTCCGTCGAAGGGCACGCCCTGCCCGTTCCACGTCGGCGTTGTCCGGACGCTTCAGGTCACCGGCGGCAGCGTTCCGAGCGGCGCCGTTGCGATCACGGGCAACCTGACGGTCACCCAGCAGACCTCTAGCGGCTTCGCGGCGGTCGGGCCGAAGATCGACGCCTCTACCAACTTCTCGAACCTCAACTTCCCGGTCCGCGATGACCGAGCCAACGGCGTGACGGTGCCGCTCTCCTACGCCGTGGGCGACGGGTACGGCCGCCTCGACGTCATCTTCGTAGCCCAGACCGCGGGGCCTACGGCCCACTTACTTTTGGACATCACGGGCTACTACATGGCCCCCGTATAGGCGGATGCAGCGCCGCTCCCGGGCGGTCGGGGAGCCAGATTACCGCTCCGCTGCGCCATCTAACCGCACCGCACCCGACCCGACGGTACCATTGCGCCGGGAGGACGAACGAACGATAGGCGCACGCAACGTCTGGACCGTACCGTGAGACCCGCTCGGGGCGCCCATTGCAGGGCGCTTGCGTGCAGCCAGGCCAGGGCCTCCACCTATCGCTACCAGGCGAAGGTGGAGAAACCGGGCATCGAATGAGGTCGGGATGATCAAGCATTCGGCGCCGTTCCGGTTGGCGGATCACTACAAGGCCGAGGGCCGGTCCAGGAAGTTTGCGCCGCTGGCGCTGGCAGTCGCGCTCGGCGCGTCCATGGCCCTCGGGTCGGGTTGGCCGGGAGCACGGCCCGCAGCCGCCGCGGATCCCAACGCCGGCGCCGCGGACCCGGGTGACACCTCGATTCAGTATCAGCAGGCGCTCGAACACCAGAACGACCCGGACACGTTCGTCCCGGGCGACGCAGTGACGATTCCGTACCAGCCGCGCGCGGGCGACACGACCGAAGTCGACGGCGGCTTGCCGGTAGCCTTGCCCGCCGGGACAGCGTCTGGCCGATCGATGGCGGCCAGCCCGCAGGGCTCGGTCTGGGCTGTCAACGATGTCGCGACGCCCACCCCCGCCAGTTCTAGCGGCAGCCCGTCTGCGTCAGCGGCTGCGTCGGGCCCGGGCCCGGCGGCTCCGGCCGCCAACGTGCTGCGACGCGAGGTCTACGGCTTCCTGCCCTACTGGGAATCGGTGGCGGGACCGACCCTCAACTACGACCTGCTCTCCACGGTCGCCTACTTCGGCGTAGGCGTGACATCCACGGGTGACCTCCAGAAGAGCGGGTCCGGCTGGGCCGGCTGGACCAGCTCGTGGATGACGAACGTCATCAACAACGCCCACGCCCATGGCACGCGCGTCGCGCTCACGGTCGAGGAGTTCGCCTGGACCACTTCGGAGGCCAACGAGCAGGTCGCGCTCCTCTCGAGCGCGACCAACCGCGCCAACGCCGCTGCCCAGATCGCCGCGGCCGTCAGCCAGCGCGGCGCGGATGGCGTGAACCTGGACTTCGAGCCGATCGCGTCGACGCAGGAAACCCAGTATCGGATGTTCGTCCAGACCCTCCGGGCCGACCTGGATGCCATCCACCCGGGCTACGAGCTGACCTTCTGCGCCACCGGATCCACGGGCTATTACGACGTCGCCGGCTTGACGGCGCCGGGGGCGGCCGACGCCGTCTTCATCATGGGCTACGACTTCCGAACCGGCAGCTCAAGCTACGCCGGATCGATCGACCCGCTCACGAGCCCCAAACCGGTCTACGACCTGACTCAGGTCGTCAGGCTCTGGTCGGCACGGACCTCGGTTTCGAAGATAATCCTGGGCCTACCCTACTACGGCATCGCCTGGTCGACCACGACCAACGCCCCGAACGCGACTGTCATCAACGGTTCGGCATGTTCGCCGGTCTCTGTCTTCTTCGCCCAGGCGGCCTCGCTGGCGGCGGCGAACGGACGCAACTACGACTCGGTCGAACAGTCCGCCTGGACGTCGTACCAGCTCACATGCGGCGGCGTGGCCACATGGCGCGAGCTCTACTACGACGACGCCCAATCGCTGGCCGCGAAGTACGACATGATCAACTACTGGAACCTGCGTGGGATGGGCATCTGGGCGCTCGGCTACGACGCCGGCCACCCGGAGATGGCCAATCTGATCGCGGCCAAGTTCCTGAACGACAAGACCCCGCCCGTGGTCGGTATCGTGGATCTGCCGGCCACTGAGAACAGCGAGGGCTTCCCGGTCAGGTGGACGGGCCACGACGATTGGAACGGCATCGCCAGCTACGACGTCCAGGTCTCGACCGACGGCGGCCCCTTCACCGACTGGCTCACCGGCACCACAGAGACGGGCGACGACTTCCAGGGCTCGTCGGGCCACAACTACTCGTTCCGGGTCAGAGCCACTGACGGCGTCGGCAACGTCGGCCCGTGGGACGTCACGTCGACCTACGCGGCCTCACCTGCGTTCGCCGTCAACGGGTTCGTCTCCGTTGCGGCCGCATCGGTCAACGAGTGCCAGTCGGCCACCGTATGCCCCGGCAACGCGGTGACCACCGCGACCAATGGCACGGTTCTGCGGATCATCGGCGGACCGGTCACCGCGAGCGACGGCAGCACGTGGTACCAGGTAACGGGCCCCTACGCCGCCGTCAACGCCGTGGTGCCTCTCTTCCCTGGCCCCTGGGTCCAGGTCTCGAACGGATCCACGACCTATATAGTGCCCATCACTCCGCCCAACTCCACTGCCGTCGCGGCCGGGATCGCCGACTACTCTGTCGGCGTGGCGGGGATGCTGCCTTCGGGCACGGGCATCGATCGGGGCAAGGTCTTCTCGCCAGATGGCGACGGAATCTATGACACGCTGCCGATCTCGTGGACCGACGTCACCGCCTTCGACGACGTCACCGTGACGATCTACGGGGAGGACGGGACGGTCGCCGGGACGATCGATCTCGGGCCTCTGGGGGCCGGGCCGCAGTCGTACACGTGGGACGGCACCGTGGGCGGGACAACCCCGCTGCCCGACGGCCAGTACATGATCCAGATCGCGGGAACGACCGGCAGCACGACCTACTACGCACCCTCGGCCGCCCCGTTCGGAACCTGGCAGATGAGCCAGCTGAGCGCCGTGATCGATACCACCCCGAGTGGCACCTACTATCCGCTGCCGCCGGTTCGGATACTGGATACTCGAAACGGCGTCGGCCCCACCGGAGCGCTGGGCGCGGGCAAGACCCGATCCATCCCCATAGCGGGAGTGATTCCGGGCGTTCCGAAAGACGCCATCGCGGTCACGGGCAATCTCACGGTGACGCAGGCCACGGTCGCGGGCTACGTACGGTTGGGCTCCTCGGTCAGCGGCGAAGGCTCGACCATCAACTTCAAGGCAAAGGACGATCGGGCCAACGGCGTAACCCTGGGGCTGGCCGCCGACGGCACTCTGACCGCCCTCTACTCCACGGCGTCCGGAAAGGGCACCGTCCAGTTGATCTTCGACCTGACGGGCTATTTCCGGCGAGACCCGAACGGGGCGACGTTCGTACCGATCCCGCCCACGCGGATCGTCGACAGCCGCATTCCCAAGGGGCTCAAGCCCCTGGGTGCCGGCAAGATCTACTCGTTCGCCGTCACCGGCCTGGCCGGAGTACCAGCGAACGCGGTCGCGGTCAGCGGCAATGCCACGATCACTGGCGCGTCTGCGGGCGGCTACATCGTCATCGCACCGAAGATCGCCTCGGCCGCGGCGCCGGGCTCCTCGACTCTCAACTTTCCCGCCCGCGATACGCGGGCCAACAACGTGACCGTGCAACTCTCGGGCGGGCAGCTGCAGGTCGAGTACGTCGGGAAGGCAAAGACCACCGTTCAGTTCATATTCGACGTGACCGGCTACTTCATCCCAGGGCTCTCGGGGGCGACCTTCGTTCCGCTGGCGCCGGGCCGGCTCGTCGATAGCCGGATCGCGCAGGGCTTCAAAGGTCCCCTCAAGACGGGAGGCACCGCGTCGTTCGCGGTGAGCGGGCAGGCATCCGTCCATCCAATCGCCGTTGCCGTCGTGGGCAACCTCACCGTCACCGCCCAGACCTCGGCAGGCTGGCTGGCGGCCGGGCCGGGGCCGGCCACCTCCACCTCCACCCTCAACTTCCCGGTCGGCGACAACCGAGCGAACGGGTTCGTGTGCCTTCTCGGGCCCGGCGGCACTCTGGACGTGACCTTCGCCGGCACCCGCGGATCGAGCACGCAGGTGGTCGTGGACATCCTGGGCTACTACCGCTGACGGTCGCGGCGCTCCCCTGGCGACGCCCGAGGATCGCAGCCCCGGCGTCGCCGACGCGGAAATGCACGCTCGCGGGCCGGGGCGAGTCGCTGTAGGCTGAGCCGGCAGCAGTGGCCCGATCGGTCGGCACTGCGACCGTCGCGCGCGAGAGGATTGCGATGAACGACCAGCCGAGCGAGAAACCCGCCGAGAAGCCGAAATCCGCGCCACGGCCGAGACGAAAGGCTGAGGCCGCTCCGGCCGAGCGGGCGCCCAGGCCGGCCGCGCCGAAGGCCGCCGCGCCGAAGCCGGCCGCGCCGAAGGCCGCCGCGCCGAAGCCGGCCGCGTCGCCTGCCCCAATCTCTGTTTCGCAGCCGACACCCACGCCTGTCTGGGGCACGACGGTCAACGTGACGCGGGCGGGCGTGGCGGAGGTCGAAGCAGACTCGATCAACGTCCGCCAGGGCGGCCTCGGAGCTGCCTCTGCCGAGGACATCACGGTCGAGATGGGCGGCATCGGCCGGGCTCATGCCGACGACATCGCCGTCCGGCTGGGTGGCGTCGGAGTCGCCCACGGCGAGCGTGTCTCGATCGAGCTCGGTGCGGTGGGCGTGGCGGTGGCCGGGGAGATGGAGCTCAAGCAGGGCTACGCCAGGGCGATCCTCGCTCGCGACGTCCGCATCAGGCAGGGCGGCGCGCAAACGATCGTTGCGGGGCACGTCACACTCGAGCAGCAGTCGGGGGCATTCATCCTGCTGGCGCGCAAGGTCGAGGGCGATGTTCGAACGGTCCTGGACTGGCGTGGAGCACTCGCGATCGGGGCCGTCCTGGCGCTGGGAGTCGGGCTTCTGGCTCGCCGCAAGCGCGGCTGAGACAGGTCGCCTCTTCAGCGTTTCGATGGACAAGGCCGATCGCCCGAGGCTCCTGCTTCCGCCCCGCCGGGAAGCCGTCCGGTATACTCAATCGCCTGCTGAGCGGCGTCCCGTGAGATCCCTCAGTCGATCTCCGTTCTGTCACAGGAGTCCTTCGTGATCGATCCCACTGCTCGGGTGCATGCGTCCGTCGACATCGAAGCGGACGTTTCGGTGGGGCCCCGGACAAGCGTCTGGCACCGCGCGGTGCTTCGCAACGGAGCCAGCCTGGGCGCCGAATGCGTCATCGGCCGGGACGCCTTCATCGACGAGGGCGTGCATCTCGGCGATCGGGTGAAGGTTCAGAATGGCGCGCTCGTCTACCACGGCGTGTCGGTCGGAAACGGGGTATTCATCGGCCCCGGCGCCATCCTCACCAACGACCGCTACCCGAGGGCGATCACCGCCACCGGCGAGCTGGCCCGGGGCGACGATTGGACGGTCAGCCCGATAGAGCTCGCGGATGGCTGCTCGATCGGCGCGGGAGCAGTGGTCGTGGCCGGCGCCAGGGTAGGGCGCTTCGCAACGGTCGGTGCCGGCGCCGTCGTCACTCGCGACGTCCCCGACTTCGCACTCGTGGCCGGCAACCCCGCCCGCCGCCTGGGCTGGGTATGTGCCTGCGGCGCCCGCCTCGACGACGCGACGGGCCACCCCGCCACACCCAACCCCACCCCCGATGCGTCTCTCGGTTGCTCACGGTGCGGCCGCGGATACGCTTTCAATCCACAGAGCGGCGCGCTCGAGGAGCGGCCCGCTTCGAACCGAGGAGTTACAGCATGATCCCTCCCGCCCGCCCCGATCTCGGCCCCGAGGAGACGGCCGCCGTCGCCGAAGTCCTGGCCAGCGGCATGATCGCCGGGGGCCGCAAGGTCGCCGAGCTCGAGGAGCGGTGGGCGCACTTCTGCGGCAGCAAGCACGCGATCGCCATGTCGAACGGCACGACCGCTCTGATGTCGATCTGGGCCGGCCTCGGCCTCGGGCCCGGCGACGAGGTGATCACCGTCTCGCACACCTTCAACGCGACGATCAGCTCGATTCTCTTCACCGGGGCCTCGCCGGTCTTCGTCGACATCGAGCCGGACACGTATCTGATGGACGCCGGCCGCATCGAGGCGGCGATCACGCCCCGGACGCGGGCGATCTGCCCGGTCAGCCTCTTTGGCGTGGTCGCGGACATGGACGCCATCCAGGCCATCGCCGACCGCCACGGGTTGGTGGTCGTCGAAGATGCCTGCCAGGCCCACGGAGCGCTCTATCGCGGCCGTCGCGCGGGCAGCTTCGGCACCGCGGCCTTCAGCCTGTACGGCACCAAGAACATGACCACGGCCGAGGGCGGCTTCATCAACACCAACGACGACCGCCTCGCCGACTGGGTCAAGCTGTACCGCAACCAGGGCATGCGCCAGCGCTACCACCACGAGATCCTCGGCTACAACTTCCGCATGACGGATATCGCCGCGGCCATCGGGCTCGTCCAGCTCGACAAGCTCGAGCGAAACACGGCCCGCCGCCAGGCGGTCGCCCGGCGCTACGACGAAGCCTTCGCCGACCTGTCGGTGCAGCTGCCCGTCTGCCCCGAGGGCCGGACTCATGTCTACCATCAGTACACGCTCGGGGTCGGCCCCGCGCGTGATCAGATCGTCGACGAGATGAAGGAAGCCGGTGTCATCTGCGGCATCTACTACCCGATCCCCTGCCACAGGGCGGCCTACGTGCTGGAGCTGGGCATCGAGGCCGACCTGCCGGTGACCGACGCGGCGGCCGCGACCAGCATGTCGCTGCCGATGTACCCGGGCCTCACTGAAGCCGAGCAGGGCCAGGTCATCGCCGCGCTCCGAGCCTCGGTCGGACGCCACGCGTTGACGGCGGGCGAGCGCCGGCCGTGAGCCAGCCCCTGCGGCTCGGCCTGGCTGGGCTGGGCTCGATGGGCCGTAACCACCTGCGGGTCATCTCGAATCATCCCGAGACGGTTCTCGCGGCAGTGGCCGACCCCACCGCCGAAGCCCTCACGGCCGCGGTCGATCAGACCGGCGCCAGGGGCTTCGCCGATCCGCTGGAGATGATCGCCGCGGCGGATCTCGACGGCGTGGTCGTGGCGGCGCCCACCACCAACCACGCGGCCCTCGCCCTGGCCGCCATCGAGCGGGGCCTGCCCGTCCTGGTCGAGAAGCCGCTCGCGGCCACGGTGGACGACGCGATTGCGATCGTCACCGCCGCCCGCAAGCGCGGCGTCCAGGTCCAGGTGGGCCACGTGGAGCGCTACAACCCGGCGGTCCTGGAGATGGGCCGCCTGCTGCGAGACGGCTGGCTCTCCACGATCTACGCCATCACCAGTCGCCGTGCCGGCCCCTTCCCGGCGCGCATCCGCGACGTGGGCGTGACCGTGGACCTGGGGACGCACGACGTGGACATACTCACTTGGATTGCCGGCGAACGGCCGATTCGCGTCTATGCCGAGACCGCCCAGCGTATCCATGCCACCCACGAGGATCTGACCTTCGGCCTGATGCACTTCCCGTCGGGCGCCACCGGGTTCCTCGACGTGGACTGGCTGACGCCCGCCAAGCGCCGCAGCCTCACGGCCGTCGGCGAGGAGGGGATGTTCGAGCTGGATTACCTGAGCCAGAAGCTGACCTTCACCCGAAGCGACGTCGAGCGGCCGGAGCTGATTGCCGGCTACGCCACCACCTTCACGGGCGACGTGGCCGAGATTCCCGTCGTCAGCGTCGAGCCGTTGCGGGCCCAGCTCGACGAGTTCGTCCGGGTCCTGCGAACCGGCGATCGGCCGTACGTGCCCGGCGAGGATGGACTGTGGGCGGTGGCGATCGCCAACGCTCTCCTGACGGCCGCGGCCGAGCGCCGCCCGATCGACCTGTCGGACCTACCTTCGAGGCTGAACGCCGAATGACAATCGTATCGAGCCCCTCGCGCGTCCCGAGCTTCCTCGGCGGCGCAATCACGCCCCCAATCAATCCCTGCACCCACGGCAAGCCCAGATCCGTCGCGCCCTGGACGGGCGAGGCGGGCACTGTCGGGCGGGCCGTCGTGGTCGGCGCCGGCAAGATGGGTTTGCCCCTGGCGGTGCAGTTCGCCCGGCACGGCTGGGATGTAACGGCCGTCGATGTCAACCCCGAGGTCGTGGCCGCGATCAACGCCGGCCGCTCGCACGTGACCGAGGAGCCCGGCCTGGCCGAGGGAGTGGCGGAAGTCCACGCCGCGGGGCGCCTGCGCGCGACCTCAGATGCCGCCGCTGCCGTTCGCGGGGCGGACGTGGCGGTGCTCATCGTGCCGGTCATGCTCGACGACGCCCACCAGCCGGACTACCGCTTCATGGACTCGGCCGTGGAGTCGATCCTGGGCGGAGTCCATCCCGGCCTGACCGTCATCTTCGAGACCACTCTCCCCGTCGGGGACACGCGCGGCCGGTTCCTGCCGCGGCTCGAGGCGGCCGCCGGTCTGCACGGCGACAGGGACCTGTTCGTGGCCTTCTCGCCGGAGCGGCTCTACTCGGGCGCCGTCTTCGCCAACTTGGCCACGTACCCCAAGCTGGTGGGCGGCGTCGGTCCGGAATCCACGCGACGCGCCGCGGTCTTCTACGACTCCGTCCTGGACGCCGAGATCGTGGCCATGAGCGGCGCCGAGGCGGCCGAGTTCAGCAAGCTCGCCGACACGACCTACCGTGACGTCAACATCGCCCTGGCCAACGAGTTCGCCCGTTTCGCCGATCGCGCCGGCGTGGACGTCCAGGAAGTCATCGCCGCGGCCAACAGCCAGCCTTACTCGCACATCCACCAGCCCGGGATCGGCGTGGGCGGGCACTGCATCCCGGTCTACCCGCACCTGCTCCTGAGCCGCGCACCCGATCTGGAGGTCGTGGCCACTTCCCGGCGGACCAACGACGGCGTGCTGGGATCGGCCATCAAGACGATCGAATCGCAGCTCGGCGGCCTGGACGACGCCCCGATCCTCGTCCTGGGGCTGACCTACCGCGAGAACGTCAAGGAGCTCGCCTACTCCAGGGCCCTGCCGCTGATCGACCGGCTCGGATTCCACGGCGCCGAGGTCTGGGCCTACGACCCGCTCCTCTCGGACGAGGAGATCGACCGCAATTGCGCGAAGCCCTACCACTGGGGCGAGGCTGCGCCGTTCCGGGCAATCGTCACCCAGACCGGCGACAGGCTCTGGCAGTCGCTGGATTTCTCGCTCTTCGCGAAGCTCGAAGTGCTCTTCGACGGGCGGAACAGCCTGCGCGAGATCGACCTGCCGGCCTCGGTGCGCTACTTCGGGATCGGGGTTCAGGCCGCCACGCGGCGCCGAGCCGCGGCCCAGTCGTAGCGGGCGCCGGCGATGCGCATCGTCAGCGTCGTCGGAACGCGACCGCAGCTGATCAAGGTCGCGGCGCTCCAGCCGGCGCTGCGCCGCGACCACGAGGACATCTTCGTGGACACGGGCCAGCACTACGACGACGCCATGGCGGGCAACTTCTTCGCCGAGCTCGGCCTGGCGCGGCCCGACCACAGCCTCGGAATCGGTGGCGGCGGCCACGGCGACCAGACGGGCCGGATGCTGATCGCCCTGGAGCCGCTCCTCCTGGATGCGTCTCCGGACGCGGTGATCGTGTACGGCGACACCAACTCCACGCTTGCCGGGGCGCTGGCGGCGGCGAAGCTCGGCATCCCGGTGGCGCATGTCGAGGCTGGCCTGCGCAGCTTCGACCGCCGCATGCCCGAGGAGATCAACCGCGTCGTGGCAGACCATCTGTCCACCTGGCTCTTCGCCCCGACGCCGGCAGCGGTGGCCAATCTCGCGACCGAAGGGATCACCGCCGGCGTGCTCGAGGTCGGCGACCTGATGTTCGACCTGGCGGCTCGGATCTCGGCCGAGGTTCGGGGCCCGGCAGTGCTGGCGGCGATCGCCTCGCGCCTGAACCTGGCGATCTCCACGGGCCGTTATCTCTTTGCCACGGTCCACCGGGCGGAGAACCGCAGCCCCGAGGCGATGGCGGCCTGGACGGCGCTTTTCGAGGCAGTCGCTCTGCCCGATCGGCCGGTAGTGCTGGCGCTCCATCCCGGCACGCGGATCGCGCTCGAGACCGCGCACATCGTCCTGCCGCCGAATGTCATCGTCATCGAGCCGCAGGGCTACCGCACCTCGCTGGCGCTGCAGCTGCACGCCGCTGCCGTCCTCACGGATTCGGGCGGAATCCAGCGCGAGTCGGCCTGGCTGGGCGTCCCGTGCCTGGTTCTTCGCGACACGACCGAATGGGTCGAGACCGTGGGCGGACCCGACAGCTCGGCCGTGCTCGTCGGGCTCGATCGGTCGGCTGCAATTCGCGAGATCGACGCCCGGGCGCCACAGGGGCAATCGGCTCGACAGGCCACCGACCGCGCCGCCGGCCTGCGTGTCGTGCAAGCCGGGGCCGCGGAACGCATCTCGGCCGCGCTTGTGTCGGCGGAGCCGCCCGTCGAGGTGGGGACATGAGCGTACCCGGGAAGCGCCGGCCGATCTGCATGATCGTCCACGCCTACTACGAGGAAGACCCGCGCGTCCGTCGCGAGGCGGAGTCGCTCGTCGCGGCCGGCTGGGAAGTCGACGTCTTCGGGCTCCAGCATCCCGGCGATCCGGGGACCGCCGTGATCGAGGGCGTGAACCTGCGCCGCCTCCCCGTCCGCCGCCACCAGGGCGCCGGCCTGCCGTTGTACTTAATGGAATACGGTGTCTTCCTGGTGCGGGCGATGTTCGCGGCCACGAAAGCCCAGAGCCGCCGGCGCTATGGCATGGTCCAGGTCCACACCCTGCCGGACTACCTGGTCTTTGCGGCGCTGCCGCTCAAGATGGTCGGAGTTCCGGTTCTGCTGGATCTGCACGAGGCGATGCCGGAGTTCTTCCGGGGCCGCTTCCCCAGGGCCGCCAACCCGATCTCGTACAAGCTACTCCTGCTCCAGGAGCGCTTGTCGATCGCCCTCGCAAACGAACTCCTGACCGTCAACGAGCCGCTCGCCGAGCGACTGCGCAAGCGGGGCGCCGATCCTGCCCGGCTCACCGTCGTGATGAACAGCCCGGACCTGCGGCTCTTCTCGCCGGCCGCTCATCCGCGCCGCAAGTTCATGGCCGACGGTGTGCTCCGCCTCGTGTATGCGGGCGCAATCACGCCCACGTACGAGCTGGACGTGGTTCTGCGCGCGGTGGCCGCGCTGCGCCGCGGCCGCCCTGCGCTGAAGGTCGTGGCCACGTTCTACGGCCGCGGCGACGCCGAGGACTCACTCAAGGCCCTGGCCGAGGAGCTGGGCATCGCAGATTGCCTGGAGATGCCCGGGCGGATCCCAATCGACACGGTTGCGGGCGCCGTCGCCGGAGCCGACATCGGCATTGCGGCAACGCGCCTCGACTCCTATTCGGAGGTCAGCCTCTCCACGAAGGTCCTCGAGTACGGCGCCATGGAGAAGCCCGTGGCCGCCACTCGGCTGCCGACCGTCGAGCTCTACTTCGGGCAGGACACTCTCTCGTTCTACGCGCCCGGCGACCCGGACTCGCTGGCCCGCGTGATCATGCACCTGGTGGACGACCCGAAGGACCGCGAGGCCCGCGTTGCCCGGACCGCGAAGCGCGTCGACGAGCTCAGCTGGGCTCATCAGGCCGACGCCTACCACGCAGTGGTGGATCGGCTGGTTTACGGCCGAAGGGCAGGCCGCACCGGTGGCTAAGGCACGCAGCCTGTTTTCAGGATCAGGCCGCGCCAGCGACGCCACAATTCTCACGGGTCAGCGTATGGCCGCGCCGCCCGCAGGTCAGGCCGCGGAATGCGGTAGCATACGGCCTCGTCACACCCGGCGTGCCTTGCCGGGACCCGCCAGCACCAGGACACCCAGATGACCTTCCGGCCCCCAGCCACGAAGCCCACGCGCCGCCGCACTCGCCAGGTGGATACTCGGCGCGCGATCTTCCTGAATGCCGCCTTCGGCTTCGCCAGCCTGGCGGCGGTGGCCCTTCTGGGCGGCGTGCTGTTTGCCAACTGGTATGCGGACCACGGCGTTGCCGTTGGCTCGGTCGGCGGAGTCGCGATCAGCAAGGACGCCGTGCGCGCCGAGGCCGCGGTCATGCAGGCCCGTTACGACCGGGTGCTCACGGACTACGACACCCTGCGCAATGAGGGTCAGCTGTCGACCACCGACTACGGGACGGTGACCAGTGCCATCACTTCCGCCGAGGACCCCACTCAGCTGTACTCCGATGCGCTGACCCAGCTCCAGGAGAACCTGACGCTCCAGCAGTATGCGGACCAGCACAACATCTCCGTCACCGACGCCGACGTCGACGCCCAGATCGTCAAGGATGGGACGCTGCCGGAACTGCGCCACGTGATGGTTATCGGTGTCGTGGCGGCAGTGACGGCGCCGTCGGTCGTCCCGACGAGCACCCAGCTTGACATGGCCGAGACTCAGGCCCAGCTCTACCTAAATTCAATAACGTCGGGGACCCAAAAGTGGGCTGACGTAGCCACGGAAGCGGAGTCCGGTGGCGTCGCCAGCTCCACCGGCGACCTGGGCATAACCGCCCAGTCTCAGCTCAACCTCGATCCCGATTTCGCCCAGGCGATCTTCGACCTGAAGAAGGTCAATGACGTCACCGGCCTGTTCCTCGGCACGGACGGCGTATATCGTTTCGCCACGGTCACCGCGATTGTCCCGCCATATGTGGACAGCGGCTGGAAGGACGCGGTCGACTCGGCCTCCAACGCGGGCGACTATCGCAATGCGGCTCGAGCGGAGGCGCTCAAGGCGGTAATCCAGAAGTCCGTCGAGAGCCAGTACGTCAGCGGGCCGATGGTCAGCCGCCACGTCGAGGAGATCGACGTCTCGTCCGGCTACAGCCAGCTCGGCGATGGGCCTGAGGCCAAGATCAAGATGATGATCTTCGCCCCCAATCACGACACGTCCTCGGCCTCGAGCGTCGATGCGTCCGACCCGGCGTGGGCCGAGGCCAAGTCGCGCGCCGACGCCGCTTATGCGGCCCTCCAGAAGGACATCACGCAGTTCACCAAGATGGCCCTAGACACCACGAACAACGACGACCCGTACGTCGCCAGCCAGGGAGGCGATCTCCCGTGGCTGCCCCAGGCCGTGTTCACTGGAGATGCATCCAGCCAGCAAGGGCTGGGGATGCAGGCTGTCCCGTCCCTGATATTCGCGCCCAACCTGCGCCCCGGCCTCCTGGAACCCATTCTCGAACCTACGCTTGGATACGTCCTCGTCGACTTCCAGGGCCTCCGGCCGGGCCCGGCTCAGCGCATCGCCGATGCCCAGCTCGGGCTCAACACGGGCGCCAGCTTCGAGGCTGAAGCCGCCAAGTACTCGGACGCGTCCGATGCCTTCAACGGCGGCGACATGGGTTGGGTCACGCCCTATCAGCTCGAGTCGGACCTCCAGCAGGCCATCTTCCAGGCTCCGATCGGCGGCATCAGCCGCATGGTCGAGACCAGCGCCGGCTACAGCATCTTCAAGGTTCTAGCCCAGGAGACCAAGACGCCCGACGCCGCACAACAGTTGAAGCTCAAGCAGGTTGTCTTCAGCAGCTGGCTGAGCGACCTGGAGGCCTCGACCAACACCTGGACCGACTCGACCGGCCTGACCGCGATCACACCCACGGCCACGCCGTAGCGCCGCGAAGGAAACGTGCTCGACGCGCTCGTCGCCGAAGCCCGCATTCGCTGGGGCCTGGATGCCTCCGCAGGTCTGCAGGTCGTCGCTCCGGAGCGCCTCGCGTCGTTCCCCGTAGAGCCGTCGCGCCCGCTCCTGGTGGTGCCACTCGGCGTCCTCCGTGCGGCCGCGCCCGCCGACGGCGATGTGCCACCTCTCCCGGGGCGGCATTCCCCAGCGGACCAGGCGGCTCTCGCCGTGCTGGCCCGGATCTACCCGGCCGAGCATCTCGTCGGCCGGCTCGGCGTGCCGGAGACGGCCACCGTCGGCGAGCTCACGCCGGCGGCATTTGCAGGCGCCCTGTACCTGGGCCCCGTGGCGCCCGAGCTGGCCCCTGCCAGCCCCTGGGCGCTACCCTGGATCGTCGATCGACTACGCCGCCCCGACGGCTGCCCATGGGACCGCGAACAGACCCACGTCTCGCTGAAGAAGCACCTGCTCGAGGAAGCGTACGAGGTCTACGACGCGCTGGGCGACGAAGCCACGCCGGAGCTTGCGGGCGAGCTCGGTGACCTGCTGCTGCAGATCGTCCTCCACGCCCAGCTTGCGGCCGAGGCCGGCGTGTTCGACATGACCGACGTCCAGGCGGAGATCGGGCGCAAGATCGTCCGCCGCCACCCGCACGTCTTCGGCGACACGCACGTGAAGACGGCAAGCGATGTCAACCGCCAGTGGGAGCAGATCAAGCGAGCCGAGCGCGAAGAGGCAGCCGGCCAGGCGGGCGACCAGGCCGTCGAACCGGCGCAGGTTCGAAGCGCTCTGGACGGCGTCGCCCGGTCCATGCCCGCCCTCGCCGCGGCCCAGGAGATGCAGGAGCGCGCCGCCCACCTCGGGTACGACTGGCCCGACATCGTCGGCGTCATCGACAAGGTCCACGAGGAGCTGGCCGAGCTGGACGCGGCCACTACACCCCAGGAGAAGCGCGAGGAGGTCGGCGATCTGCTTCTCGTCGTGACGAACCTGGCCCGCCGCCATGGCGTGGATGCCGAGGACGCGCTGCGCGCCGCGGCCGACAAGTTCCGCGCGCGGTTCCGTCGCGTCGAGCGGATGGCCCGCGAGCGAAACGTGCAGCTGCGCGATCTGGGGCTGGCCGAGCTCGACGCACTGTGGGATGCTGCCAAGGTCGAAGAGCGGGCCGCCGCCGTGGAGCGGCCGGCGGCGGACGCGAAGCCGGCGAACGGCGAGGAGACCAGGCGATGACGATCGGGGCTCAACCCCTCAAGCGTGCCGACGGGCGACTTCCGGGCGACCTGCGGCCGATATCGATGACCCTCGGCGTCCAGAAGTGGGCCGAGGGCTCGTGCCTGATCAAGCTCGGCGGGACCGAGGTCCTGTGCGCGGCCACGATCGAGGACAAGATTCCACCGCACCTACGTGGCAAGGGCACCGGCTGGGTCACGGCCGAGTACAGCATGCTGCCGCGAGCGACCAGCGAGCGCAGCATCCGCGAGGCCACCAAGGGCAAGGTCGGCGGGCGAACGTACGAGATCCAGCGCCTGGTGGGCCGATCGCTGCGGGGCGTGATCGACATGGCCAAGCTCGGCGAGCGGACGATCACCCTGGACTGCGACGTGATCAACGCCGATGGGGGCACGCGCACCGCCTCGATCACCGGCGGCTGGGTCGCCCTGGCCGCGGCCCTCACAACGTACGGCATGGAGCGCTGCCTCATCGGGAAAGTGGCCGCCGTCAGCGTCGGCATCCTGGGCGGCCGGATCTGCCTGGACCTTGACTACTCCGAGGACTCCGGGGCGGACGTGGACTTCAATGTCGTCGCGACCGACGCCGGGCGTTACGTCGAACTTCAGGGCACCGCCGAAGGCAAACCGTTTGGGCGAGCGGACGTCGACGGGATGCTGGACATGGCGGCCGGCGGGCTCGAGCGTCTGTTCGCCGCCCAGGCCGAGGCCATCGCCTCGGTCAAGCGCTAGCCTGCCGCAGCGCACGTGAAGGCTCGAGCCACGGCCGGCGGGACCGGTCGGTCGCGCCTGCTCGTCGCGACCCGCTCGGCGCACAAGCTCCGAGAGCTGCGCGAGCTGCTCGGCCCGCTGTCCACACAGCTTGTGAGCCTCGACGACGCCGGCATTCCCGGCGACGCGCTCGAGGACGGCGAGACGTTCGAATCCAACGCGGCCAAGAAGGCGCGCTTCTTCGCCGCTTCCTCCGGCCTGCCCACTCTGGCCGACGACTCCGGTCTCGAGGTCGACGCGCTTGGCGGCGGCCCCGGCGTCCGGACCCGGCGCTACGCCGGCGAGAACGCGACCGACGAGGAGAACAACGTCAAGCTGCTCCGCGAGCTGGCGGGCCTTCCGCCGGAGCGACGGACGGCGCGCTATCGCTGCGTTCTGGCGCTGGCACTCCCCGAGGCCGCGGGGCCGCGGGGCGGGATCCCCGTGCGCTTCTCGCACGGGACTCTGGAGGGTCGCATAGCCGTCGCGCCCCGCGGCAGCGGCGGCTTCGGCTACGACCCGATCTTCGAGCCGGCAGTGGAGCGGCCGGGTGACCGGACCCTGGGCGAGTGGACGGCCGAGGCCAAGAATCGCGTCTCCCACCGCGGCCGCGCCGCGCGCCGCATGCACGCGATCCTGGCCGAGCTCGGGTTCTGACGCACGCGGGCGCGCTCCCGGCCGAGATCCCGCCGTTCTGGGGCGCGAATCCCGGTAAGTCGCTGACATAACTCCTCGTTGAG
>PLOC01000102.1 GCA_003141955.1 Chloroflexota bacterium
CTTAGGAGTCGGCCCGAGTTGACGAACGGGTTTCGATCCGCCGCGAGGGGCATGCGCCATCGTGCGGCGGGCTGATGCAGCGGCGGTCGTCGAAGCGCAACTTGCGATCATGCAACGAACGATCGCCATCCCGAGGCGCCAGTTCGGGCGGCTCCGCTGGAACCAGGACTACGCCGACGTCGCCCTTGCCCTGGCCCTGACGGCCCTCGCGCTCTCAACGGCCGTCCGCGATCACTACCGTCTCGATGCCATCAGCACTTCGCTCCTGATTCTCCAGACACTCCCGATCGCCCTGCGGCGCCGCAACCCGATGAGGATCCTCATCATTGGCCCTGGTCGGTCTCGAGGATCGAGCCGGCCACAAGCCGTCCGAGCTCTCGGGCGGCGAGCAGCAGCGCGTCGCCATCGCCCGGGCGCTCGTCAACAAGCCCGAGATCATCCTGGCCGACGAGCCGACCGGCAATCTCGACTCCGACCGCAGCGCCGAGGTCCTGGCGCTGCTCCGCGAGTTCAACCGCTAGCATGGCCAGACGATCGTGCTCGTGACCCACGACGCCGAGGTGGGCGAGGCCTGCGACCGGGTCATTCGGATGCGCGACGGTCGCATCCGCGACCACGGCCAGCGCGCCGCGGCCGCCGTGGCGGACATGGCCCTGCCGGCCGCCGCCGCGACGGCGTAACCCTGCCAGGACAGATTTGGCGCCGCCTTCGGGCGGCGCTGCCCCTCCTCGCGCCGGCGCGTTTCCTCCAGATTGATGGTGCGCCCGTCTGGTTCGGGGCGTAAGCTCTCGACACAGTCGGCGCACGGCCACACAGGCCGGCGCCCGGCGACAACGACAGAATTCCTCGGCGGCCCTGCGGCCCCCTCCCGCGGGGCCGCCCTTCTTTTCGGCGCCACTCCCTGCACTCGATGGCGGCGCACATCTATCATGCCCGGGACGGAGCCGGCAGCCGGTCGGCCTCTCGGTCGATCCGCCAAGATGGCGAGGTCTCCCGAACCTCACCATCCGCCGGCCGCCAACCGTCTTCATGGGGCGCCCAGCTTCCCCCTCGGCCGGGCGCCCCGCCTCATCGAAAGACCGTTTCGGAGGACGCATGGTTCGACCCGCCGCATCGAACGTCTGGCTCGACGGCAGGCTGGTCGCATCGGACGCGGCCCACATCTCCGTCTACGATCGCGGCTTCCAGCTCGGCGACGGCGTCTTCGAGGCGTTGCGAGCTCGGCGCGGCGTGGCCATCGAGTTGGCCGGGCATCTGTCTCGACTGCACGCCAGCCTCACGGCGCTGACATTCGAGCTGCCGTTCGGCGACGCCACGTTGGCAACGGCGATTTCGGAGCTGCTGGCGGCCGAAGGCCTGGACGGCGCCGGGTCGGCGGACGGCGTCGAGCCTCCGGGCGACGCGGTGGTTCGGATCACCGTCAGCCGCGGCTTCGATCCCACCCGCGCTGTCGCGCCCAACGAGGGCACTCGAGCGACCGTGGCCATCCAGGCATGGCCCTACGCTCCGCCCGCGGTACGGGCGCTCGAGCAGGGCGAGCGGTTCGTCACCAGCTGCGTCCACCGCGACGCCGATTCGCCGATCTCCGGCATCAAGACGACGTCACGCGCGGAGCTGGTCTACGCCCGCATCGAGGCCGAGCGCGCCGGCGCCGACGACGCGATCTTCCTGACGACGGACGGTCGGATCACCGAAGCCACGACAGCCAACATCCTGCTGATTCGGGGCGACACGTGCGCCACTCCCCGGCTCGGCACGGCGCTGCTGGCGGGCACTACGCGAGCCTGGCTGGTCGAGCACGGCGACGCGGTCGGACTGGCCATGGTCGAGCGCGACCTGACGCTCGAGGACGTGTTCGCGGCCGACGAGATGGCCATCTGCGCCAGCATCGGCGGCGTCATCCCGGTTGTCTCGGTGGACGGCCGATCGATCGGCAACGGCAAACCCGGCCCGCGGACGGTCGCGATGCGAGCGGCTCGGGAACTCTGGATAGACACCGTCTCGATCGAAGGCGCGCCGGAACGGTCCGCGCAGGGCTGAGGCGGGCTCGCGCCGGGCTCGGCGTCGCTGCGGGCCGCGACTCCTCAGGCTAGACTTCGAGCCGTGACAGAGAGCAGCAACGCGCCCACGCCCAAACGCGCTTCGAAGACAGCCGCGAAAGCAGCGACATCCGCCCCGGCCAGGTCTTCGGCCGCCGCAAAGCCGGCCTCGGCCAGGCCCGCCCGCCCGAAGGCCGCTCGGACCGCCAGGCCCGGCAAGCAAGTCGCGGTCCCCGCGCCCGAACCGACGCACCGTCACCCGAACCTCGGCAAGGCGCCGATCGACATGACCGCCGGTTTTCCGGCGGCCGCCGACACCCTGCGCCGCGACCGGTCGGCCATCGCCGCCGATGCCCTGGTGGCCGCCGTCGCCGCCGATCCCGAGCTGCAGCTCCGCTTCGACGACGCCGGCCTGCGCCAGCTGCTCCACGACGCCGAGGTGCTGATCGATCGGCTGGCCATGTGCATAGCCAGCAACGACCCGCGCCCGATGGCCGAGTACGCCGAGTGGATCGGCCCCGTCTTCCGTCGCCGGGGAGTGTCGCTCTGGGACGTCGTCGCGCTGTGTGAGGGCATCCGCGAGACTGCGAGGCCCAAGCTCGGGGACGAGGAGGCCGCGGCGATGGGCCGCGCGCTCGATGCCGCCGCCGAGGTGCTTCGCAAGAACGGCCGGCTGGCCGGCGATGGGCACAAGCGCAACGCCCTGCTCAAGTGGCTCTATCGCGGCGTGTGACCGCGGCGCATCGGGCCCCGGCGCGCGCGACCAACCCGGGGCGGACAACGGACCGGAGGCAGCCGTGACGATCAAGTGGGTGAAGGTGGATCCGCTCGTCATGCGCGGCGAGCCTTTCTGCTACGGCACGCGCCTGACCGTCCGCCAGCTGCTCCAGCTGCGCCGCTCCGGCTACGATCCGGCCCGCCTGCTGGCCGAGCACCCGGAGCTCCGCATCGTCGGCATCGCCCACGCTTATCGCTACGCGGCCGAGCACCGCGACCGATACCGCGAGTTCTTCGAGCGCGACGGGTCCCTGGCGGGCCCGGGCCTGACGGCCGAGGACGCGGCGCTTCTGCCCGAGGACCTGCGCGTCCCCGGGATCGTGGTCGCCGCCAAGCCCAGGGCTGCCGCCCGAGGGTCGAAAGCCTCCGACTGAACCCGGCGGCGGGCGGTCGAACCTCGGTGCAGCGGGAGTCCCCGGCATCGTTTCTTGCACCCGGCGCACAAGTCCTGCATTCCGGGCTTCCTCCACGCCCCGACTTGTGCCGGATGCACACATCCGACCAGGTGTGACCCATGAGGACGGTGCGCAGGAAAGACGAGATACACAGACTGTCCAGGTCCGCCCTGTCGTATACGTGCATCAGATGCAAGCCCGTCCGGCCGCCCGGGCGCGGCCCCGGATTCGACTATTCCGATGAAACTGCTAGGATATAGAACGCTATGAACGATCCGATGCCGGCCGTCGAGGCCCCCACCAACGACACCACTGCGGCCCCGGCCGCGACCTCCACCCCCGCCGAAGCGGAGCCCGTCTTCGACCTGACCCGCCGGGCAACCGAGCTGGCCATCCTCGACGCCCTCCGGGCCGTCGTCGACCCCGAGCTCGGGATGGACGTCGTCGAGCTGGCCTTGATCAAGCAGATCATCATTGGCAGCGAAGCGTCCGAGATCAAGATGGTCCTGACGACCCCGTTCTGCCCATACGCCGGCTCGATGGTCCAGCAGATCAAGGACCAGGCCGAGTCGGTCCTCGATCATCCAGTCAAGGTCACGCTTCTGGCCGAGCGCTGGGATCCGCGCGAGGCCGGCCTGATGTGGTGAGCCTCTAGCAGTTCGAGGGGAGACCATGAGCGAGAGCGACGGACGCAGAAGCGGCGGGCGCAGGTCGGCCGTGGCCACCGGACGGGGCGACGACGGAACGACCGGGCTCCTCTTCGGCGGCGAGCGCATCTCCAAGGACGACCCTCGGACGGAGGCCTTCGGCGCCATCGACGAGGCGATCGCGGCGCTGGGACTGGCTCGCGCGGAGCTTGCCGTCAAGGCCGAGCACGGAACGCTGCCGCGCGCCATCGCCAGGCTGCCTGAGGTTCTCCTGCGCGTTCAGCGCGACCTCTTCGTCGCGGGCGCCGAGCTTGCCACCGCCCCCGACGCGGCGAACCGTCAGCGCCCCGGTGAGACGCGAGTGACCGTGCAGATGGTGAGCGGCCTCGACGAGCTGCTCGACGAAACCGAGGCGCACGTCGCGCTTCCCAGGGAGTTCGTCGTGCCGGGCGAGACGCGTCTTTCGGCCTCGCTCGAGTTGGCGCGGACGATCGTGCGCCGGGCGGAGCGGCGAGCCGTCGCGGTTCGCAAGGCCGAGCCGCTCCCCGAGGACCAGCTCGTGCCGTACCTGAACCGCCTCGCGGACCTGCTCTGGATCCTGGCCCGCGCCGCCGAGCAGGGCGAGTCGCGCGCCGCCACACCGTCGAAGACGCACCAGGACCGCT
>PLOC01000045.1 GCA_003141955.1 Chloroflexota bacterium
ACCGGGTCGAAAAGCTTAGGGCTGCGCAGGATGCCTGGCGGGGCAATCGATCGACGACGCAATCCGAGGCGCACTCGTTGGCTTAAGGCGTGTGGCCGTCCAGACATGTTGGACACTCGGTACTGTGATCCCGACCGAGGTCGTCTTGCGGGGTGACAGATCGGTGGGCCGCAACGCCTTCAAGACGCCCGACGAGAAGAAAGGTTGCCCGCTCGGCAGGCGGCCGAAACTCGCTACGTCCGCTGCGACTGCCGATTTGGTATCATGCGCCGCGCTGGCCGGGGACTGGCATCTGGAGAACCTCGTTAGGCTCTCCGAGCGGTCGAGTCAAGACCTCCGACCAGTAAGACGCTCTGATTGAGCGTGAATCGTGGGGCTATAGCTCAGCTGGGAGAGCGCCTGCATGGCATGCAGGAGGTCCAGGGTTCGAATCCCTGTAGCTCCACCAAACCCTCCTACACGCATCCCGGGCATTGCTGCAGTCGGGAGCGCACCTCAAACTGCGAATCACCCTCAACCGCGGTGTCGCGCATCTATACGTAGGGCCGCGTGTGATCCCCGAGCGATAGGGCTTGTGAAGTGCCTGAGGTGACGGCGCCGATGACAGTGGAAGGGCTCCGCGAGCACCGGCCCGAGGTCCTCGACGAGTTGTTGACGCGCTTTGGCCGCGAGATCCAGACCGTCGCCTATCTGATCGTCCGGGACACCGCCGACGCCGAGGAGATCCTCGTAGAGACGCTCCTGACCGCCCTCGAACGGGGGCACCAGCTCCGAGACGAGACCGCCCTACGGGCCTGGCTGCTCAGGATTGCCGTCAACCAGGCCCTCGGCATGCGCCGCCGCTCGGTCCGGCTGATCGAGCTCGACTCCCTCCCGGAGAGCGCTTCACCAGACGCGATGGACTCTGCGGCACTCGATCGGGCCGTACTCAAGGACGCCCTGGCGAGTCTCCCGCCCCGCGTCCGGGCCGCGATCGCACTCCGCTATTACGCCGACTTGAACGTCGATGAAGTGGCGGCCGCCCTCGGAATCAGCCGGAACACTGTGAAGACGCAGCTGCGGATCGGGCTCGATCAGCTGCGCGACCACCTGCGCGACAAAGGTCTTGAGCCCGCTGTCCTCGGGACGGAGGCGAATCGTGTCTGATCCCATCCTTGACGGCGAGGAGCGCTGGCTCCGGGAAGCCCTTCGGGCCGAAGAAGAGTCGCTGCCGGTGCGCCTCCGGCCCGAAGACCTCGGTCAGAGATTGGGCGCGCGCCGCCGGAAGCGCATCGTGCGCCGCCTGCAGCTGGTCGCCGCCGTGGTGGTGGTCGCCGCCGTGGGACTGGGCGCGGCCTGGTCGATTGCCCAACATGGCAAGCCGCTGGCCGTCTCCAGCGCCCCCATCTCCGGTCCGGTCAGCGTGACCCCCTCGCCCGGGACCGGTTCCCCGTGGGTCAATGGCCTGGTCAGCGTGACCCCCTGGCCCGCGATCGGCCCCGGCCTGTCATCGGGCCGGGCGACCTTGACCCTGAGCCAGCCCAAGTCGCCACCCTCGACGTTCGCGGTCGGTTGCGTCTGGAGCGTTTCCGGCCATGTCGTCGGGATGACCGTGGGCAAGCAGGACATCGGCGGCGAGTACCTGTTCGTACGCTGGAGCCTGACGCCCGGTCCCAAGTACCAAATCGAGCTCGTGCAGCCCGATCAGACGAGCTTCAGCGGGAGCGCCGCCAACTTCGCATCGCAAGCCGCCGCGGACGGACAGAGTGGGTCGATCACCTTCACCAACCTGGTCCTCAACCCGGGCAATGCTGCGTTGACTGCACCTCGACGGTCCGGGTCGTTCACCTGGACCTGTGACCAAGCGCCCAGCCTCGGGAGCCCGGCCCCGTCGCTTCCCTCTCCGACGGTGGACAACCAGGGGGTCCCAATTCTCTGGATCCTGCAGAACGGGAAACCGGCGCGTCGGGCGCTCACCGGCTGTCCGATCGACATTGTGACGCCGACGCGCAGCTTCGCGACCAGCTGCACGACGACCAACTGGTTCGAGCCACTCCAGGGATCGACGCTCGAAGTCGCGCCAGGTGACGTCCTCGCCTTCGCACTCGACGGTTGGACCGTCACCTCGGCGGACGTTGAGGCAGCACAATCCTCGTCACCGGCAGGGAGCTTTGAAAACCCGTTGATGGACCTGGGCGCCGTCCTCGGCAACGGTGCGGTCGCCTTCTCGCCCCCCGGATCGGGCACCTGGTACGTCCAGTTCACCATCGAAGCGGCCAAGGACGATGGCAGCTCGCTCGGGGCCGAGTATGCGTACCTGATCACGGTGCCCTGATCGTCGGGGTTGAGCCCCGGATGCATGGCGGCCACGGCGCCGCCCGCAGCGGCGCACTGATCCCGCGTGATCCCGCGTGGGGGCATCCCTCGGATAAACTGGAGCCTCACTCGAGCTCGGCGGCTCAGGATGCGCCCCGCTCGGGCCAACCAGTGAGAGGTCCACCGTGTCGGCACAAGAGCGCACCCGCATCGACCGTTACGAGCCGGCGACCATCGAGCCGCGATGGCAGCGGCGCTGGGCGGAGCTCGGGCTCTACGACACGAACCTCGCCGACGACAGCAAGCCCAAGTACTACCTGCTGACGATGTACGACTACCCGTCGGGGAATCTGCACATCGGGCACTGGTACGTGAAGACCCCGACGGACGCTCTGGGCCGCTTCCACCGGATGAACGGCAAGAACGTCTTCCAGCCGATCGGCTTCGACGCCTTCGGCCTGCCCGCCGAGAACGCCGCGATCAAGAACAAGATCCATCCCCACGCGTGGACCTTGAAGAACATCGACAACATGCGCCGCCAGCTGAGGTCGATGGGAGCCGGCTGGGATTGGAATTCCGAGGTCGTGACCTGCGAGCCCGAGTACTACCGCTGGAACCAGTGGATCTTCCTGAGGTTCCTCGAAGCGGGCCTGGCCTACCGCGCCGGCTCGCCGGTCGACTGGTGCCCCAACGACGGGACGCTTGCCCGCGAGCAGGTCGAGGGCACCGACCGCCACTGCTGGCGCTGCGGCGCACGCGTCGAGAAGCGCGATCTGGATCAGTGGTATCTGCGCACGACCAAATACGCCGACGAGCTGCTCGACTTCACCGGCCTCGAATGGCCCGAGCCGATCAGGATCATGCAGACCAACTGGATCGGCCGGTCCGAAGGTGCCGAAGTCGCCTTCACCACCGCGCCCGACGACAGCCAGCCGGGCGGGGACGGGCTGCGCGTCTTCACCACGCGCCCGGACACGCTGTACGGCGCGACCTTCATGGTCCTCGCGCCCGAACACGCGCTGGTGCCGAAGCTAACGCACGCCGACCGCGCCGCCGAGGTGAACGCCTACATCACGGCTGCCGGTCGCGAGACCGAGATCGAGCGGCTGTCGACCGAGCGCCCCAAGACCGGCGTCTTCACCGGCTCGTACGCGATCAACCCGGTCAACGGCGAGCGCATTCCGATCTGGATCGCCGACTACGTCCTGGCCGGCTACGGCACGGGCGCGATCATGGCCGTCCCCGCCCACGACGAGCGCGACTTCGAGTTCGCCCGCAAGTTCGGCCTGCCGATCCGCCGCGTCATCGCCGGTCCCGAGGTTACGGACGCCGAGGTGGCGGCGCCGATGGAGACGGCCTTCGTCTCGCACGGCACCGAGGAGCGGATGGTCAACTCCGGACCGCACACGGGGCTGCCGGCGAAGCAAGGCTTCGCCTCGATCGTTGCCATGCTGGAGAAGCAGGGCAGGGGCAAGGCCTCGGTCAACTACCGGCTGCGCGACTGGCTGATCAGCCGGCAGCGCTACTGGGGCACGCCGATCCCGGTCGTCTACTGCGACACCGACGGCATCGTGCCGGTTCCCGACGACCAGCTGCCGGTTCGGCTGCCGGAGACGGTCGACTACGCCGGCCGCGGCGACAACCCGCTCAAGTCGGACGCCTCGTTCGCGAACACGACCTGCCCGAAGTGTGGCGGGCCGGCACGACGCGAGACCGACACGATGGACACCTTCATCGACTCGAGCTGGTACTGGTTCCGCTATCTCTCGCCGCAGAACGAGGGCGCGCCTGTCGAGCGCTCGATCGAGGCGCGCTGGTGCCCGGTCGACCAGTACACCGGCGGCGCCGAGCACGCCGTCATGCACCTGCTCTACGCCCGCTTCTTCACCAAGGCCATGGCGGACCTCGGCATGGTCCACGAACGCGAGCCGTTCAAGAGGCTCTTCAACCAGGGCCAGATCCTGGGCGCCGACGGCGAGCGGATGAGCAAGAGCCGCGGCAACGTCCAGGACCCGGACGAGCTGGTCTCGCATTACGGCGCGGACACGGTCCGGCTCTTCCTGATGTTCATGGGCCCGTGGGACCAGGGCGGGCCGTGGAGCCCGACCGGCATCGGCGGCATCAGCCGCTTCCTGAACCGGGTCTGGCACGCGGCGCTGGATCCGCATGGCATCGAGCCGGGCGACGCCGAGTCGGGCGTGCTGCCGGCGGGGCAGGACAAGGCGGCTGCGGATCGGGCACTGCGGACGGCTGCTCATCGAACGCTTCGGGTCGTCTCGGAGGAGTACGCCGAGCTGCGCTTCAATACCATGGTCGCGCACCTGATGGAGCTCTCGAACCTGCTCCAGCGCTACCGAGGTACGGAGGCCGCCGGCAGCGCGGCATGGAACGAGGCTGTCGGGCTGCTGCTGCTGATGCTGGCGCCAGCGGCGCCGCACATCGCCGAGGAGCTGTGGTCGCGCCTGGCCGAGGCCCGGGGCGAGGAGTGGGCGTCGATCCACGCCCAGCCCTGGCCTTCCGTGGACGAAGCCGCCGCCGCCGAGAACGAGCGCGAGGTCCCGGTCCAGGTCAACGGCAAGCTGCGCGACCGCGTCATGGTCCCGGTCGGGATCGGCGAGGCGGAGCTCGAGCGGCTGGTCCTGGCGCGCCCCAAGGTCGTGGCCGCGCTGGAGGGGCGGGCGCCAACGAAGGTGATCCACGCCGGCGGCAAGCTGGTCAACATCGTCGTGCGGTAGCAGCAGTCCCCCCGTGCACCTTGAAGGAGATCATCGCCGGGGCGCCGTAGAGCGCTGCGTAGGTGGCGGAGGGTGGAGCGACCGGCGGCGCGATAAGCGCGCG
>PLOC01000050.1 GCA_003141955.1 Chloroflexota bacterium
AAAAAGAGCCCCGAGCTACACGCCCGGGGCTCTTGAAGCTGTCTCTTTGGGTGGCTAGAAGTCCATGTCGCCGCCGCCGTGGTTGTGACCACCGCCGGCAGATTCCTTCTTCTCCGGAATGTCCGTGATGAGGGTCTCGGTCGTGAGAACCATCTTGGCGATCGAGGCCGCGTTCTCGAGGGCGGAGCGGGTCACCTTGGCGGCGTCCACGATGCCCTTCTCGAACATGTCGCCGAACTCATCCTTGAGGGCATCATAGCCGAAGCCGACCTTCATGCCGCGGACCTGGTCGACGATGACCTCGCCGTGCGCGCCGGCGTTGTCGGCGATCTGGCGGATCGGATACTCCAGGGCGCGGCGAACGATGTCGACGCCAACCTGGGCGTCGGCGTCGCCAAGCTTGAGCTTGTCGAGAATCGCCTGGCAGTGCAGGAGGGTTGCGCCGCCGCCTGCGACCATGCCCTCCTCAATGCCGGCCCGCACGGTGGACAGAGCGTCCTCGATGCGGTGCTTCTTCTCCTTGAGCTCAACCTCGGTCGCCGCGCCGACCTTGATGACCGCAACGCCGCCGGCCAGCTTGGCCAGGCGCTCCTGGAGCTTCTCCTTGTCGTAATCGGAGGTGGTGTCCTCGATCTGGGTCTTGATCTGGGCGATGCGTGCCTTGACCGCTTCGGGCGCCCCGGAGCCGTCGACGATCGTGGTGTCGTCTTTGGTGGCGACGACGCGCCGGGCCTCGCCGAGGTCTTCGATCGTGACGGAGTCGAGCTTGCGGCCGATCTCCTCGCTGATGACGGTCCCACCGGTCAGGATGGCAAGGTCGCGGAGCATCTCCTTGCGGCGATCGCCGAAGCCAGGCGCCTTCGCGGCAAGGACCTGGACGGTGCCGCGCAGTTTGTTGACGACAAGCGTGGCGAGGGCCTCACCGTCGACGTCCTCGGCGATGATCAGGAGCGGGCGGCCGATCTGGACTGCCTTCTCGAGCGCCGGCAGCATGTCCGGCACGGCCGAGATCTTCTTGTCGGTGATCAGGATGCGCGGGTTGTCCAGAACCGCCTCCATCCGATCGGCGTTGGTGACGAAGTAGGCCGAGATATAGCCGCGGTCGAACTGCATCCCCTCGGTGTATTCCTTCTCGAGCCCGAGGGACTGCCCTTCCTCGACCGTGACCACGCCGTCCTTGCCGACCTTGTCCATGACCTCGGCGATGATGTCGCCGACTTCCGGATCCGCGGCCGAGATCGTGGCGATGGCCGCAATCTCCTCGCGCGAGTCGATCGGGCGGGACTGCTTCTTGATCTCCGCGACGACGGCCTCGACGGCCTTCTCGATGCCGATGCGGATGAGCATCGGGTTGGCGCCCGCGGTGACGTTGCGGATGCCTTCGTTGATCATCGCCTGGCCGAGGACCACGGCGGTCGTCGTGCCGTCGCCGGCGACGTCGTCGGTCTTGGTCGCAACTTCCTTGAGCAGCTGGGCCCCCATATTCTCGAACGGGTCTTCCAACTCGATGTCGCGGGCGATCGTGACCCCGTCGTTGGTGATGGTCGGCGAGCCGAACTTCTTGTCCAGAACCACGTTCCGGCCCTTGGGGCCGATCGTCACCTTGACCGCCTCGGCCAGGCGGTCCACACCGCGCTTGAGTGATCGACGAGCGGTCTCGTCGAAGACGAGCTGCTTAGCCAAGTCTGTATGTCCTCCGCTCTTCTTCGGCCACGCGGGTCGCGCCCGGGGCCGGTGTCCGTGTCGACGTCCGCCTGACGGACGCCTACGCCTCGACGATGGCCAGGATGTCCTTCTGGCTGACGATCAGGAGTTCCTCGCCGTCAACCTTGAACTCGGTGCCGGCGTACTTGGAGTACAGGACCCGGTCGCCTTTCTTGACGTCCATCTTCTCGCGCGTGCCGTCATCGAGGATCTTGCCGGGGCCGGCAGCGAGGATGACGCCCTCCTGAGGCTTCTCCTTGGCCGTGTCCGGCAGGACGATGCCGCTCTTGGTCATGTCTTCGCGAGGGGTCGGCTTGATGACGACGCGATCGCCTAGGGGCCGAAGCTTCTTGCTGGTCGCAGTGGCCGTTGCCAACGCGCAATCCTCCTGTTGGCGGCAGGCTTCAGCCCGCCGTCGCGACTCCTGGATGTGAGTCTGATGGGGCGCCCGATTGGTCGACGCCGCCTTCTCTACCTGAATGCTCTCTCGGTCGGGCCTTCGGGTCGGGAGACTGCCGTGACGACAGCGGCCGCTCCGATATCCCACCAACATTAGCACTCTACCAATGAGAGTGCTAACAGCCTAACCAGGGCCGGTTGGACTGTCAAGCGCGGGCAGGCGGCGGATGGCATGCTCTGACAATGAGCGATGAAGATCTGCCCGACTACGTGCTTCGAAACCGCGGCAAATGGGACGCCTGGGCGCCCGAGTGGGTCGCCGGCGGCGAATGCAACTGGGCCCGCACCGAGCCGTCATGGGGCATGTGGGGCATTCCGGAAGCCGAGCTCAGGATGCTCGACGACGTGGCTGGCAAGGACGCCATCGAGCTGGGCTGCGGCACGGCCTACGTCTCGGCCTGGCTGGCCCGCCGTGGCGCCCGTCCGGTCGGCATCGACAACTCTGCCAAGCAGCTGGAGACAGCCCGCCGGCTGCAGAAGGAGCACGGCCTCGAGTTCCCCCTGATCCACGGCAACGGCGAATCGGCTCCTTTCCCCGATGCCAGCTTCGACCTGGTCATCTCCGAGTACGGCGTCGCGACCTGGGCCGACCCGTATCGCTGGATCCCGGAAGCGGCCCGCCTGCTGAGGCCCGGCGGCCGGCTCGTCTTCCTGGTCAACGGCTACCTGCAGATCCTGTGCCAGCCGGACGAGGAGAACGTGCCGGCTACGGATCGGCTGGCCCGCGACCAGTTCGGGTCCTACCGCTTCGAGTGGTCGAGCGACGAGTCGGTCGAGTTCCACCTCGCCCACGGCGAGATGATCCGGCTGCTGCATGCCAGCGGCTTCGAAGTCGAGGATCTGATCGAGATTCAGGCCCCGGAAGGGACCACGACCCGCTGCGAGTACGTCACTTCAGAGTGGGCCCGCCGCTGGCCCAGCGAAGAGCTCTGGAAGGCCCGGACGCGGACCTAGCGGCCGCGACCCGGCGCGGTGTCCGTCTCGCTCGGGCCGACGGTGCAGGCCAAGGCGGCGACGAGCACCGGAGCGAGCGCACTTGAAGGTGCGTGGGCGAGGCGCACAGGAGCCAACGCAGGAATGCGCCGTCTGACCGAGCGAGACCCCCCAGGAATCACGAAACGGGCGGCTGGTGCCGCCCGTTTCGACGTATTGGTCCTGGGCCTAGAGCGCGTTGCCGATGGTGCTCAGGATCGTATTGACCTGGCCGCTCAGGAACATCAGAGCGGTGATCGCGAGGATGGCGATGAGTGCCAGGATGAGGGCATATTCCGCAAGGCCCTGGCCCCGAGAAGTGAGACGCACGCTATCTACCTCCAGCTAAATAACGATCCCCCCTGGGACGGAGGGCGGACGAATGCTGGGTCATGGTACGCCAGACGTACTAGGACGGGTAGGCCGAAAGCACCATAGTGGTGCCAGTTGTCCACACATCGAGCGGCGAGATCGGCCGGATCGACGCCTGGCCGGGGCCGCCCGGCGGTGCCGAGAAGCCCCGTCGGGTCATCCCCGGTGCAGGGCGATGGCCTTCTCCATCTCTTCGAGATGCTCCAGGCGGTGGATCGAGCGGTCGAGGAGCGCCGGCCGGTCGGCCAGGACGGCCTCGACCGTGGCCGTCTCCGGCAGGCCTGCGATCAGGTGATCGACCGCCTGGGCCGCCTCCACTGCCTCGGCGATGGCCGCCTCCGGCGAACTGGACGCAAACGCAAGCCACGTGGCCGGAAGACTGTCGTTGATGAGATCGGCCAGCTCGTGGGGCAGAAAGGTCGGCTGTTCGCCGGGCCCCGCCGCAACGGCCGACCGCCAGCGCGACGCGAGGAAGCGGTCCCAGAACGCGAGATGCCCGAGCGTCTGGCCGACGGTCCAGGAGCCCTCGCCGGAGGACTGAGCCAGGTCCGCCGCCGAGAGGCCGCCCAGGAACTCGCGCAGCCGAGCCAGACTCGCCTCGTTGCGGCCATCGAACGAGCGATCGACCGGAGCCGCCGCGGGACGGCCTGCGGCCAGCGCCCGCTCTAGCTGCGCGATGTGCGCCTCGCGGTGAGCCCAGCGCCCCACCAAGTTGGGTTTCTCGGCAATGACCGAAGCCGGCAGGCTGTCCGCCAGCGACTCGATGATCGCATCGACCGCCGCGGCGGCGTCCAGGGCCTCCCGGCCGATGGCCAGGCCCAATCGCCCGGACCAGGCGTCCACCATCTCCGCCAGTGGCGGGTTGAGGCCATCGAGCAGCGAATATGGGATCTGGAACGGATCCAGAGACTTGCCCTCGGCGGCGCCGGCCTGAGCCACTCTCCAGCGGGCCGCGGTCGACCGATCCCAGAACGCGACATGGGCGAGAGCCTGGGCAACGGTCCAACCGCCCTCTTCCGTGAGCAACGCCATGTCCGACTCGCGCAGGCGTTCCACGATTGAGGCGAGGCGTTGCCGGCTGGCGGCATTCCGCGCGACGAAATCGCGGTCCACAGCCGTCGGCGCCGCGACTCCGAGCGCCCGCTCGATCTGGTCGAGATGCTCGCCGCGGTGGCGGTGGCGGTGCAGGAGATAGGCGCTCGGTGTGCCCTCGATGGCATCGACGGTGGCGTCGGGGACGCCGGCGGCGAGTGCGTCGAGCTTCGTCGCCGCGTCGAGGGCGAGGGCGGCGATCCCGACCGGAGCGATGCCCGACAGGTATGCGTCCAGCGCGACGTTGGCCAGTTGCTCGGCGGCGACGACCGACTCGTCCTGTGCCGACCATCGCCCCGCCAGCATCTCCGTCCAGCGAGCGGCCTGCCAGCGGTCCCAGAAGCCCATATGGGCCAGAGCCGCAGCCACTGTCCAGCCACCGCCCAGATCGACCGCCAGCTGAGACGGCGTCAGAGTCGCGATGAGGCGTGTGAGGCGCGCCCGGGACTCGTCGTTGGCACGTTCGAAGCTGCGGTCGGTCATGGTTTACTCCCCGTGGAGTGGCTTCGGAAAGTGGCGTCGTACGCGGCCACGAGGCCTGTGCCAATGCTATCGGGGCTCTGGACGCGCTGCTGCGCGAGCCACTCCCCGGTGACGCGGACCCACGGCGGGGAATTGCGCCGGCCCCCGAAGCCGGGCACGGAGCCCCGCGGAACGCCGGGGGGCGCGAGGTACGGCGAGTCGGTCTCGATCAGCAGCCGCTCCCAGGGGACGAGCCGCGCGACCTGCGCGGAGGCCTCTTCCCCGCCACGGAACACGAGACCGCTGAACGAGACGGCCAGCCCGAGCTCCAGCGCGGCTTGGGCGTAGTCGACGGGTCCGGAGAAGGAGTGCAGCACCGCGGGCGGACGATCCCCGAAGGCGGCCCGGGCCGCCGCTCCCCCGAAGCCGGCCGCTCGCAGCTCCGACAGGAGCGCATCCTGCCCGTCACGGCGCCCGGCCGCGGAACGGCAGTGCAGGATCGCCGGCTTGGCCGTGTCGAGAGCCAGGCGCAGGTGGCGCCGCAGGTTTGCGAGCTGCGCCTCCGGCGGGGAATGCATGCGGTCGAAGTCGAGGCCGGTCTCGCCTATCGCCACGGCACGCTGATCGGCGGCCAGGCGGACGACCTGCGCCCAATCGGCCTCGGAGCAAGCCGAGGCGTCGTGCGGGTGGACGCCTACGGCCGCGTCGATCCGGAGATCGGCCTGCGCCATCGCCAGCGCCCGAGCGGACGACCCGGCGTCCCAGCCTGGCACGAGCAGACGTTCGATGCCGGCCTTGAAAGCAGCCTCGATGACGGCCGCCCGATCGGTCGCGAACGGGTCCGACTGGAGATGGGCGTGGCTGTCGATCAGGCGCACGGAAACCCGCCGGGGCTATCCGGCAGCCGGGGTCTCGGCCTCGGTCTCAAGGCGCGGGAACAACGGCTCGGCCGTTGTCAGCCGCCCGGGTTGTCCGTCGTGGGCGCCCCATCGAAGCTCTTCGAGCAGAGCCGGCCCACCGGTGCCGTCGGGGCCGTACGGGTAGTCGTAGCCGAGCTGAGCGAGCGTCCGCGGAGCGGCGGTGGGCATGAACGGCGCCGCAGCCAGCGCAATCAGCCGGCAGGCTTCGACGAGATCGCCCAAGGCGGCCCGCAATTGGGCTCCAGCCGCTTCGTCGCCGGCCTTCATGGCCTTCGCCAGCGCCCACGGCTGCACGGAATCCACGAACTGGTTGGCCGCGTCCACTACACCCCACAACTCAGCCAGCGCTTCGCTCAGCTGGCAAGCCTGGAGTTTGTCGGAGTAGGCGGGCAGCGCGTCCGCCCACTTCTGGCTCAAGGCGCCTCGACTCCGCGACGGTCGCTCGCCGCCAAAGTAGCGGTTGACCATCGAGACCGTTCGATTGACCAGGTTCCCATAGTTGTTGGCCAGATCCGCGTTGTAGCGACGAACGAACGAATCCCAGGACACGTCGGCGTCCCTGTCGAACGGAACCTCGCGCAGCGTCACGTAGCGCGCGCCGTCGGAGCCGAGAGTGCGGACCACGTCCAGCGGGTCGAGGAAGTTGCCCAGGCTCTTGCTCATTCGCTCGCCCTGGGCGAGCAACCAGCCGTGTACCCAGACGCGGCGCGGTGCCTCGAGCCCGGCGCTCCAGAGCATCGCCGGCCAGTAGATCGAGTGGAACCGGGCGATGTCCTTGCCGATGACGTGCAGGTCGGCCGGCCACCACTGCGCAAATGCCTCGCGGTCGTCGGGGAAGCCGGCGCCGGTGACGTAGTTGATGAGGGCGTCGTACCAGACGTAGATCGTGCCGGCGGCTGGATTCCAGCTGCCGTCCGCGAGCTGGGCGGAGGAGCCGTCGGGCATGATCGGGAACGGGATGCCCCACGAGGCCCCCGACCGGCTGATCGAGAAGTCTTCGAGGCCGCCGCGGATGAAACCCAGCATCTCGTTGCGCCGGAAGTCCGGCTGGACGAAGTCCGGATGCTCATCGAAGTACTTCTCGAGGCGCTCCTGGTAGGCCGACAGGCGCAGGAACCAGTTGTGCTCGGAGAGCCACTGCAGGTCCACCGTCGGGTGGTTGGGGCAGCGGGTCCCCTGGGCAGTCTCGATCACGTCGGAGGGCGTCTTGAAGCCCTCGGCCGGGCAGTACCAGCCCTCATAGTCGCCGACGTAGATGTCGCCGCTGGCATAGGCCCGGCGGACCATCTCCTGGGCCGCCCGAACATGGTCCGGATCGGTCGTGCGGATGAAGCGGTCGGGCCTGATGAGCAGCGCGTCCTCGGCCGCCTTGAAGAGCGCCACGTTCTCGTCGACGAAGGCCTTGGGTGTCATGCCGAGCTCTGCCGCGCGCTGGGCGATGTTGACCGAATGCTCGTCGATGCCGGTCAGGAATCGCGTTCGATCGCCCTTCATGCGGTGCCATCGCGCCAGGACATCTGCCCCGATGACCTCATACAGCGTGTGGAGGCCGGGCCGGTTGTTGGCATACGCGATGGACGTGGTGATGTAGTAGCGATCGTCAGGGCTCATGGCGCCCGATGGTAGCAGGCGGACGGGCGAACGGCCGGTCGAAGACGCCGCACGCTATGCGATCCATGCGCCGGCCGGTTGGCTCGCCCGCGTTTCACTGAGCGTGAAAAGACGCCGGCAGCTGCCGACGGGCCGGCCGTTTGCCTCCCTGAGCCGCGACGGAGACGCATACCAGTCGTGCCCTGAACAGACCTCAAGTCCAGGGCGTCCGGCGGTCCCAGGCGCCCACCGCGACCGCGCCCCGTCGCGGACGACGCCATCACCCGGTTGGCGCCGCCTTCTCGCTCGCCTCGAGCGCGCGGCGCTGCAACTCCGCCGACAGGAGTCGCCGGGCCGCGCTGGCCGTGTCGGCCTGCGCCCGAAGCTGGACGATGCGACGCTGGAGAGTGCCGGTCAACGCGTCGTAGAAGCCGCACCAGCGCTGCAACCCGGCCAGGGCCTGCAGGATCGCGAGCCCGCCGCCCTCGAACTTATTGGCCGCGGCCCATTCGGCGAAGGGCGTGCTCTTGCGCCTGGCCGGAGACGGCGCCGGGGATGCCGGAGCCGGTGGCGTGGAAGCCGTCGGCCCCGAAAACGTCTGGGTGGCGATCGTGGCCGGCCTCGCCGAAGCCCTGGCCTGCGCGCGACTTTCTCGCAGGGCAGTGCACATTCGCGTCGAGTCGCCCGCGAGGTGCCAGCCGAGGCCGTAGCAGAGCGTGTCTCCGAAGTGGCTCGGCACCAAAGTCGTGCCGGCCTCATCGAGGCGGGCCAGGAGATCGCTCATCGCATCGACCTGGTGGTCGAGGTTGCGCCGGCGATCGTCGAGGTCGTTCATCTCCTCCTGTGCCCGAATCAGCGCGTCGAAATCTACGTCGGCGCGGACGGCCCAGGCGGACCGAGCCGAGCGAAGCTGATCGTCCGAAAGGGCCGCCGGATCTCCTGGGAACTCGGGCATGACAGCGGCCGCTGCGCCATCCGGGAGTCCGTCCAGCCCGGCAAGCTGCCCGTCGAGCTGGCTCAGGTTCTCGTCGAGCACGCCCTGCAGGTATCCGAGCTGGCCGAAATTGCGGCGGAGCCGCTCTACCACGTCGCCGGGCGAATCGGCGTCGGCGTTGACGCCCGATCCCACGGCGGCGAGCGAAGCCAGACCGGCAGCCGGGTCGAGGATGCTGGCGAGCGCACCGATGCGGGCCGCGTCGCCAATCAGCTGGGCGGCGTCGCCGGCGGCGTGGCCGCTTGGAGCGGTGCCGGCCGTGACGCGCCGCATGCATCGAACGACGCTCTTGCCGGCAGACATCAACTCAGATCGCGGCAGAGGCAGCCCTGAGCCCGCCGCAGTAGTCAGGTTGCCGGCGGCGATCGAGCTGGCTGCCTGTCCGGGACCGCTCGAAAAGCGTCCGGCCACAACCTTGCCTCGGATCGACAGCGCCATGGAACCCAACCTCCAGCTCGGCGCCCACAACAGCGACTGGCGCAGTCTACCCCGGCGTGTAGCGCGGAAGAGGCCCGATCTTCCTACTCCAGCACGTGAAGCTCAACCGAGGCAGGGTCGACGATCCGGACTCGCCGCCCCTTCTAGTGCCGGAAGTGCCGCACTCCTGTCACCATCATCGCGGCGCCGGCCGCTTCGGCGACGGCGATCACCTTGGCGTCGCGCATCGAGCCGCCAGGCTGGGCGTAGGCGCTGACACCGGCCTCCAGACAGACCTCGACCGCGTCGGGGAACGGGTAAAACGCGTCGGAGCCGCAGGCAGCGCCCTTCACTGCCTCGGGGCCATGGAAGGCGATGGCCTTGGCCACGGCCTGGCGGGCGGCGTCGACCCGACTCGTCTGACCCGAGCCCAGGCCGATCTCCATCCCATCCTTGACCAGGACGATCGCGTTCGAGACGACGCCACGACAGAGGCGCCAGGCGAGGTCCAGATCGCGCAGCTCCCGCTGAGACGGCGCGCGCGAGGTGACCTGCTTCCAGGTCTTCGGATCGTCGGGCAGGACGTCCGGGGCCGTGACCAGCACCGCACCGCCGGCGACGCGCAGAGAGCCGGTCGGATCGGGCGGCGGGGCGACCTCGTCGGAGCAGAGAACCGCGTCTTCGAGCAGCCGCAGGTTCGGCTTCTTCGACAGGATCTCCAGGGCGGTGGCCGAGTAGGACGGAGCCACGATCACTTCCAGGAAGATCGACGCCAGGCCCGCGGCCGTGGCGGCGTCGACTTCCCGGGTCAGCGCCACGACGCCGCCGTAGGCCGATTCCGGGTCGCCGGCCAGGGCATCGAGCCATGCCTCCTCGAGGGTCGCGCGCTCCGCCGCCCCACACGGGTTGGTGTGCTTGACGATCACGACGGCCGGACCGCGCAGCTGGCGAGCGATGTTGTACGCGCCCGAGGCGTCGAGCACGTTGTTGTAGCTCAGGGCCTTGCCCTGCAGGATCGAGCCGCCGAGGGCGAACGGCCCGGCCCATTTCTTCGTGCCGGGGCGGCGGTAGCGGGCAGCCTGCTGGTGCGGGTTCTCGCCGTAGCGCAGCGTCTCGACCTTCTCCAGGCCGATCACCAGCACCGGCGGGTACGGATCGGTCGCGCCGGGGAGGCCCGGCTCGTCGGGCAGGCCGCAGCCCGCCTCGGCCATCCGGCTGGGCAGCTCGGCGGCGATGCGGGCGTCATAGGCGCCGGTATGGCGGAACGCCTCAATTGCAAGGGCGGAGCGGAGCCCCTCCCCCACTCGACTGTCGCGCTCGATCGCGCTCAGAACCGACTCATAGCGGGCCGGCGAGGTCACGACCGCCACCGAGGCGTGGTTCTTGGCGGCCGCGCGGACCATCGACGGCCCGCCGATGTCGATCTCCTCGACGAGGTCGTCGAAGGAGATGCCGGGTCGTTCGGCGGCGGCCGCGAACGGATAGAGATTGACGACGACCAGCTCGAACGGGTCGATGGCGGCGGCGGCGAGCTGCTCGCGATGGGCGGTAACGCGGCGATCGGCCAGGATCCCCGCGTGCACCCGCGGGTGAAGCGTCTTGACCCGTCCGTCGAGCATCTCCGGGAAGCCGGTGACCGCGGCCACGTCGGTGACCGGCAGACCCGCGGCGCGCAGCGCCCGAGCCGTTCCACCGGTGGAGACCAGCTCGAACCCCAGGCGAACCAGGCCGGCCCCGAATTCGGCCAGGCCAGTCTTGTCTGAGACAGACAGCAGCGCCCGGCGCGGGACCGGCATCTTCGCGGCCGCCTTCGAGGCGTCGATGCAGACGGTTCGACCGTCCGGCTCGACCGAGAGCGCTCCAGCCAGGAACAGGCCGACGGCGCGCGGGAGCAACCCGTGCTCGACCGCGTGGATGCGCTCGAAGAGCGTCTCCTCGGTGTCGTTGGGCAGGACCGGAACGGCCTCCTGGGCGATGATCGGGCCGCCGTCGAGCGAGTCGTCGACGAAGTGGACCGTCGCTCCCGTCACCTTGACCCCGGCGGCGAGCGCGTCGCGGACGCCGTGCGCGCCCGGGAACGCCGGCAGCAGCGCCGGGTGGAGATTCATCATCCGGCCCGCGAACGCGGCCAGCATCGCCGGACCCGTGATTCGCATGTAACCCGCCAGGACCACCAGCTCGGGCGAGACGGCCGCGACCGACTCGGCGAGGATGGCGTCTTCGTTGGCCCGCGCGGCGTCATCGCCCCGTGGCGCCGAGGGCACCAACAGGGTCTCGATCCCCTGTTCCACGGCCCAGTCCAGGGCGGCGCACGGGCGATCGGCGAAGACCAGGGCTATCTCCGCGTCGAGCGCGCAGCGCGACGCCATGGCGTGCAGGGCACGCAGGTTGCTGCCGGTTCCAGAAACGCCAACCGCGATCCGATGCGCCACGCCGCTCCTCCTCCGTATCGACTCGTCAGGATTCCGAATAGCGCGCCCCGAGGGCGTCGATTGCTACCACTTCGCCGACCCGCCAGGCCGTCAGGCCGTCTTCCTCCAGGCTCGAAATCGCCGTCTTCGCGGCCCCGGCCGGGACGACGCACACCATGCCCAGGCCGCCGTTGAAGGTGGAGCGCAGCTCGGCCTCCGAAAGCCCACCGAGCGCTCCCATCAGCCGCATGATCGACGGCATCGGCCAGACGCCCGGATGTACTCGCGCCCCCAGGCCATCGGGCAGGACCCGCGGCACGTTGCCGGGAAGCCCGCCGCCGGTGATGTGCGCCACGCCGCGAAGCTCCGCTGCGGCCGCGTCGAGCCGCCGCCGCAGCGCCAGGATCGCCCGCGAGTAGATGCGCGTCGGCGTCAGCAGCACCTCGCCCAGGTTAAGTGGCAGCGTCTCGGGCTCCGGCGCCGTCTCCCGGCCGAGGATACGGCAGACCAGGTCGGCGTAGCCTTCGCCCAGGTCCACGCCCGCGTCGGCCACGATCCGCCGCACCAGCGAGAAGCCGTTGCTGTGGAGCCCGGAGGCGGCGATGCCGATTAACGCATCGCCGGCCCGCGCCGCGGTGCCGTCGAGCAGCCGGTCGCGCTCGACGACGCCGACGCAGAAGCCGGCGAGGTCGAACTCGTCGGGCTCCATCAGGCCCGGGTGCTCGGCCGTCTCGCCGCCGATCAGCGCGCAACCGGCGAGGCGGCAGCCGTCCGCGACGGAGCCCACAATCGCGGCCACGCGCTCCGGGAAGACGCGGCCCACGGCCACGTAGTCGAGGAAGAAGAGCGGCTCCGCCCCGGCGCAGACCAGGTCGTCGGCGCACATCGCCACCAGGTCGAGGCCGACCGTGTCGTAGCGACCCAGCGCCATCGCGATCGCGGTCTTCGTCCCGACGCCGTCCGTGGAGCTGACCAGGATCGGCTCGCGCATGCCCGCAGGCAGGGCCATCGCCGAAGCGAAGCCGCCCATCCCGCCGACGACCTCCGGCCGGCGCGTGGCGTCGACGGAGGCCCGCATGAGCTCGACGGCGCGCTCGCCCGCGTCGATGTCCACGCCGGCGCCGCGGTAGGCGCCCCACGCGCCGCCGGACTTGGCGCCGCGGACCTCACTCATGAAGCGCCGTCCTGGCGATCGCCTCGGCCTCGCCCTGCGACACCGGTTCGCCGACCGCGTCCTCGAGAACGAACTTGTGGCGGGTCGTGTCGTACGGCACCGGCACCGGGTAGCGCCCGTCGAAGCAGGCGAAGCAGAAGCGGTCGTACGGCAGATCCAGCGCCGAGAGGACCCCGTCGATCGAGAGGTAGCTGAGGGAGTCGGCGCCGAGGAACTCGCGGATCTCCTCCACCGAATGGGTCGACGCGATCAGCTCTGTCTCGATCTGGGTATCGATGCCGTAGAAGCACGGATGGTGGATCGGCGGCGAGCTGATGCGGAGATGGACCTCGGTCGCGCCGGCCTTGCGCAGCAAAGCCACTATCTGGCGGGTGGTGGTGCCGCGCACGATCGAGTCGTCGACGACGACCAGCCGCTTCCCGGCCACGACCTCGCGCAGCGGGCTCAGCTTGACGGTGACGCCGCGCTGGCGCATGCCCTGAGAAGGCTGGATGAAGGTCCGCCCCGAATAGCGGTTTCGAACCATGCCTTCGCGATACGGCAGCCCCGAACCCTCGGCATAGCCGGCGGCGGCGGGTGCCCCCGTATCCGGCACGGGCATGACCAGGTCGGCGGCGACGGGCGCCTCGGCGGCGAGCGCCACGCCCATCCGGCGCCGCGATTCGTAGAGATTGCGGCCCAGCATGTACGAGTCGGGCCGGCCGAAGTAGATCAGCTCGAAGACGCACAGCTGCTCGTGGCCCTCGGCGAAGCGGATGGACACCGGCTCCTTGCCCTCTTCGAGGATGACGATCTCGCCCGGCTCCACGTCTCGGACGACCGTCCCGCCGGCGACCTCTATGGCGGCGGATTCCGAGCTGATGACCCAGCCGTCCGAATGGCCGCCCGGCGCGCCGGGGACGGGAAGCTGGATCCGGCCCAGGACGAGGGGACGGAAGCCGAACGGATCGCGCACGCCGATGACGCGCTTTTCGTCCAGGATGGCCAGCGAGTAGGCACCCTGCACGAGCGGCAGGACGTGGAGGAGAGCCTCGACCGTGTCCTCGGCCGGGTCGTCCGCCAGGAGAGTGGTCAGCAGCTCGGTATCGGTGGTGGCGGAAAGGCGCGACTTGCCGCCCTCGAGGTGCGCCAGCAACTCACGGGTGTTGACCAGGTTGCCATTGTGGCCGATGGCGATCGAGCGACCGCGCCCCAGGCGGAAGGTCGGCTGGGCGTTCTCCCAGACCGTCGAACCGGTCGTCGAGTAGCGGCAGTGGGAGATCGCCAGGGGGCCGCGCAAGCTCGGCAGGCGCCGCTCGTCGAGGACCTGGGCAATCAGGCCCAGGTCCTTGTACAGCATCAGCTGCTCGCCGTCGCTGACGGCGATCCCGGCGGACTCCTGGCCGCGGTGCTGCAGCGAGAAGACGCCCAGCGCGGCAACGGCCGCGGCATCCATGCCCGGGGTCACCGCGCCGAAGATGCCGCACACGGCTAGTCGGCCCTGCCGCTTGCGTCGGGCCGATCCGGCGCGTGCGGGTCGGGGTTGCTCTCGGCCGCGGAGGGCTCCACGCCGAGGGCCCGAGCCAGGCCGTGGTCCCAAGCGTGGCGCAGATCAACGAGGGCCACGTCCAGCGCGTCTGCCACGCGCGAGCCGCGCTCCTCGGCCGCGCCCGTCGCTCCCTGGCCGGTCAGCTCGATGCGGAGCCGGTCACCGCCGACACTGCCCAGGGTCGCGGACGCCAGGCCGAACTGGCGGGCCAGCAGCTCGATCGCCGGGGCGTGGCGCGGGCGGCACGACAGGACGAGCCGCGACGGGCTCTCGCCGAAGAGCTCGATCGCCGGCGAGCCGAGCACGCCGAGACGGAGGTTGGCCCCGAGCCCGCCCCACATGCAGCATTCGGCAATCGCGACGGCAAGGCCGCCGCCGGAGACGTCCTGGGCCGAGGCCACGAGACCGCGTCCGATCGCCTCGCGGATGAACGACTGAAGGGCCGCCTCGCGGTCCAGGTCCAGGCTCGGCGGCGCATCCTCGGACGCGAGCCCCGCCAGCGCGGCATAGGCCGAGCCGGCCAGGCCGGGCGCGCTCGAGCCGACGAGAACGACGCTGTCGCCTTCGGTCGTGAACGGCGGCCGGACGAGCAGCGAAACGTCGTCGAGCAGGCCGACGATGCCGATCTCGGGCGTCGGCGAGATCGCGCCGCCCGGATACTCGTTGTAGAGCGAGACGTTTCCTCCGGTCACGGGGACGCCGAGGGTGCGGCACGCGTCGCCCATGCCCCGGACCGCTTCCTGGAGCTGCCAGAACGCCTCGGGCCGTTCCGGGTTGCCGTAGTTGAGGCAGTTGGTGAGGCCGATCGGGCGGGCGCCGGTGATGCTGACGTTGCGCGTCGCCTCGGCCACGGAGAGTTGGGCGCCAAGGTACGGGTCGAGGGCGCTGACGGCCTGGTTGCCGTCGGTCGTCGCGACGAGGGCCTTCTTCGTGCCCTTGACGCGCAGGACCGCCGCCCCGTGGCCGGGCCACTCGACGGTGTTGCTCTGGACGCAGGCGTCGTACTGCTCGTAGACCCAGCGCCGGCTCGAGAGATTCGGGCTGCCGAGCAGCGCGGCCAGGACGGCTGCCGGGTCCATGCCCCGCTCCGGAAGCCCGTCCTGGGCCGTCAGCGGGATGCCCGGGGCGGGTGCCTGGCGGCGTCGCGCGGGCGGCGTGGCCAGGCGGTAGTGGATTATCGCGTCGCTCGTGAGCGCCTTCGCGGCGATGCGGGCGATCTCCAGCGCTCCAGGGTTGGGCAGGCCGTCGATGCCGATGCCGCCCTCCACGATGGCGATGTCGCCGTCGGTGGTCACCCGGCCGACGAGAGCGATCGGGATGCCCCAGCGCTCGCACACCTCGCGCACCGCCGGATAGTTCTCCGGCCGGCACGTGGCCAGCATCCGCTCCTGGGATTCGGAGATCATGACCTCCCAGGGAGCCATGCCGGGCTCGCGCCGCGGAATCGCGTCCAGGTCGAGCAGGATGCCGGTCCCGGCCTTGTCGGCGGATTCCGAGCTGGCGCATGAGATGCCGCCGGCGCCGAGATCCTGGATGCCCTCCACCAGGCGGCGGTCGATCAGCTCCAGGCTGGCCTCGATCAGCAGCTTCTCGGCGAACGGGTCGCCGACCTGGACCGTGGGCCGCTTATTGGGGTCGGAGTCGGCGAAGGTCGCCGAGGCGAGGACGCTCGCTCCACCGATGCCGTCGCGGCCGGTGGTCGACCCGAATAGCACGACGTAGTTGCCCGGTCCGGGAGCCTCGGCCAGGATCAGCATGCGCTCCTCGAGCAGGCCGATGGCCATGACGTTGACCAGCGGGTTGCCCTGGTACGAGGGATCGAAGACGAGCTCGCCGCCGACGGTGGGCACACCGACGCAGTTGCCGTAGCCGCCGACGCCGCGAACGATCCCGTCCACGAGATGGCGGGTTCGCGGATCGGTCGGGTCGCCGAAGCGGAGCGCGTCCAGAACCGCGATCGGCCGCGCGCCCATGGTGAAGATGTCGCGCAGGATGCCGCCGACGCCGGTCGCGGCGCCCTGGTACGGCTCCACGGCGGAGGGGTGGTTGTGGCTCTCGATCTTGAACGCGACCGCCAGCCCATCGCCGATGCGGACGACGCCGGCATTGTCGCCGGGACCGGCCATGATGCCGTGGCCGCGCGTGGGGAGGGTCTTGAGCAGTGGCTTGGAGCTCTTGTACGAGCAGTGCTCGCTCCACATCACGCTGAACATGGCCAGCTCGGTGTGATTGGGGTCGCGGCCGAGCTTGCCGCGGATCGCGTCCAGCTCGCCGTCGGTGACGCCCAGCTGGCGGTGCAGCGGCTCGGGCTGGGCCGGCGCGGGCGGGTTCGTCGTCATGTCGCTCATCGCCCTGTCTCCCACGCCTTCGCGCTGTCCACGAACGAGCGGATCAGCTGCATTCCGTCGTCGCTGCCCAGGATGGACTCGGACATCCGCTCCGGGTGCGGCATCAGCCCGGCCACGTTGCCCGCCGTGTTGCACACCCCGGCGATGGCACGCAGGGAGCCATTCGGATTGGCCGGATCGTCGGGGTCGAGCGCGGGCGTGCCGTCGGATCGGACGTAGCGCCACAGGATCTGGCCGTTGCGCTCGATGTCGTCGAGCGTAGCATCGTCGGCGTAGTAGCAGCCCTCGCCGTGGGCAATCGGGATGTGCAGCGGCGCGCCGGTTGACCGGTGGGTGAACGGCGAGTCGAGGCGCTGTGGCTTGATGGCCACGATCTTGCTGGCGAAGCGCAGCGAGCGGTTGCGCAGCAGCGCACCGGGCACGAGCCGGGATTCGGCCAGGACCTGGAAGCCGTTGCAGATCCCCAGGACGAGGCCGCCCTTGGCCGCGAAATCGGAGACTCCGCGCATCACCGGCGAGAAGCGCGCGATGACGCCCGCTCGAAGGTAGTCGCCGTAAGCGAAGCCGCCCGGAAGGATCACGCCGGCCACGCCGTGAAGGTCGGGCGACTCATGCCAGAGCGAGACTGGCTCGACGCCGGCGACGGCTAGGGCGTTGAGCGCGTCCACGTCCGAGTTGGAGCCCGGGAAGGTGACGACGCCGATCCTCACGACCGCGTCACCTTTGCGCCCGAATCGGCGCCCGAACCGGTGGCCGGGGGGGCGCCCCCGGCCGAGACGGCCGACGAGGTCGCCTCCAGCAGCTCGATAGCGTAGGCCTCGATGAGCGGGTTGCTGAGCAGCTCTTTGGCGAGGTCGTCGACGAGGGCACGCGCTTCGGCCTCGGAGCCGGCGGTGACGGTCAGCTCGGCCCGCCGCCCGACCCGGACTCTGGATACGTTGGTGACGTTGAGGTGGGGCAGGCTCAGCTCCACGGCCCGTCCCTGCGGGTCGAGGATGCCCTGCTTGGGCAGCACGTTGACGGCATACCGGAACTCGCTCATCGGGCGATCGTGTCCTCCTGCAGGTAGCGCTCGAAGCCGGCCCCGGTGATCCGCTCGAACGCCGCCACATAGCGCTCGCGCGTCCCGGCCACGATCTCGGCCGGAAGCTCGGGTCCCGGATAGGTCTTGTCCCAGGGCTGGGCTTCCAGCCAGTCGCGGACGAACTGCTTGTCGAAGCTGGCCTGAGCGCGTCCGGGCTCGTAGTCCGAGGCGTCCCAGAACCGGCTGGAGTCGGGCGTCAGGACTTCGTCGATCAGGATCAGCTCGCCCGTGTCGAGGGCGGTGCCGAGCTCGAATTTCGTGTCGGCGAGCAGGATGCCGGCCTTCTCGGCGATCACGGCGCCGCGCGAGTACAGGCGCAGGGCGACGTCGCGGACCCGCTCGGCCATGGGCGCGCCGACCAGCTCGACCAGGGCGTCGAAGCCGATGTTCTGGTCGTGCCCCACCTCTTCCTTGGTGGACGGAGTGAAGATCGGTGCGGGCAGGCGGTCGGACTCGCGCAGCCCCTCGGGCAGGCGGATGCCGCAGATCGCGCCGTTGCGGCGGTAGTCCTTCCAACCCGAACCGGCGACGTAGCCGCGGACGATGACCTCGACCGGCAGGACTCTCGCCCGGCGGCAGAGCATCATCCGGCCGCGCAGCTCGCGCCGGCCGTTTTCGTCCGTGAAGCCCGCCGGCAGCTCGGCCGGATTGCTCCCGAGCAGATGGTTCGGGATTATGTCGGCGGTCTGACCGAACCAGAAGCGGGACAGCCCCGTCAGGACGCGGCCCTTGTCGGGGATCGGTGTCGGCAGCACCACGTCGAACGCCGAGAGGCGGTCGCTGGCGACGAGCAGCAGCCGATCGCCGACTTCGAACAGATCGCGCACCTTGCCGGACCGGACGAATCCCCCCGAGGCGGCGAGGCTGTGCCCGGAAGCGCGCGGATCCCCGGGGTTCGTCGTTTCAGCGGGCGACATCGGCGGCCTCCTTCCGAACCGGGACGAGCTCATCGAGCCGGGCGATCGCGGTTGGCACGTTGCGCAGGAAATGGCTGTCGTCGAAGCAGGCGGCAAGCGCTTCGTCGGAGAGGCGGGCGGCCACTTCCGGGTCGGCGGCCAGGGTATCGCGCAACTGGCAGCGCTCGTCCGCGGCCTTCATGGAGTTGCGCTGGACGACGGCGTAGGCCTCCTCGCGCGACATTCCGGCTTCCTCGACCAGGGCCAGCAGGACGCGGCTGCTGGCGTGGAGGCCCAGGCCGCGCTCGATGTTCTCGCGCATCCGCTCCGGCCGGACGACCAGGTGCTCGATCAGGCCGCGCGTCTTCACGAGCATGTAGTCGAGCAGGATCGTGGCGTCGGGGAGCATCACTCGCTCGGCGCTGGAGTGGCTGATGTCGCGCTCGTGCCAGAGCGGCTGGTTCTCCAGGGCCGTGGCCGCGTAGCCGCGCAGTAGGCGCGCCATCCCGGCGATGCGCTCGCACAGGATCGGGTTGCGCTTGTGGGGCATCGCCGAGCTGCCCTTCTGGCCGGCCCGGAACGGCTCCATCAGCTCGCCGATCTCGGTGTGCTGGAGATTGCGGATCTCGGTGGCGATGCGCTCCAGGCTTCCCCCGGTAACCGCGATCGCGGCCACCATCGCGGCATGGCGATCGCGCTGGACGATCTGCGTGGAGACCGGATCGCGGTGCAGGCCGAGCGCCGCCAGAACCTCCTCTTCCAGGTCCGGATCGAGGTGGCTGTAGGTCCCGACCGGCCCGGAGATCTTGCCCGTGGCCGCGTCGTCCGCGGCGGCCGCCAGGCGCGCCCGGTCGCGGGCGATCTCGAAGGCCCAGCCGGCGATCTTCATGCCCAGCGTGGTCGGCTCGGCATGGACCGAGTGAGTGCGGCCCATCATCACCGTGCCGGCCTCGGCGCGGGCTCGGGCGACGAGCGCCCCGATCAGGGCGTCGAGGTCGTCGGTCAGCCGCCGCCCGGCGGCCTGGAGCTGAAGCGCCAGACCCGTGTCGACGACGTCGCTGCTCGTCAGGCCGAGGTGCAGGTAGCGTCCCTCCTCGCCGACCGTCTCGGCGACCTGGCTGACGAAGGCGATGACGTCGTGGTCGGTCGTCTTCTCGATCTCTTCGATACGGGCCACGTCTACCCGGGCTCGCGCCTCGATCGCCCGGACGGCCTCCGCGGGCACCATGCCGCGAGATATCTGGGCGCGGGCGACGGCAATCTCCACCCGAAGCATCTGCTCGAAGTGAGCCTGCTCGGTCCAGATGGCCCCCATCTCGGGCAGCGTGTAGCGCGGGATCATGCCAGCTTCCCCCCTTCCCATCCGGCCGCGGAGATCGGGGCGGGCGAGGCGGCCGCGGCTTTCGCGTCCGCGACGGCCGGTAGCCTGGCGGCGATGTCGTGGCGGCGCTGCATCCCCTCCCAGGTCACCTTGTCGGCGGCCTTCTCCGCACTGGCGCGCGCGGCGGCGAGAGTGCTCCCGAGGCCCACGACCGACAGGACGCGGCCACCGTTGGTGCGGTACTGGCCGTCGGCGCCGCGCACCGTACCTGCGTGGAAGATCGTGGCATCGGCTCGCGCGGCCTCTGCCAGCCCGCCGATGAGGTCGCCTTTGCGCGGCGTCTCGGGATAGTCTGCCGCGGCCAGGACGATTGCCACCGCCGCGTCCCCGGTCGTGGGCAGCATCCGGCCCACCAGGCCGAGCTCCGCCGCGGCCCCGGCGAGGTCCCCCAGCGCGGCCCCCAGGAGGAGCGGACCCAGCGGCACGGCGAGCCGCGGCAGCAGCGCCTGGACCTCGGGGTCGCCGAAGCGGGCGTTGCACTCGATCAGGACAGGACCCTCGGGCGTAAGCATCAGGCCCGCGTACAGGGCGCCGCGGAACGGCGCACCGCGGCGCGCGAGATCCGCCAGGATCGGCACGTGGATCATGTCGACGAGCGTGGCGCAGAGGCTCTCTGGCAGGTCCGGAACGGGACTGTAGGCGCCCATGCCGCCCGTGTTTGGGCCCCTGTCGTCGTCCAGCAGACGCTTGTGGTCCCGGGCCGGGGGCAGGGCCAGCGCGCCGTGGTCGTCGCACAGGGCGATCAGGCTCGCCTCCGCGCCGAAGAGGCGCTCCTCGACCACGACCACCGGGGGCCGGCCGGCGAGACGTGCCGCCTCGGCCTCCGCCGCTGCCGGGGCGCCGGCGAAGAGCGCCCGCAGCGCCGTTTCCGCCCGAGCGAAGTCGTCGCAGACGGTGACGCCCTTGCCGGCCATCAGGCCGTCGGCCTTGACCACCGCACCGCGCGCCCCAGGCGCGGCGGCCAGCTCGCGGGCATAGGCGAGGGCCGGCTCGAGGGCCCAGAAGGCTTCGCCGCGGGCCATCCGGACACCGGCCGCCGCGGCGACCTCGCGGCAGAATGCCTTGCTCCACTCGATCCGCGCGGCCGAGCGAATCGGCCCGAAGGTGGGCACGCCGGCTTCCTCCAGGACATCCGCGACTCCTGCGGCCAGCGGCGCCTCCGGACCGACCACGACCAGATCCACGTCTTCGGCGGTGGCCAGTGCCAGGACCGCCGCGGGGTCCGTGGCGGAAACGCCCGGCACGCACCGAACCTTGGGCTCCTCGCCGATGGCGTCGCTTCCGGGCGCCACGATGACCGCCTCGACCTCCGCCTCGCGCGTGAGGCTCCACACCAGGGCATGCTCGCGGCCGCCGCCGCCGAGCACCAGCACCCGGGCGGGGCCAGCGATCTGCGGGCTGGATCCGGCCTGCGAACTCATCTGTCGGCGGCGGCGGCGCCGGAGGAAGCCGCGGAAACCGCCGCCGGTCCGGCAGGCGGCCTGGGGCGCTGCTGACGAGCCATTCGCTCGATCGTCTCGTGGCGCTCCGGCCCAACCGAGACGAGGGCGATGGGGGCCCCGGAGAGTCGCTCGACCGCGTCCACGTACCGCCGCGCGTTCTCCGGCAGTTCCGCCATCGAGCGGCAGCCGTGGATCGGCTCGGTCCAGCCGGGGAAGCGCTCGTAGATCGGCTTCGCCCGCGCCAGGACGTCCGCGTCCGAGGGCCACCATTCGACCCGCTTACCGTCGACCTCGTAGGCCATGCAGATCAGGACCTCGTCCAGGCCCGAGAGGATGTCGATCTTGTTCAGCATGATCGAGCTGACGCTGTTGACGGCCACGGCATACCGCAGCGGCACGGCGTCGAACCAGCCGACCCGGCGACGCCGCCCGGTCGTGGTTCCGAACTCCCGGCCACGCTCGGTGATCCCATCGCCAATTGCATCGGCCAGCTCCGTCGGGAACGGGCCTGCCCCGACGCGGGTGGCGTAGGCCTTCATGACGCCGATGACTTCGTCGACCTGGAGCGGCCCGATGCCGCCGCCCGTGCAGGCGCCGCCGGCGATCGGGTTGGACGAGGTGACGAACGGGTAGCTGCCATGGTCCAGGTCGAGCAGCGCTCCCTGCGCCCCTTCGAACAGGATGTGCTCGCCGCGCGCCAGGCGTTCCTGAACCAGCCGGGTCGTGTCGGCCAGGTGAGGCTCGAGGCGCCTGCCCCATTCGGTCGCCTGCTCGACCAGCTCGTCGAGGTCGAAGCCATCGACCCGATGCTGGCGCTGGAGAGTGGCGTTCTTCTCCGGCAGGATGCGGGCCAGCTTGCCCCGAAGCCCAGCGGCGTCGAGCAGGTCCTCCATCCGGATGCCGATCCGCCACGCCCGGTCCGCGTATGCGGGCCCGATTCCCCGCCGTGTGGTCCCGACCGCGGCCTTCGCCAGGCGGGCCTCCATCGCTCCGTCGAGGGCGATGTGGTAGGGCATGATCACGTGGGCGTGCTTGCTGACCCGGACGCGATCGACCTCGATGCCCCGACTGGCGAGCATGTCCAGCTCTGATATGAGGGTGGCCGGGTTGACGACCACGCCGTTGCCGATGATCGGCGCGATGTGCGGATAGAGCACGCCCGACGGGACGAGGTGTAGCCTGAAGACCTCCTCGCCGAGCATGATCGTGTGGCCGGCGTTGTCACCACCCTGGTAGCGGACGACTGCCGAGACGTCCTCTGCCAGGAAGTCGGTCGTCTTGCCTTTGCCTTCGTCGCCCCACTGCAGGCCGACGATCACGGTGGCGGGCATCTAGTCCTCCCGTCGGTGCTCGCCCCGGCGGTCGTTACTGTGCGAACCCCGGGAAACCAAAAGGCCCTCGACCGAGCGGCCGGGGACCTGGGTAGACTGCCCCTCCGCAGGAGCCGCCGCGGCTCCCTGGGGCGTGAAGGTGGTGGTTCGTCTCACGGGGCGAACGGCACGCCTTCGTGCGGCAACGTGCACTCCTTGGCGATTGGCATTGGCAGCCCGAGGTTCCTCGGTCCCCAGGAAGGCCGAAGTATAGCAGGCGCGAGGCCCCGGACCGAGGCCTCCTCGGTGTCCGCGCCGACGCCTACTCCTCGTCGCTGGCGGACGGCCCGGCGGCGGGTTTCGCGGCGGGAGCGGACGCGAGAATGGCCTTGACCGCCTCGGGGCCGCGCGCCCGCCACTCCGTTCCGATCGCGGCCGTGGCGGTGGCTCCGACACGGCACGCGCCGGCCGCGAGCATCGCCAGCATCGCGTCCAGCGTCCGGACGCCGCCCGCAGCCTTGACCCCGACGCGGTCGCCGACGACCCGGCGCATGAGCGCGATCTCGCCCGCCTCCGCGCCCCGTGGCGAGTAGCCCGTCCCGTTCTTGACGAACGCGGCTCGGGCCTCGACGGCCACGCGACAGCCGGCCTCGACCTGCTCGGGCGTGAGATACGCGGTCTCGAGGATCACCTTCACCGGCGTCGGGGCGACCGCGTAGACGAGCCCGGCCAGCTCGTCGCGCACGTACCCGAGATCGCCGGATCGGAGCGCCCCGATGTTGAGCACGACGTCCAGCTCGACGGCGCCCTGGTCGACCGCGACGAGCGCCTCGCGCTCCTTGATGTTGGACATGTGCGCGCCGTGGGGAAAGCCGATCACCGTGGTCGGGCCGACGACCGTCCGCCGCAGCCGCGAGACGACCAGCGGCAGGTCGGCCGGGCGGCAGCAGACCGTGGCCGTCTCCCATTCGATCGCCAGGTCCACGCCGGCCTCGACTTCGGCCCGGGTCAGCTCCGGCCTGAGGAGAGAGTGGTCGATGCAGCCCATCAGGGCCCGCTCGTCGAGGGTGGACAGGTCGAGCGGCGCGCGATTTGCGAGACGGGCCTTGATCTGGCGCATTGGCATCCTCTTCCCTCGTCAGGAGTTTCGAATGATCGCCAGCGCAAAGGCTCCGCCGGCGTCGATGGCAATGACATTCTTGAGCGCGGCCGGGAATGTCAGACAGCCGTCCGAGTTCGACCCCCAGCCTACGACACTCCCGTCCGACTTGAGCGCGAGGCTGAAGTTGCCGCCCGCGGCCACGGCCGTGACGCTCGAGAGGCCATTGGGGATGGTCACCGCGCCGTCCGCGTCCTGGCCCCAGGAGGCGACGGTTCCATCGGACTTGAGGACCAGGCTGTGATAGTAGCCGGCCGAGATGGCCGTCACGCCTGACAGCCCTTTGGGCACCTTGACGAGGCTGACCGACGTATCGGTCGGGTACTTGTCGCCCCAGGCGACGACGGTCCCGCCTTTGAGGAGAGCCAGACTGTAGTCGTAGCCGGCCGAGATGGCGATCACGTCGTGAAGACCGGCCGGCACCGGAGCTTCGCCGTTGTAGTCGGTGCCCCAGGTCACGACCGTGCCATCGGACTTGAGGGCGAGGCTGTGGTCTCCGCCGGCCGAGATTGCGACGACCGAAGCAAGGCCGGCCGGAGGGGTGGCCTGGCCATAGGTGTTGTCGCCCCAACCCACGACCGTGCCGTCGGACTTCAGCGCGATCGCATGCGAGCTACCGCCCGAGATCGCGACCACTCCCTTCAGGCCGGCCGGCGGGGTGGCTTGGCCCGCGTCGTTCGCGCCCCAGCCGACGACGGTGCCATCGGATTTCAGCGCCAGGCTGAACTCATCCCCGGCCGCGACCGCTACGACCCCGGCAAGGCCGGCGGGGACTTTCGTCTGGCCCCGGCTGTCGTCGCCCCAGGCAACGACGGTGCCGCTCTGCACGCCGGCCGTCGGGTTGGCCGTGACACTGGCGCTCGCAACGGCAACGGTGGGCGTGGCGCAGGCGCAGCTCGCCGCCGGCGTCGCCGTCTGAAGGCTCAGCGGCGGCAGCGTGGCGCCGCCGCTCGTCGAGCAAGCCGCGGCGGTTACCAGCAGCCCGCCGGCGAGAGCCGCTCTGGCGATCCTGGACAGAACTGCCCCGTGTCCGATCATCTGGATTCCTCTCCTGGAGACGAAAGCGGAGACGTCGACGCGTGACGGCGCCCCTGGCAGCATATCCCCGCCCTCAATTCGTGGCAGACGGTCCGCCCGGCAGCGTGTCGTGAGTATCCGGCGGCTCCTCTCCGGATAGCGGCCCGCCGTCGGACACACTGGGCCCCCGTCTCATCATGGCAACCTGGTACCCCACCAGGCCCGCCAGGCAAATGGCCAGCATTACGATCACCGCGACCAGGACCGGCAGCAACCCGCTTCCTCCGCCCGTTCCGGAGCCGGAGCCGGAGGTGGGACCCGATGGCGCGGCGGTCGGGCTCGCCGTGGGAGGTTCGGTAGGGGAGCCGGTCGGAGCGGCCGTGACGGCCGGCGTCGGGCTCTGGGTCGGTGCCTGCGTGGCCGCGGCGGTTGGAGTGACGGCGTTCGATTTCGCCGACGCCGCTCCGAAGCCGGCCAAGTTCTTGGCCTTGACGGTGAACGTGTACGACGTCCCGTTGGTGAGTCCTCCGAGAGTGCAGCTCAGCGCGCCAGTGGTGGTGCAGGTCTTGCCGCCCGGCGCCGAGGCGGCGGTGTAGCCCGAAATCGGGGCGCCGCCGTTGCTCGATGGTGCCGCCCACGAGACGGTGGCGGCGCCGGCCCAGGCCGATGCCGCTGCCCCCGTCGGGGCGCCGGGCGGATTCGGCGGGATGATGGCCAGGCTGTGAAGCGCGCCGGCCGCGATCGCCGAGTAGTGCGACCCTGCGGGGAGAGCCGGCACGTCCGTCTGTCCGACATCGTCACGGCCCCACGCCACGATCTGGCCGTTGGATTTCAGCGCCAGGCTGTGATAGCCACCCGCCGCGATCGCCGTCACGCCCGAAAGGCCGGACGGAACGTCCAGCTGAGAATAGTCGTTCTCGCCCCAGGTCACGACCGTGCCGTTCGACTTGAGCACGAGTGCATCTTCGCGGCCGATAGCGATGCCGGTCACCTTGGAGAGGCCCGCCGGCATGATCCCGAGGCTCGCGGGCGGGCCGCCCCAGATCGCCACGGTTCCGTTCTTGTTCAGGGCGATGCTGTCGTATTCGCCCGCGTCGACGTCGACGCTGTTGGGAAGCGTGACCGGCTGCCCGTTGTAGATGGTGATCGGGGCTTCCGTCTGGAGGTACGTGTCGTCTCCCCAGGCGTAGACCTGGTTGGCCACCCCGCCGTTTGCCACGCCCACGCTGTGGCGCTCGCCGGCCCCAATGGCGATCCACTTCCGCCCGGCCGGCAGAGAAGGCACGTTCAATTGGCCGTACGTGTTGTCGCCCCAGGCCACGATCTGGCCGTTCGACTTGAGGGCCAGACTGTGCTCGCACCCGGCCGAGATCGCGACGACCCCCGACTGGGCCGCCGCGGGGACTTCGGTCTGGTGGAAGGTGTCGTCACCCCAGGCGATCACGCTCCCGTTCGACTTGAGGGCGAGGCTGTGATTGCAGCCTCCCGCAACCATGATCACGCCCGACTGGGCGGCAGCCGGCACTTCGGCCTGGTGGGAGTGGTCGTAGCCCCAGGCCACGACCCTGCCCGGCACCGGCGCGGCGGCGACCGGCCCGGCCAGCGGCCCGGCCCAGGCTGCGGCAAGGACACCGGTTCCCAGCGAGGCAGCTGCCACAACACGCGCAAAGCGGACCAGCGCGGCGGCCAGACGGACCGACGCCAGCCGGTGCGAAGTCGACATCGATCCCCGCTCCTCTCCCTCGGCCCGGTCCGGCCACCGCACCCCGGGCTACTCGGTTCCGGGCCCAGCATAGCGCCTCGACGGCGCCCGGAACGCATCCGGACAAGTCGCCGATAGGAGAGCTGCGGCTCAGACTTACGAGTGTGGTCTGCCCGACGGTTACCGCTCGTCAGTCGGATGGAACGGCGATACGACGGTGCCGTCCGAGTGCGCGGGCTCGGGGATCACGTCGCCCTCAGTCTCGATCGGCCCCATCGGGACCCGCCACTCGTCCCCCGGACCGGGCTTCCCTGGCCCAACGTTCAGACCCTCCACCGGCACCACGACGGCGCCCCTGTCCGCCAGGAACACACCGATGTTGTCTTCGGCCACTCGCCTCTTGTTGCTCATTGGTCGACCCCCGCTATGGCGTCACCAGAGCTAACTGCGTGAGCCTACACCCTGTCTGCTCGACTCCCGCCGCCACTCGGACCGGATCATCTGGCCTTTCTGGCTCGGACCACCCACAGCGGCCCCATGAGCAGCGCGGCGCACCAGACGAGCAGCCACCACCGCGGAAACATCGGGAACAAGGCCACGGGCAAGGTGACCACGAGCATCACGACATACGCCGCCGGAGGGCCGTATCGCCTCATTGACGGTCGCCTGATCGCCCGCCAGAGGAAGGTCGATGATCCGCCTCGCACGAGATCCACGACGGCCAAGACGACGCCCGCGGCGGCCGTCCCGGCGAAAAGCCAGAGTCCCAGCCCGGCGGTCGGCGGCACGAGGTAGTCGGAATGACCACCGGATAGAACGTCCTGGAATTGCAGGATCGCCCCGTAGCCGGCGGTCGCGAACGCGACCAGGATCGCGATCTTCGCCCCACGCGCCGGAAATGCCAGGCCGGCGAGGGTGACGACGATGGCCACAAGCGACGCGAAGGGAATCAGCAGATCCGCCGTAGTCAGCGCCATGGACGAGTAGCCGCCCGCGGAGATCCAGGTCGTGTAGCCCGGGCCTGAGATCACGTACCACGGCACGAAGAACGACCCGATGAGGACCGCGGCGGCTCCAATCTCCAGGAGCGCCAGACCGCTCCGGTCGCCCCGATCGACCGTCGAATCTGCCTTCAGGCTGTCGCCGGCTTCGCTCCCCATCGTCGACCCCCTCCCTCCGAGTGGTAGGTCCGACCGCGACGCGAGTGTGTCCCGATTTCCGAGGGCGGCCGGGTGTCACTGAGTATGCGCAATCGGACAAGCCTTGAATGAGCCGCGGTTGAGCGGGCGTGAGATGTCGCAACCGATGACCCGCTGGCCAGCGATCGCAGCTCCGGATCGAGGGTCAGTCGGCCGCCAAGAAGGACCTTGTTCATGGTCCCAATCTCCTCTTCCTGCGCCGCTCGATGACGGCGCCTCCGGCCGTTCGACTGGGCGGCTTGGGCCCTTCGCCGCTCGTGAACTCGGCCCGGAACCAGGGTCGGGAGCTGGTCGAGCCGGTCGGGCCGGCGCTCGTGGGCTGAGACAGTCCTACGCAGGACAGCGGGCGGGTCGTAGACTCGCGTGCGTTCGATGATGAGGAGATGCCGCAATGGGAACCCCGACGCGCGAGTGGCCGTGGCCGTGGGAAGGCTACAAGACAGTCAGGCTTTCAGTTGGCGACGACCTAATGCCGCCAATCCGAGACCAGATCGTCTCGCACGTCGCGGCGGTGGTGGGAGCCGCCAGGAGCGTGAAAGGGCTCGAGGAAGGGGTTCGCTCGTTTCGCAACCCGTACCTTCCGCCCTTCAGTGTCCAAGTGGTGGCCGACAAAGAGCGACCGGACCCGGACCAAGAGCGTGTCGACATAGCGGTCCGCGCGGGGCGGCGATAGCTGGCGCCGGTAGGCCCCCGACGCGGCCGCTCGACTGGCCGGCGCAGGGCCGGAATCGTCGGCGACGACAACGGCACACGCCAGTGTCTGGTTATCGGCCGTCAGGCTTGATGCGTCGGGGGCGGCATGTGCGGTCGTAGCGGGCCAGGCTCGGATGGCGAGGTGAGCCAGCCCACGATGGACCCAGCGAGGCAGAGGACAGCCGCGAGCGCAAGCCCGATCCCGACCAACACCATCGAAAGCTCGATCGGGCCTATCCGGACGGATGCCAGCCGAGGCTCGCTTCCCAGCGCGATCCAGGTACCCGTGCCGATGGCGAGGACCGACCAGATGGCGGCGATCGCGAAGAGCTGCCGACCCCCGAAGAACGCGACCGCCGCGCCTGCCGCCAGCGTCACGACAGCGTCACTGAGTGCTCCCGTGCTCGCCGCGTCAAAGGTCATTGTGTCCGGCTGGTTGCCCGGGAGAACGAGGCTCCGAAGAAAGGCGGCGGTGTTCCGTTCGTCGTACACGTAGTCGTACTGGCGAAATCAGGCCCGCGTGAAGCTTCGACCGGGGCCCGAGCCGGGATGCCTGGACCCTCTGCCCGGGCGCCATAGCCTACGGTGCTGAAAAGGCCGGCCGCCAGGTGGCGCCGCCATCAACGGTCACGAAGACGGTCCTGTCCGAGACGCACGAGGAGGCGTTCGGGTCCGAGCACGGCTGCAGGTCGCCGACCGCCACTGCGTGCTCGGTGTCCCACCAGTAAGGCGCGCCCGGAACCGAGTCGCTGGCGACGCTCCACGTTCGCCCCCCGTCCATGGTCTCCATCAAGCCTCTTGCGGCATAGGGTGAGCAGAGGCTGCCGCCCGGGGCGCAGCCGTTGGCGTTGTCCACGGTCGCGATCCAGTGTTCCGCGCCCAGTGCAGAAACCTCGTCGAAGCCGTTGGGGACGGTCATGTCATACGCCTTCGACCAGCTCGCGCCACCGTCCGTGCTGTCGAGGACCTCGTACGGCGGCTGGCCCCCTCTCCACTCGGCCTCCGTGGCGACGATGGTGAGATGCCCGGACTCATCGCCCTCGAGCAGCTCTGGCATGACCCTGGCCCAGGTCCCAGGCATCCCTTGGGTGCTCCAGCTCTGTCCGCCATCCTGCGTAACCGACACGCTGTTCTGGGCCCAAGGCGGTACGAAGTACCCGAGCGCGGCGGTCACCCAGGTCACCTCGGGAGATAACCCGATGCAAGCGCTGCTCGTGGGACCGGACCAGGTCAGGCCGCCATCGCCAGTCTCGTAAACCTGGCAGTCGACCACACCAGAGTTCACGACCCGCCCGATGACGACCCAGCCATGCAGCGCGTCCCGGAAGTGATCCTGACCCGCGACGAACGAGCCGGCAAGCGCGGGCGAGCCGTCCGCCGTTGGCGAGCCGTCCGGTGGCAACGAGGTGATCAGAGCGGGCTGCCAGGTTCGGCCGCCGTCGCCCGTCCGGTATACCGTCACCTGCGATCCCTGGGCGCCATTCGTGACGCCTATCATCCAGCCATGCTGTGCGTCGACGAAGTCAAGCGAGCCGGCGTCCCAGATATGGTCCTGCGCGGAGTCACTGGCGGGGATCTGGCGCGCTTCGGACCAGCTGGCGCCCCGGTCGGTTGTCACGCGCAGCCCATCGCCGTCGATGTAGACGAAGCCGGCTCCGTCGGGAGTCAGACTCAGGTGGAGGACCGTTCCGGGAGACGACGTTGAGACCGGGCTGAAGCCGGGCGTTCCCGTGGCGGGCGCCGGCTGTGCGCCATGCCAACACAGCCCGGCAACGATCAGCGCACCGATGACGACAGCCGCGGCGAGCGCTCTGACCTTCATGGCTCCAGCCCCCGGGAGGGGGATGAGATGATGCCGCGGCGCGGCCGTTGCCGCGGCCGCGATATCGTCGACGCAGTCCCGGATGTAGTCGGGAGTGGCCGGCGGGACGATGCTGCGTCGCAGCTCCTCGCGCACCATGGCTTCGAGCTCGCGGTCGAAATCGAAGTTGCTCATGGTTGGTCCTCCAGCCGGGGTCGCATCGACCGAAGGGCGTAGTGGAGTCGGGATTTCACGGTGCCTGCAGGCACGTCCAGTCGTTCGGCTATCTCGTCGACTGTCAGGTCGGCCCAGTAGCGCAGCACGACCACGATCCGGTGATCCGGATCGAGGCGAGCCATCGCCCGGGTGATCGCGTCGCGGGACGACATTTGGGCGGAGGAGTCGGAGACGGCGGGATTGTCGGCATCCGTGAGCAGCCTGACCCGCTCGCGCGCGCGCCGTCGGAGGCGCTGCCGGCATACATTCACGAGGATCCGCCCGAACCAGGCATCGAAACGCGCGGGATCTCGCAGGCTCCGGCGGTGGCGCCAGGCCAGGGCGAACGAGTCCTGGGTGGCGTCGTCAGCGTCGCCGTCGTTGCCGAGGATCGCCCAGGCCAGCCCATACGCGGCGTCGACGCGGCGTCGGGTTAGGGCCGCGAACGCCTCGTCGACCGTCTCGGTCGCCACTGACACCCTCCGCTCGCTCGCCCCTTCCCGGCCAAAAACCTCTTGCATGCCCGATACGATTGCCGGCCGGCGCGAAACGTTCAGGTGAATTGTGGCGGGTAGCGAACGCGGCGAGTGCGGACTTCCCGGCGGCCTCGGTCGGGCCCGGCCGCCATCGTCACCTCCAGCGCCTCGGTCGTCTCGAGGGAGCACCCGGAGTGCGCTGGTCGGACAACGTCGAGATCGAGCCTCGTCCCGCCAGAACGACCGCGACGGCGACTGCAAGCATGAACCGCGACCGAGACCAACTCATGACCAACCCTCCCCATCACGCCCCCAAGCGCACCGGCCGCCAAGGCGCGTCGGTAGGTCTCCGACGCAACCCTCGACTGGCCCGGCTGCGCCGGACGGTCTTGGGCCCGGATCAGCC
>PLOC01000037.1:0-4593 GCA_003141955.1 Chloroflexota bacterium
GACATAATGACCGCCCTGGTCAGCTTCGACCGCGTCCTCGAGGTGCTCGACCTCGAACCCATGATTGCGGAGAAGCCGGATGCCGTTGCCATCCGGACCGGCCCCGCGACCATCGAATTCGACCACGTCGACTTCAGCTACCCGCGGGCCGAAGAAGTCTCCCTGGCTTCGCTGGAGTCGGTCGCGGTGCTCGACCAGGCTCCCTCCCAACAGGTTCTCTTCGACGTGTCGTTCACCGCCCGGCCGGGCCAGCTGGTCGCTCTGGTCGGTCCGTCCGGCGGCGGCAAGACCACGATGAGCCACCTCATCCCGCGCCTGTACGATGTGCGAGCGGGCGCCATCCGCATCAACGGAGTGGACGTGCGCGATGCGACCCTGGACTCGATCCGCCGCGAGGTCGGAGTGGTCACGCAGGATGCGCACATGTTCCACGACACGATCCGGGCCAACCTGCGGTACGCGAAGCCCGAAGCCTCCGAGGAGGAGCTGCTCGAGGCACTCCACGCCGCCCAGATCATGCCGCTGATCGAATCGCTGCCGGCCGGCCTGGACACCGTGGTGGGCGATCGCGGCTACCGGCTGTCGGGGGGTGAGAAGCAGCGCATCGCGATCGCCCGGCTGCTGCTCAAGGCGCCCAACATCGTGGTGCTCGACGAGGCGACGGCCCACCTCGACTCGGAGTCGGAGGTGGCCGTCCAGCTGGCGCTCCGGACGGCGCTGACCGGCCGCACCTCCGTCGTCATCGCCCACCGCCTCTCCACCGTGCGAGAGGCCGATCAGATTCTCGTCGTCGTGGAGGGGCGCATCGTCGAACGGGGCTCGCACACCGACCTGCTGGCCGCCGACGGCGTCTACGCGGAGTTGTACCGAACGCAGTTCTCGCGCCAGGGAGCGACCGAGACGCCTGCGCCTGGAGCAGCGCTCGCGGCGACATGACCTCGCCGCGAGCCAGCAAGCAAGGAGATCGTGGAATTGAGTGAGAAGCGAGTCAGCCTCCGACACGAGGGTGGCCGTCGGTTCGTGGCGGCCACCGGCTCCGGGCACGACGTGGTCATCGACAACGCCGCCGGGGACACCGGGCCGCGCCCGACGGAGCTCCTCCTGGCGGCGATCGCCGGCTGCACGGCCATGGACATCCTCGACATCCTCGAAAAGAAGCGTCAGGTAGTGGACCGGTACTCGGTCGAGGTCAGCGGCACTCAGCGCGAGAAGGCGCCCAACGTCTTTACGGACATCACCGTCCTGCACGTCGTCGAAGGGAACGTCGAGTCGGAGGCCGTCCGGCGCTCCATCGAGCTGTCGGCCACGAAGTACTGCACCGTGAGCGCCCAGGTCGCGGCCGGTCCCGCGCGCATCTGCCACCGTTACCTGATCCGGCGCCCGGCCGGAGCCGCGAGCGGACCCGCCGAGGAGGATGGCGAGGTCGTGGTCACCGGGCCGATGAAGGACGTCCTGGCCGAATAGCCTTCGCGGGGACTCGCGCCGCCTATACTTCGCCGCTATATGACAGGCGACGCCGCACCACGACCCATCCGCAGGTTCTGGCACCTTTCGCGAGGAGACCTCCTCTTCTACGTGGCAGTTGCCGCCGCCTACACGGTCGCGATGATCGTGTCCATCCACCGCAGTCACCCGGTGACCGACCGGATGATGACCCTGGCCCAGCGAGCGCTGACGGGCCACCTCGACTCGGACACGTTCAAGGGCACCGTCGACTCGGTCTACATGGGCGGCCACTACTACCTCGCAGTGGGGCCGCTGCAGCTTCTGCCGTATCTGCCGTTCGCGCCGTTCCACTCCCTCGAGGCCATCGGCGGCTTCATCATCGGCATCGCCTTCGGCATCCCCGCGGCAATGCTGGCCCTGCCGCTGGCTCGCGCCTACGGCGCCCGCGGCTCGACCGCCTACTGGGTGGCCGCGTTCATCGCCTTCGGTACGCTCCTGTTCTTCGTCTCAGTGCTCGGCGACTTCTACTACCTGGCCCAGGCGGAGTCGTTCCTGGCCCTATCGCTCTTCCTGATCGAATGGGCCGGCCGGCGGCATCCCGCCGTCCTGGGCGCGTGTATGGCCTTCTCGTTCCTGGCCCGCCCGACGACGGTTCTGGCTGCCATTCCATTCGGCATCGCCCTGCTCTGGCAAAAGCGCGCCGCTCTCCGTCCACTGGCCACGACCGCGCTGGCCTTCGCCGTGCCGATCGGGCTCGCGATCGCCGTGTACGGCTGGTTCAACTGGGTCCGCTTCGGCTCGCCGCTGCAGGCCGGGTACTCCATCTCCTACCTGGCCCAGGACGAGGGCGCCCTCGAGGCGCGCCGCGCGCTCGGCGTCTTCTCCGTCCTGCAGGTCCCGGAGAACCTCCGCCTGGCCCTGCTTGCGCCCTTCGACACTTTGAACAGGTTCCCCTATTTCACGGCCAATCCGAACGGGCTGTCCATGCTTCTGGTCTCGCCCGCCCTGCTGGCCACACTCTGGGCCGGCTTCAAGGCGCGCAGCGCCCAGCTGATGTGGATCGCCGCCGCCCTCATCGCCATCCCGGTCTTCCTCTACTACGGCGGCGGGTTCGTCCAGTACGGCTTCCGCTATTCGCTCGACTTCACGCCGTTCCTCGTGGCCCTGATGGCCATGGGGTCTGGCCGTTGGGCCGGCCACTGGAAGGGCCGCCTGGAGCGGTTCCTGATCATGGCCAGCATGGCTTCGGTGACGTACGGCATTCTCTGGCACGACCTCGCCCGTCTCCAGGAACCGTGACCGGACAGCAAACACCCGGCGGCGCAGCCGCGAAAGGGGGCCTGCCCGGCCGCAGAGCTGCCGCGGCGGCGGACGAAGCCGCGCCGGAAGTCCGAGCCGGGACGACCTGGCGCATCTGGGGCGTGGACTTCGACGCCCGGATCGTCCAGGCGATCACGGCCTGCATGCTCGTCCTGCTGGCCGCGTACGAGAACAACTTCGGCCAGCCCGAGTACGGCGACCTGGTTCTCGAGGCTTTCGTCCCAATGGCCGTCATCGTGCTGGTCTGGCGTGAGAATCCACGCCGCTACGGCATGGCCCTGGGCGACTGGAGGCTCGGGCTGCCGGTGGCCATTGCCGGCATCGCCATCATGTCGGTCGCCATCTGGTTCCTGGGGCAACTGCCCGATTTCCGCGTCTACTACACCATGCTCGCGGCGCAGAGACCGGCCTGGCGAGTTGTCCTGGACGCCGGCGTGGACATGTTCGCCTGGGAGTTCTTCTTCCGGGGCTGGCTGCTGGGAACCTTCGGCCGCAAGTACGGCACCGACGCGATCTGGCTGCAGATGATCCCGTTTGCCCTGATGCACGTCTGGAAGCCGGAGTTGGAAGTCCTGTCGACGATCGCCGGCGGCGTCTTCTTCGGCATCCTGGCCTGGCGCACTCGATCGTTCCTCTGGGGCTGGCTGCTCCACTGGTTCATGGTCGCGGGGATCATCCTGGTCGCGGCCGGCTACATCTGAGCGGCGCAGCGTGGCGCGGCGCGGACGAGACGTTTGCGGTTGCATGACTATTCATCAGACCGTATACTCATACGATCATGACCCCCCTCCGACCAACGCCTGACGGCGTTGCCAAAGCCGACTCGGGCAAGAAGTCAGCGCCGACGGCGGGATCGAAGCGCGACCTGGGACCTCGTGCGGCGCGCACTCGACAGGGCGGCCGGACGATCACGGTCGGCATCGTCGGCGCCACCGGTTATGCAGGCGGCGAGCTGGTCCGGCTGCTGCTCAACCACCCCCGCGTCCGGCTGGCAGGCTTGCACGGCCGTAACCGCGACAACGTCCCGATCGCGGAGTCGCATCCCCATCTCGCCGCGACGGGCCTGGTCATCGACGCGGCGATTCCCGAGGCCGACGCCATCTTCACCGCGCTGCCGCACGGCGTCGCCGCCGGAATGGCCGCCGAAATCGTGGCCCGCGGCTCCGCCCTGCTGGACGTCGGGCCGGACTTCCGCCTCCACGATCCGGCCGACTATCCGCGCTGGTACAAGTTCGATCATCCGGCGCCCGAGCTCCTGGCCCGGGCCGTCTACGGCCTGCCGGAGCTGCACCGGGAGGAAATGCGCGACGCCGCCGAGCAGGATTCGACCATCATCGGGCTGCCCGGCTGCTACCCCACCGCGACGATCCTGACCCTTGCCCCGCTGGCGCGGGCCGGGCTGATCGGCGATCTCGCCGTGGACGCCAAGAGCGGCGTCTCGGGGGCCGGCCGCGAGCCCAAGCCCGATCTGCTCTTCTCCGAGGTCAACGAGAGCGTCAAGGCCTACGGCGTGTTCACTCATCGCCACACGGCCGAGATGGAGCAGGAACTCCAGCAGCAGGGCGAGCGCGGGGCGCTCGGCAGCCGCGAAGCCAACCCGGGCGTGGCGACGGTAGACTTCCTGCCGCACCTCATTCCGATGACGCGCGGCCTCCTCGCCAGCTGCCACGTCAGGCCGACCCGTCCAGTCACCCAGGCGGAGCTGGACGCGCTGTACGCCGAGGCGTATCGCGACGAGCCGTTCGTCCAGGTCGTCGCCGAGCCGCCGGCCACCAAGCACGTCTACGGCAGCAATCTCTGTCGCGTGTGGTGCCGCGTGGATCCGCG
>PLOC01000037.1:4614-45763 GCA_003141955.1 Chloroflexota bacterium
CTTCGGCTCCGGTTGCCGGCCCGGCAGCCGCGGCTGCCCGAGACCGCGACACCGACGGGCTCGAGGCACTATCGATCGCGCTCCCGCCGATCGAGGAACGGGCCGTGCTGCCCGGCGGCTTCCGGGCCGGCGGCACGATCGCCGGCATCAAGCCCTCCGGCCGCCCCGATCTGGGGATAATCGCCACCCTGCGCGAGCCCGCTGCCGCGGCCGCCGTCTTCACCCGCAACCTGGTCGTGGCGGCGCCCATCCGCGTCTCGCAGGCTCACCTCAACGCCACCGAGATCGGCGGCGGCGGCCGCTTCGGCTGGGCGGACGCGATAGTCGTGACGGCCGGAGCCGCGAACGCGGCAACCGGCGTGGACGGGGACGCCGACCAGGCCGAGGTCTGCAAGGCGGTCGCTGCCGCCCTCAAGACGCGGGCCGAACGGACCCTTGCGCTCTCCACCGGCGTCATCGGCGTGCGGCTGCCCGTGGAGAAGGTCCGCGACGCGATCGCGCGGCTGGTCCCGCAGCTCGCCTCCTCGGACGAGGCCCTCGCGGCGGTGGCCGGGGCAATGATGACCACCGACACGAAGATCAAGCTCGCCACGGCCTACGTCGAGTTGCCCGGCCCGGATGGCTCGCCAGTATGCGTGACCGTCTCCGGGATCGCCAAGGGCGTGGGGATGATCCATCCCCGCATGGCCACGATGCTGGGCGTCATCCTGACCGACGCTACAGCCGCGCCGGACACGCTCTTCGGGCTGCTCGCCCCGATCGTGCAGCGGACGTGGAATCAGCTGAGCGTCGACGGCGACACGAGCACCAACGACACCGTCTTCCTGCTGGCGTCGGGCGCGTCCCGGGCGCGGCCCGTGGCCACGGCCAGCGCCGAGGCCGAAGCGCTCGGTGCGGCGATAGAGGCAGTGGCGCGGTCCCTCGCCCGCCAGCAGGCCGCCGACGGGGAGGGTGCCTCCACACTCATCACGTGCCAGGTCAGCGGCGCCGCCGACGACCACGACGCCCGGGCAGTAGCCCGCTCCGTGGTCAGCAGCAGCCTGCTCAAGGCCGCCGTCCACGGCCGCGACCCCAACTGGGGCCGCGTGGCCGGCGCTGCGGGCAATGCCCGCCTCCCGGACGAAGAGCTCCTGGAGGCGGCCGGACTGCACCACACCGAGGCCATGCCACGCGCCGGCCGCGGCCCCGAGTTCGACCTGGATCGGCTGCGCATCGCCATCGCCGGCAGCCTCGTCTTCGCCGCCGGCGCTCCCCTCCCCTTCGACCGCGCCGCCGTCCGAAAGGCGATGAATGCCCCCGAGGTGCTCATCCGACTGGACCTCGGTCTGGGCAGGGGATCCGGCGAGGCATTCGGCTGCGACCTGACCGAGCAATACGTCATCGAGAACGCGGAGTACACCACGTGAGCGAAGTCCTCGTCCTCAAGCTCGGCGGCACGACGCTCGCCGACCAGGCGCACGTCCTCGACGAGGTCGCCTCGGTCGCGCGCGAGCGTCCCGTCGTGCTCGTCCACGGCGGCGGCAAACGAATCACCGAATGGCTCGAGCGCCTGGGCGTGCCCAGCCGCTTCGAGGGCGGCCTGCGGGTCACGGACCAGGCCGCGCTGGACGTTGCCGCGGCCGTTCTCCGCGGAGTGGTGAATTCCGAGCTCGTGTCGGACCTGCGCGACCGCGGAGTGGACGCCGTGGGCCTCTCAGGCGTCGACGGCGGCCTCATGATCGCCGAGCGCGTGCCCGGTCTCGGCCTCGTGGCCCACGTCGTGGGCCTGCGGCGCGACTTCCTCGACGCGCTGCTCGTGGCCGGAGAAGTGGCCGTCGTCGCGCCGCTGGCTCGCGACGAGCAGGGCATCGTGTGCAACGTCAACGCCGACGACGCCGCGGCCGGGATCGCCGCCGGCCTCGGTGCCCGCCAGCTGGTGCTGATGACCGACGTCGACGGCATCCGCGACGCGGCCGGCCAGAAGCTCGCCACCATGACCGCGGACGCGGCCGAGAAGCTGATCGCCGACGGCGTCATCAAGGGCGGCATGGTGCCCAAGATCCGCGCCGCGCTGGCGGCCGTGGGCTGGTCCGGGGCCGTGGCCGTCATCTGCAACTCCAAAGACCCTCACGCCCTGAGCCGCGCTCTGCACGACCCGGCTTTCGGCACGCGGATCACCGCCGCGCGCGGCACCACCGAAGCGCCCGCGGCGCCCGCCCCGCGACGACCTGAGATCGGATCGTGATCATGGCCATCAACGGCAGCCAGCCGAACGTCAAGCAGCGCCGGCAGCGCGCCCTGCTCGATCTGATCTCGCATTCGCCGATTGGGAGCCAGGAGGAGCTGGTCGAGCTGCTTCGGGCGCGCGGCTTCGAGGTCACCCAGGCGACCGTCAGCCGCGACGCCGCGGAGATGGGCCTGGTCAAGGTGCCGCGCGACGACCGCCACGTCTACGCCACGCCGGAGACGGCCGCCACCGGAAACGCCTACGACGCCCGCCTGCGGCGGCTGCTCGAAGACATCCCCGTCCGAATCGCTCGCAGCGGCCTCGGACTGGTGCTCGTGGCGACGCCCGGTTCGGCCGGCGCGATCGCCCAGGCGATCGATCAGTCGAGCCTGGCCGATCAGGTCGGCACCCTCGCGGGGGACAACACCCTGCTGGTCCTGTTCGAGACCGAGGCCGCGCTCGAGCGGTGGCTGGTCCGCTTCCAGACATTCCAATCGTCGGACGCGTCGGCTCAGCCGAACGCTCGACTGTTCGCTCACTCGGAGGCTCCTCGATGAACAAGGTGGTGCTCGCCTATTCCGGTGGACTCGACACCTCGGTCGCCGTCGCCTGGCTGCGCGAGCAGTACAACGTCGAGGTGGTCACCCTCACCGTCGACCTCGGCGGCGGCGTGCTCAAGGAGGACGTCGATCGCCGGGCCATCGGCGCCGGCGCCAGCCGGGCCTACGTCGTCGACGGCCGAGAGCGTTTCGTGCGCGACTTCTGCTGGCCGCACGTCCAGGCCGGCGCGCTCTACCAGGGCGTCTACCCGCTGGCCACCGCGATGGCCCGGCCGATGATCGCCCAGCTTCTGGTCGAGGTCGCCCACAAGGAAGGCGCCGACGCCGTCGCCCACGGCTGCACCGGCAAGGGCAATGACCAGGTCCGCTTCGACGTCGCCACTCACGCCCTCGATCCATCGCTGGCCGTCATCGCCCCGATGCGCGTCGGCATGGGCCTGTCGCGCGAGGAGGAGATCGAGTACGCGAAGGCCCGCAATATCGAGATCACGATCACCAAGGATTCGATCTACTCGATCGACGTGAACCTGTGGGGCCGCTCGATCGAGGCCGGCATTCTCGAGGATCCCTGGACCGCGCCGCGCGCCGACGTCTATCGCTGGACGGTCGACCCGGAGGCGGCGCCCGCGCCGGTCGAGATCGTGATCGGCTTCGAGGGCGGCGTCCCCGTCTCTCTCGACGGCGAGCGGCTCGATCCGGTCGTGCTGGTCGAGAAGCTGCACGGCCTCGCCGCCGCCCACGGCGTGGGTCGTGTCGACCACGTCGAGGACCGCCTGGTCGGCATCAAGAGCCGCGAGATCTACGAGGCGCCCGCCGCCACGGTCATCCACCGCGCCCACCGCGCCCTCGAAGGACTGACGCTCACCAAGGACACTCTCCGCTTCAATCGCACGGTGGCCGACGAGCTGGCCCAGCTCACCTACGACGGGCTCTGGTTCAGCGCCCTGCATCGGGACCTGCGCGGCTACGCCGCCAGCAGCCAGCGCGTCGTGAGCGGCGACGTCCGGGTCCGGCTCGACCACGGCAACGCCGTCGTCGTCGGGCGGCGCAGCCCGCTCTCCCTGTACGACAAGGCCCTGGCCACGTACGACGCCGACGACGCCTTCGACCACGCCAGCGCTGTCGGGTTCATCGAGATATTCGGTCTGCCGCTGCGGACCGAGGCGGCCCGTCACGGGGCCGTGGGCCGCCACTACGGCGCCGCCTGGACGTGGACCGAGCCGCTGCTCGCGGAGCTGCCGACGAAGGTCTACGACGCGCCCGCGACGGCCGCGAAGTAGCGAGACAGACGCGTGACGCGCCCAAAGGGTCGACCGCCGATGAAAGAGCCCGCCCGCCGGCCTGCGCCGGCATCCGCACGTGGGCAGGCGCTCGAGCCGGAAGGGCCCCCGGGCTCGACCGGGCTTTCGGGCCCCAAGGTCGACGCGCCGTTCGACGCCGTGCGCAAGCTGCGCGAGCTCGAGTTCCTGCACGAGTTCGCCAAGCTGCTGACGACGGCGCGCAACTGGGACGAGCTGATGGGGACGATCGTGGACCGAACCACGACCGCCCTGGACGTCGAGGTTTGCTCCGTCTACCTGAAGGAGCGCGATGAATCGTGCCTCAGGCTGGCGGCCACCAACGGCCTCGACCGCGATCAGATCGGGCGCGTCACGCTGGGCCTGGGCGAAGGCCTGACGGGCCGCGCCGCGCTGATCGGCCGGCCGGTCGCCTCCCCGGACGTCCGGGTCGATCCGCGGTTCAAGTGGGTGCCCGGCTTCGACCAGTCGCAGTTCGTCTCGATGCTCTCTGTGCCGCTGCCGTGGAACGACACGGTCATCGGCGTGATAAACGTCCAGGCGATCGAAACCCGCCTGTTCTCGCCCGAGGAAGTGGAGTTCCTGGTCACGATCGGGGCGCTGCTGGGCGGCATCGTCGAGAAGGGGCGGCTCCAGGCCGAGGCGGAGGAGCAGCTCGAGACTCTGACCGCCCTGGACGGCGCCCGGGCCGAGCTGCTGGCCGTCGTCACGCACGAGCTGCGGACGCCGCTGGCGGTCGTGCGGGCGTACCTCGATCTGCTGGCGGACGCAGCCGACGCCGCCGGCAGCGGCGCGGGCCCCGACCCGAAGCTCGTCGAGGAGTGGCGCAGCCAGGCCACAGGCCAGGTGACGCGCCTGGATCGCCTGGTGGATTCGATCCTGGCGTCGGTCCGCGGCGAGGGGCTGGCCGCCGGCCTGGCGCGAGTCCCGTTCGACGTGGCTCGCGCCGTCAACGACACCATCGGCGAGATGACGCCGCTGCTGCGCGAGCACCCGCTTCGACGCGACGGCACTTGGGAGGAGCTGGTGGGCGTGGGCGACGAAGGCCGCTTCCGCCAGGTTCTCGAGCATCTGCTCGAGAACGAGGTGAAATACTCCCCCGAAGGCGGATCGGTCAGCGTCGGGGCGTCGCGGCTGGACGGCGAAGTCCAGATCTACGTCACCGACGACGGAGCCGGGATCCCCGAGGCCGAGTGGGAGTCCGTCTTCGACGCCTACGTTCGAACGGCGACGCGACCGCGGGGCTCCGGGATCGGGCTCTACGCCGCCCGACGGCTCATGAACGCCATGGGCGGACGTGTCTGGTTGGAATCAAATGGGTACGGTGGCAGTCGCTTTATGGTTGCGGTGCCCGAGATGCGCGACACTTCGGAGGACGGCGGCGGCCCGGAGGCCGGCGTTATGTCTGAGGCCGGTTCGGACGGGTAGCGAAATCAGCGAGAGTTGCCGAGCGCGCGAGCGCAGACTGGAGCGGAGGCCACAAGTTGAGCACCATGGGTCCGGTGGCGGAGGCGAGCCTGCTGATCCTCGTCGTCGACGACGAGCCGGCGATGGTTGGCGCCGTGTCGGCCCTGGTCGGTCGCGCCGGGCATCGCGTCGTAACTGCGTACGACGGTAATGCCGCCCTGCGCCGCTTCTCCGAGGAGCGCCCGGATCTGGTGCTCCTGGACCTGGCCATGCCCGGGCTCGACGGCGTGGAAGTCTGCCGCGCGATCCGCCGCATATCGCAGACGCCGATCATCGTCCTCACCGGCGAGGCCGACGAGCGGGCCAAGGTGGAGGCGCTGGACACGGGCGCGGACGACTACGTGGTCAAGCCGTTCGGCAAGCAGGAATTGCTGGCCCGCATCAGGGCCGTGATGCGGCGCCGCAGCAACGAGGCGGAGCTGCGCGGCGCCGGGGAGCTGCGGTGGGGCTCGATCGTCCTTGACCGCGGCCGCCACACCGCTTCAGTCGCCGGCGAGGAGCTCGTCCTGACGCGTACGGAATACAGCCTGCTGGCCTCGCTCGTCGCCGCGGCCGGCCACGTGGTCTCGCACAGCTCGCTCCTGGCCGCGGGCTGGCCCGGCGAGCCGAACCCCGACCCGCAGTGGCTCAAGCCCCACCTGGCACGCCTGCGCTCAAAGCTGGAAGAGTCCGGTGCGCCGGTCCCAGCCTCCGTCCGCGGGGTGGGCTATCGCCTGGAAGACGCGGAGTAGCGCGGGGAGGCGAAGGCCTCGCGGGGTGGCGGCGGCCGCACCCGGCGGGCGAGATAGCTGCGTCGGCGATATCGCATCTATTCGGCCACACCGAAACCAAACGCCATTGGGCGGAGGTTCTCGGCCCGCGAGCTCGCCCTAGATCCCTTTCGGTGCCACCGAAATCGCGCGAGGTCGCTGTGCGGAACACGCCGATGGACGACGTCGCCCCAGAATCGCGAAGCCCGCGCAACCTGCCGAAAGGTGCGCGGGCCGGAGTGAGGAAGGGATCTGGCGAAGGTGGCGCGTCAGAGGCGAGGCGCCGAGGGGACCGGCGTAGGGACCGGTCGAAGGATGCCGAAATGACCGCTGGCTACTCGGCCGCCGCGTGAGACGGGGCGATGAACCAGGCCACGACCAGGAGGCCGAAACTGAGGAAAGCGGCTGCGACGATCATTTCATGGCTCCTTCGGCTGAGCTCTGGGACCCGCGGTCCCGTTTCAATGAGTGGAAGTCTATGGAAGGAGTCGGTGCAAATCAGTAGCGCGAGGGTGGACCTTCGGTGACGCTGCGGTGACACCTCGGTTGCCGTTCGGGACGCTCCGCCCGCCTCCTCCGTCGGCGGCACCGGTCCGGCGCTTCGTCACAAGGGGCGATCCCGGCTCGAGTCCCCTCCCAATGTGCCCGGCCGCGACGCATTCACGACGCCGCTTCTGGCCCAACTTGCCCCAGGTGAAAGTCAGGACCGATTCCGGGCCTCACTCGTCCGAATCGGCCCTGGCCCCGTCCCGGTTGCGCGGCTGTCGAGCGTGAGCTCAGCGCCACGGCCGCCTGGCATCGGCTCCGGCCTCGGTTCGGCGCCCGATATCGCCCGCAACTCCCACTCCAGGCAAGTTCGGCGAGATTCCAGTCTCCCGGAGCCGCTGACGCGCCTGTGACGCGCCATCCGGGCGCGATCCGGAGAGCAGGAACGGCGCCGACCGAGGGGGAGAGGACGGCGCCGTTCCGTCGAGAAAGGCAGGCGAATCAGTTCTGGAAGGCCACCGTCTCGCCGTGCTGGCTGACGTCCAGCCCGACCTCCTCCTCGGCCTCGCCGACTCGGAGCCCGACGGCCAGGTCCACGACCTTGAGTATCACGAAGGTCGCCACGGCGCTGTAGATCCAGACGGCGACGATGGCGACGAGCTGGATTCCGACCTGGCCGAAGTTGCCGTCGATCCAGCCCCGACCGACGGTGTTCACCGCGGTTGTCGCCAGGACGCCGGTGAGCAGAACGCCCAGCGTGCCGCCGACACCGTGGACCGCCCAGACGTCGAGGGCGTCGTCTATCTTGAGCCGCTCGCGCAACAGGATGGCGCTGTAGCACACGACGCCGGCGATGAAGCCGATGACGATGGCCGAGCTGGGGTCGACGAAGCCGGAGGCCGGGGTGATGCCGACCTCGCCGGCGATCGCGCCGGAGACGGCGCCGATGACGCTAGGCGAGCCCTTGTGCAGCCAGCTCATCGTCATCCAGGTGAGCGCGCCCATCCCGGCGGCAGTGTTCGTGACCAGAACCGCGTTGACGGCGAGGCCGTCCGCGGCGAGCGCCGAGCCTCCGTTGAAGCCGAACCAGCCGAACCAGAGGATGCCGGCGCCGATGACCGTCAGTCGGACGTCGTGCGGCTCGAAGCGCTCGGACTCGCGCCGGACGCGCGGACCCAGGACCAGCGCCGCTACCAGGGCCGCGACGCCGGAGCTGATGTGGACGACCGTGCCGCCGGCGAAATCCAGCACCGGGATTTTTCCGCCGAGCGCCCAGTTGAAAAATCCGCCCGTGCCCCAGACCATGTGGCAGAGCGGAAAATAAATCAGCACCGCCCAGGCCAGCATGAACGCGACATACGCCTTGAACTTCACGCGTTCCGCCACCGCGCCGCTGATGAGCGCCGGCGTGATGATGGCGAACATCATCTGGAACAGCGCGAACGCGGTGGCCGGGATGGTCGCCGCGTAGGGGCCCGGGGTGACGCCGACACCCTGGAGGCCGAGGTTGTTCAGGCCGCCGATGATCCCCCAGCCGTTGATGTCCGGTCCGAAGGCCAGGGTGTAGCCCACCAGGACCCAGGTCACGCTGACCAGGCCCAGGATGAACATGCACTGCATGAGGATGCTGAGCACGTTCTTGCGGCGGACCAGGCCGCCGTAGAAGAGGGCCAGGCCGGGCGTCATCAACATGACGAGCGCCGTCGCGGTCAGTACCCAGGCAGTGTCGCCACCGTTGATCACGCCGAGACTCCTTCGCTTCCCGATCGCAACGGACGAATGCCGCGACAGCGGCCCGGGGAAGCGTATGGAGCCGGACGCCCGGAATCGGTGACGACCGGGTGACCCTCCGGTGGCGCTCTGGTGGCGCGAGGGTTGTCGTTCGGGACGTGTTGCGACGGCCGGGCCCGCTGGCTCGGCTGGCGGTCCTCGAGGGCCTTCCTGGCCGGACCCTCGACGCACTAGGTTGCCGGTCGGTATCGGGCGGCCGTGCCGCCGTCCCGACCGATGGTCTACAGCTGCCAGGCCACCTCACCGTGCTGCGAGGAGTCCAGGCCGGCTTCCTCCTCGGCCTCGTCGACACGAAGCCCGACGAGGTGGTCGACGACCTTGAGGATGATGAAGGTGGCGATGCCGCTGTAGATCCAGGTCGCCGCCACGGCCACCAGCTGGGTTCCGACCTGACCTGGGTTGCCGTCGATCAAGCCGGATGCGCCGCCCACGGCCGCCACGGCGAAGACACCGGTCAGGATCGCGCCGAGTGTGCCGCCGACGCCGTGGACCGCCCAGACGTCCAGCGCGTCGTCGATCTTCAGCCGCTCGCGCAGCAGAATCGCGCTGTAGCAGACCGCCCCGGCCGCAAAGCCGATGATGATGGCGGCGCTCGCGTCGACGTAGCCCGAGGCGGGCGTGATGGCCACCAGACCGGCGACGCCGCCCGCCACCGCGCCCACCACGCTCGGCGTGCCCTTGTGCAGCCAGCTCATGGTGACCCAGGTGAGCGCCGCCATGCCCGCGGCCGTGTTCGTGACGACCAGGGCGTTCGCGGCAGTGCCGTTGGCCGCCAGGGCGGAGCCCCCGTTGAAGCCGAACCAGCCGAACCAGAGCAGGCCGGCCCCGATGACCGTCAGGCGGACGTCGTGCGGCTCGAAGCGGTCCGACTCGCGCTTGACCCGCGGCCCCAGGACGAGGGCTGCGACCAGCGCCGCGACGCCCGAGCTGATGTGCACGACCGTGCCGCCGGCGAAGTCGAGGGTGCCCAGCCTGTGGAGCCAACCGCCGTCCCCCCAGACCCAGTGGGCAATCGGCGAATACACGATGAGAGTCCACAGCAGCGAGAAGAGGACGAAGGCCTTGAAGCGCTTGCGTTCAGCGAAGGCGCCGGTGATCAGGGCCGGCGTTATCACAGCGAACATCATCTGGAAGGCCATGTAGGCTGAGCCAGGGATGTTGGGCGCGTATTGCGTCAGCGGATCCTTGCCGACGCCGTTCAGGCCGATGTAGTCGAGGCCGCCGATGATGCCCCAGCCGTTGACATCCTTGCCGAAGGCGAGCGTGAAGCCGAGAAGCACCCACGTCACGCTGACCAGGGCGAGAATGAAGATGCTGTGCATGATCGTGCTGAGCACGTTCTTGCGGCGGACCAGACCGCCGTAGAACAGAGCCAGACCCGGCGTCATGAGCATGACGAGCGCTGTCGAGGTCAGGACCCAGGCCGTGTCGCCGGCGTTGATGGCGGTCGAGGCGGGGTTCACGCGGTTGTCTCCTCGTTCCACGCCGCAACAAACGACCCATGTCGGCGCGGCCGGCCGAAGCGTACGTAGCGAGCGCGCCCGAATCAGTACCGGTCGGGTAACCCCGCGGTGGCGCTCAGGTGGCGTGACGGTTGCCGTTCAGGACGGCGCTGCGGCCGTCGAGACAGCGGTGGCGCGAGTGGCGGGCGACCTGCTCCCTGCATAGACGAGAGCTTCCCCTCCGCAACAGCCCCGCGCCGGCGGCACGCAGCAGCCGAGCAGCCGCCCTCGGGGCGCGCCCTACGAGGCGAGCTGCTCCACTCGCGCCATGCGATGGGGGCGATCCACGCATTCGACGCGACAGCCCCGAGCATCGGTGTCGCAGGTGTTGCCGTCGTAGTGGCGCCACGCCGCGTCAGGTCCGTAGCCGCCGCCGTCGGCCAGAGATTCACGAGCGAGAAGGCGGCAGCCGCAGGCGGCGCAGGTCAGCACGGACGATCCCTCACGATGCTCCGCTCGGGGTTTGGACTCTCCCCCAACCGGCTCGTACTCGTGCAGCTTCATCGGTCCACCTGCCTGGCGCGGCGCACCCCTCCGCGCCACACCAGCCTACGCCGCCGTTGACGACGAATGCGACATCAACAGAGCGCAGATTCGGTGACAAATCGGGACGATTGCGCGGGCTGGCCCGGATCGGCGGATGGGCTGGACGGGCGAGCGATCGGGCCGACGCAGCGNNGCCGAGCCGGGCCCGGCTCGGCCGGCGCGGCAGACTGGCGCTGCCGGCCCTACACGCCCAGGCGAGCCCTGGCGACGGCCAGCGCTGCCGCCACGCGACGAGGAGCCGTACCGCCGACGACGTCGCAGCCGGCGAGGGCACCATCCAGCCCTGCCGCGGCGCGCAGCTCGCCGGGGAGCGCGGCATCGCCCATGATCGTGAACGCGATGCCGTCGTCGGAGGCGGCCAGCGCCGCGGCGATCGTGGCGTCGTCCAGCGCCTCGAGTCCGACGCCGCTCCTCTCCGCTTCGGCGACCAGCGTCCCCACGACATGGTGGGCCGCCCGGAAAGCCACTCCCCGCCGGACGAGGGCATCGGCGACGGCCGTGGCGGTGACGTACCCCTCCCCCGCCGCGGCCCGCATCCGCTCGCGATCGACGGTCAGGGTCGAGATCATCCCTGCCATGACGCCCAGCGAAGCCTCGAGCGTGGCTGCTGCCTCGAACAGCGGCGGCTTGTCTTCCTGCAGATCGCGCTGATACGCGAGCGGCAGGCCCTTCAGCAGCGCCAGCATCCCGGTCAGCGAGCCAATCACGCGCGCCGCCCGGCCCCGCACCAGCTCGGCCGGGTCGGGGTTCTTCTTGTTGGGCATCATCGACGAGCCGGTCGAGAACGAGTCGGCCGCCCGGACGAAGCCAAACCGCGGGTTCGACCACCAGGTGATCTCCTCGGCCAGCCGCGACAGATGGACCATGCACAGGGCTATCGCGGCCAGCGCCTCCACGACGAAGTCGCGGTCGCTAACGGCGTCGAGCGAGTTAGCCGTCACTCCGTCGAACCCGAGCTCCTTCGCGGTCGCCTCGCGGTCGAGCGGATAGCCCGCGCCCGCAAGCGCGCCCGAGCCCAGCGGCGAGACGTTCGCCCGCCGCCGGCAGTCGGCCAGCCGGCCTCGGTCGCGCTCGAGCATCTCGACGTACGCCAGCAGGTGGTGAGCCAGCAGCACCGGCTGGGCGGGTTGAATGTGCGTCGTACCCGGCATGACGGCTTCGCCGTCGCGGACCGCCAGCCCGACGAGCGCCCGCTCCATGCCCAGGATCGCCCCGTCCAGGCCGTCGATCGTGCGGCGCAGCCACAGCCGCAGGTCCGTGGCGACCTGGTCGTTGCGCGACCGGCCGGTGTGCAGGCGCCCGGCCAGCGCCCCGATCCGCGCCCGCAGCGCCGCTTCGAGATTCATGTGCACGTCTTCGAGCGCCGGGTCCCACACGATGGTCCCGGCCCTCACCTCGCCGCGCAGCCCTTCCAGGCCGGCGACGATCGCGGCCACTTCGTCGTCGGCGAGGAGACCGGCCCGCCCAAGCCCGTGGACGTGGGCTATCGACCCGGCGATGTCGTCGATCGCCAGCGCGCGGTCGAGCTCGATCGATCGGGTGAAGTCGGCCACCCGTTCGTCCGTCGTACCTTCGAATCGACCGCCCCATAGCCGCATGGATCCTCCTCCCGTCAAGCCGCTGACGGCATGGTACCGGGTCCGGAGGCGGAGGCGCGCGCCGGCGGTCGCGGCGGTCGGCACGACGGCGGCAAACTGCCTGCCGGCCGCACGGCCCGGAGTCAGCTCGCCGGGGCGGAGGCCGGAAGCGCAGACCCGGCGCCCGCATCCGTCGTCACTGCCACTCCGGGCAGAACTACCAGGCCAACCAGGCCGCCGGCCACGGTGCAGACCGCGCCGGCACCGAAGACGCCGAGGGGACCCGCCGCGGCATACAGGACCCCGCCGACCACGTTTGCGACGATCGCCGCCACACCGAAACACGCGGCCTGGAAGAGCGTCTGGCCGGTGGCCTGGAGCCGTGCCGGCAGCATCCGGGCCATCGTCAGCACGAACGAGACGAAGATGCCCGCGAAGAAGATCCCCGACGCGAAGCGGGTGACCATGATCGGTCCCTCGTCCACGAGGACGATCCAGCTGAGCATGCAGGCGGCAAAGCCGATGGCCGCGACCGGGAGGACCAGCCGGGTGCCGATCCGGCCTACCAGCCAGCCGGCCAGGATCATGCCGGGAACCTCGGCCGCCGAGCCGATTCCGTTGGAGAGGCCGACCTCCGCGGCCCCGCCGCCGAGGTCCGAGATCCTGATCGAGATGTACGTGGCGGCGGCCATGACGCCGAGGAAGACGAGCGTGACCGAGACTAGGACGTCGACCAGCCGCGGCTGGACTGTGAGGGCCTCCCCGACCGAACCGAACCGGCCGCGCTCCGGAGCTACCTGGACGCGCCCTTCGGCCGCCCTTCGGGCCATGCGGCGGCGCTCGCTGTCGCGGCCCAGTGGCACGAACATGACGCAGATCACGGTCACCGCCATGGTGATGAAGTACACGAACGGGGCGGCCAGGTAGCCGGTCCGGGCATACAGGAAACCGCAACCGATGGCGGCGCTGGCCGCGCCGATGCTGGTCAGGAGCCGGAGCCGCGCGTACTCGCGCGAGGCATTCGCCAGTGTCGGCACGGCCATGGCGTCGGTCAGGGCAAGAGTCGGCCCTCCGCCGGCGCTGATCACCAGCTGGCAAAAGATGATGGCGACGGCTGGAATCGGCGCGCTCAGCCCGATGGCGAAGATGGCCGCCGGTATGCAGGCCAGCTGAAGCGTGCGGCGCGGACCGCTGACAATGTCGCCCATGTGACCCCAGGCCGGCAGGGCGATGGCGTACGCGAGCGAACCGAGGCCCGTGGTCAGGCCGATCAGGGCCGGCTCGAAGCCCCTCGACTGCAGCAGGACTGGCACGAAGCCGTACAGGGCGCCGATGGCGAGCCCGTTGGAGACATAGAGGGCCCGTAACCAGCGCATTGGATGAGATGTTAGCGGCCGCACACACACGCGACTCTCGCATCCAACGTTTGGGATTCGCCGCCGCGGCGCGCTACCCTACTGAAGCCGGCACAGGTCGCCGACCTCTCCTTTGTCCACCAAGGAGCTGTCGATGGCTAAGCGTCAACACGAACAGCACCGGGCGAGCGTGCGTCCGACGCCCGCCCCGCCCGACCCGGGTGACTTCAACAAGGCTGCCGTGGCCGCCGCGGCCTCCGTCGTGGCGCGCGAGCGCACCCTCGCCAGGGCGGCCGCCAAGGCCCATGCGGCGCTGACGAACTCGGGCCCTGAAGCCGACCAGCGCCAGGATCCCGGCAAGAAGCTCGACCTCAAGTACTACCTGACCGAGCTCGCCCGCCTCAACGTGGAGCTGGTGAAGCTCCAGGAGTGGATCAAGGCCCGCGGACTCAAGGTCGTGATCCTGTTCGAAGGCCGCGACGCCGCCGGCAAGGGCGGCGCGATCAAGACCATCTCGGCGCCGCTCAATCCGCGCGTCTGCCGCGTGGTGGCCCTGGGCACGCCGACCGACCGCGAGAAGACGCAGTGGTATTTCCAGCGCTACGTGGCGCAGCTCCCGGCGGCCGGGGAGATGGTGCTGTTCGACCGCAGCTGGTACAACCGCGCCGGCGTGGAGCACGTCATGGGCTTCTGCACCCAGGAGGAGTACGCCGAGTTCCTGCGCTCCTGTCCCGAGTTCGAGCGAATCCTCCTCCGGTCCGGAATCATCCTGATCAAGTACTGGTTCTCGGTCGGCGACGCGGAGCAGGAGAAGCGCTTCCAGGACCGACTGGCGGACCCGACCAAGCACTGGAAGCTCTCGCCGATGGACGTCATGTCCCGCTCGAAATGGGTCGAGTACTCGCGCGCCAAGGACGCCATGTTCTCGGCGACCGACATCCCCGAAGCCCCCTGGTGGGTGGTCGCGGCGGACGACAAGAAGCGGGCCCGACTGAACACGATCCGCCACCTGCTGAGTGTCATCCCCTACGAGAACCTGGTCGAGCCGAAGATCGAGCTGCCGCCGCGCCAGGCCGAGGACGGCTACGTTCGCCCGCCGATCTTCAGCCAGCACTTCGTCCCCGACGAGTACTGACACACCTCAGACGTCGCCGCCCTGAGCCTGCAGGCTTCGTATCTCGCCGAGGACATGATCCACGGGCGGCCGAACCAGCGGCATCAGGTCGCTCCATTCCTCTGCGGCGTCGCAGAGGTAGATCGCCCGGGCGTGCTCGAGGACCGGCCGGTGCTCGAGTGGCAGGCGTGGGAGCGCCCAGTCGGCCGCTGCGTCTTTCGAGCGGATGACGCCCGTCGCCAGCGTCGTCCATATGCGCCAACGTGAGGACGACGTTGACTTCGTCCCCGTCGAGGTCTTCGAGCAGCGCCGGAATGACGTCGAACAGCGCGCGCCGAAAGTCGGCAGGCGGAATCGGGCCCAGCACCCCGGACGGCGGCGGCCCGAACGGCGTGGTCGAGGGCCGTTGCTGCGTTAAGGTGCAGCCGCTTTCCGAGATGTTGCGCCTCGTGCCGGTATCCGGCGGCAGCGCTGGCGTCGGGGCGTAACATCGCTGCGTGTCCGACCAGCTTAACCTGAGCCTCACCGGAGACGTGGCGCGGCTCCCACGCACCCTGCGGCCGATGATGCCCAGGTCGGCGGAGGCGCCGTTCGACTCGGTCGATCACGTTTTCGAGCCGAGCTGGGGCGGCCGGCGCGCGCTGGCCTTCATCGAGCCGGGGCGCCCGGGCAGGCCGACCCTTCGGCTGCTCGACGACACCGGACGCGACCTGGCGCCGCATTTGCCGGAGCTGGCTTACATCGCGGACCTCGTCGGCGAGCCGCCCGCGATCCTGGACGGCGAGCTGGTCGTGCCGGATCGGTCCGGCCGAATGGATCACGAGGCGCTGGCGGGCCGCCTGGCGGACGGGCAGACCACCGGACTCAGTCCGGTCTATCTCGTCTTCGACCTGCTCTGGGCCGGCGGGCGGCCGCTGGTCGCCCAGCCTCTGGTCAAGCGCCGCGAACGCCTGGCGAAGGTCGTGACACCCAGCCCCGAGCTGGTCGTTGTGCCAGGCGTGGTGAACGACGGCCTCGACCTGCACTTCGCGGTCGCGCAGCAGGGTCTGGCCGGCGTGATGGCCCGCCACCTGCGCAGCCCCTACCTTCCCGGTCGCCGCAGCGACCTGTGGCGCTGGATTCCGACGCAGCCCGGCGAAGTGCCGCTCCACCTGCTGCCCGAACCGATCGCTCCGACGCGGCCCGTCCTGGCTCTGATCCAGCGGCTGCCGTTCGACGACTGACCGCAGCCGCGCGGCCGCCGCAGCCGGTCTCAGCGCGAGACGCGCGCCGCCTTCAGGACCTGGCGAAGGCCGACGCGCTGGCCGTAGAGCAGCACCCCGGCGCTGTAGATGCGCGCCGCCGCGACGAGCGCCACGGCGATGCCGGCCAGCAGGAAGGCGACCGCCAGCGCGAACTCCCAGAGCGCCACGTGGCCGGCCGAAACCCGCGCCAGCATGAGGTACGGGCTGAAGAACGGCACGAAGGAAGCGACCTTGACCCATGTCGCGTCGATCGCCTGAAGGCCGAAGATCGACATGAAGTAGCCGACGAAGATAAGCATCATCAGCGGCGAGGTGGCGCTCTGGACGTCCTCCTGCCGGCTCACGAGCGACCCGAGGGCCGCGTACAGGAGTGAGTAGAAGAGGAATCCGAGCACGAACAGGACGGCGAAGGCAGCCAGAACGACCGGATCGAGCCCGCCGAACGGAGCGCCAGAGCCGGAGCCCAGCACCATCTGGTGAATCGGACCCTGGGCCAGGAGCCCGCCGACCACCGCGGCCAGGACGATCCCGTACTGCGTCAGCCCGGCCGCCCCGTTCCCGATCACCTTGCCAGCGAGCATCTGGAGCGGCGTGGTCGCGTTGAGCATCAGCTCCATGACGCGGCTGCCCTTCTCCTCGGCCACGCTCATCGCCACCCACATGCCGTAGGTCACGATGGCCATGAAGATCAGCACGATCAGGCCGGTCGAGAGCAGACTGGTCGATACCTCCTGGCTGACGTTCTTGGCGGGACCGGCCGACGGGTTGACCGGCACGACCGCGAACGGCGTCGCCTGCACCGCACCGATCGAGGTGCCGGCGCGGGCCAGGCCGTCGTCGAGCGCGAGCCAGTCCGCCGCCTGGTTGATGGTCCCCACGACCTGCCCATCCGAGGTGAGATCGGTTTGGAGAGTGAACGCGAGGTTCTGGCTCGCCGGGTCTCGGTCAACGATCAAAAGGGCGTCGAACTTGCCCTGCTCAAGGGCCTGCTGAGCCGATTTCAGGTCGCCGCTACCGAGCCAGCTGAGGACAAACGCGGGCTGGGAAGCCGAAGAAGCCTGCCCGTTGAGCTTCCCAGCCAACAGCGCCTGGGAATCGGACGGCAGACCGGAGGCGCTAACGAGGACCTCGATACGCGTCTGGCTCGTGCTCATCGCGAAATCGATCAGGACCGGCGCTTGCGTTGCCGCGAAGGCGATCACCGCCAGGATGACGGTGCCGATGATGAAGCTTCGGCTCCTGGCCCGGCTGCGGAACTCGCGGGCGGAGATGTACCAGGCATTGGGAAACAGAGTGCGCCAGCCGTTCATGGGTACGTCCCCCGGGGAGCGAGCGTTCGCTCGCTGGTGTCTATCTGGCCGACGTGCTCGATGAAGATCTGCTCGAGCGACGGGTCCGCTATTTCGAACTGGCGGATCGTGCAACCCCGCGCCAGCGCTGCCTGGAGCACGGTGGCCGGATCCTGACTCCGGGCGACTTCCGCCTCGGTGTAGTCCTGGCCTCGCCTCGTGACGCTTACGCCGTTCAGGGTCCCGAGCCAGTCGATGTCGGAGTCGCCCTCCACCGCCAGCCGAACGACCTGCCGCCCCGTGGAGCGGCGAACGTCGCGGACGGTTCCGCCGACGACGACCCGGCCGCGATCCAGGATGGCGATCGACTCGCACAGCTCCTCGACCGTGTCCATCTGGTGCGTCGAGAAGAGCAAGGTCTTGCCCCGCTCCTTCATCTCCTGGAACGCCTCCTTGAGAAGCGCCGCGTTGACGGGATCGAGGCCGGTGAACGGCTCGTCCATGAGCAGCACCTGCGGATCGTGCAGGATGGCCGCGATGAACTGGATCTTCTGCTGGTTGCCCTTGGAGAGCTCCTCGGCACGCTTGTCCGCGTACTCGGGGATGCGGAAGCGCTCCAGCCAGTCGCGCGTGTCCTGCTCCGCCTTCCGAGGCGCCACGCCGTGGAGCTTGGCGAAGAAGACCAGCTGCTCGAGGACCTTCATTTTGGCGTACAGGCCACGCTCCTCGGGCAGGTAGCCCCAGGTGTCGCGCGGGACTTCCGTGTTGAGCCTGCCGTTCCAGGAGATCGTTCCCGAGTCCGGCCGCAGGATGTCGAGGACTATCCGCATCGCGGTCGTCTTGCCGGCGCCGTTGGCGCCCAGGAAGCCGAACACTTCGCCCGGCTTGATCTCCAGGGATACGTCATCGAGGGCCTGGACGTCGCCGAAGCGCTTGTAGACCGAGTCGATCACCAGAGACATGGCCACTCCCAATCGGGACGCGCCGCCCGGACAAGTCCAGCCGGCCCGGGGACGACCGTCCTGCGGACGTTCGCTACCGGAACTTGTACCAGATGATCCCGCCGAGGTAGACGATCGCGAACGCCGCTCCGACCCAGGCATACGGCATCGCATCGCCTCCCCCGAACTGTGTGACCAGAAACGCGACCAAAAGGATCACCGCGATGGCCTGGCCCGCCAGTGCCAGAGCATGGTTGTTGATGGACTCCCAGCGCTCGTCCACCGGCAGCCCGGAAAGCAGGCTGGCCGTTTCGCTCTTCGACTGCAGCAGACGCAGGCCCAGCGCGTACCCGGCGACGATCGCGAATGTCAGGACCGCCTGCCACGGGGCCGCATGCTTGCCAAGCAAGGCGGCCGACATCAGCAGACCGATCACGAACCCGACCGCCGGGACGAGCCACCTATTCATGCCTGTCGTCATGGAAGACCTCCTCGACCGCCCGTCCGAAGAACCGCCCGATGGCGAACGCGAGCGGCAAAGATGGCAGGTAGCGGCCGGTTTCGATGGCGTTGACCGTCTGGCGTGAGACGCCCAGGTGCCTGGCCAGGTCGCCCTGGCTGAGGGCTCGATCCTCGCGGAGTTTCCGGAGGTCGTTCTGCATGACTGTCAAGTTAGCTTGACAGCCGAGGAGTGTCAAGTCAGCTTTACAGGGCCGCCACGCGGCCGTGGAGCTCACCCGTGACCGAACCCGGCGTGGGGTGACGAAGTCTGTTCTAGTGTGAGCCAGGAGGCGGGACCGCTCCCTGCCACGTGTTCACGCGTCGGGGCGTCCCTCACGACGCCGCACCTAGAATGAGGCATGAGTCTGAGCCCGGCCAGCAAGCCAGTGAAGATCAACGTCGATCGCTCGGCGGGACGCCTGACGATCGAATGGGCCGACGGCCACCGCAGCGAATTCGACGCGGAGACCCTTCGCCTGCTCTGTCCGTGTGCCTTCTGCCAGGGCGAGGCGGGGCGGCCGGGCTGGCTCGACACCAACCCCACGCTCACATCGATCCAGACCCAGCTCGCGGACGTGAGACTGATCGGCGCCTACGCGCTGGCCCCAACCTGGGCCGACGGCCACGACACCGGCTACTACACGTTCGAATCGCTCTGCGAGAACTGCCCCTGCGCCGAATGCACCGCAGTCCGTCGCCGTCCGTCTTAGGCTAGCGGCGATGCAGGACGCGGGCCAAGCCACTCATCGAAGGAGATCACATGATCGTCGCAACGACACCCTACCTGGCAGGCTATCGGGTCACCGAGGTTAAGGGCCAGGTTTTCGGCCTGGTCGTCCGAAGCCGCGGCTTCGCCGGCAACTTCGCGGCCGGCCTTCGCTCGCTCGTGGGTGGCGAGATCCACGAGTACACCGAGCTGCTCGAGGACACGCGACGCCAGGCGCTCGACCGAATGGTCCAGAACGCCACCACGATGGGCGCCAACGCGGTGCTCTCGATGCGCTTCGACTCGTCCGAGATCGGCACGTCGATGTCCGAGATCGTGGCCTACGGGACCGCGGTCGTCGTCGTTCCCGACGCCAACGCCAAACCCGCTGCCGAATAGGCGGCTGCGTCCACAGGCCCGAGCTGCCGGGCGCGCCGCTCCCGCTGCTTAACTGGAGTGGCGCCGCCGGCGCAGAGGCGGGCGGCGATCCCTGGAGTCGGGCCGGGAGGGTTGAATGCTGTCCTCGTGGATACGGTGGCTGGCCTTTGGAATTGGGGCGCTGCTTATCCTCGGCGGGTTCGCCGCCGCCTCAGCTGGCGGCTCGGACGTGGCCGCGGGCGTGGAGGTTATCGTCCTGGGGGCGGCCTTCATGATCGCGGCAGTCCTGCAGCACTCCCGCTACCGCTCCGACTCGGCCGAACTCAAGCATGAAGAGCCGGGCCCGGGCGGTGGCGAAGAAGGCTTGCTCGAGCCGCGCTTCCTGCCGACCAACGAGGTCTTCGTCGATCCGTCGAGCCGCCGTCGCATGCGGGTCTTCGTGGATCCTCGGACCGGTGAGCGGAGGTACCGCGCCGAAGGCTGACCAGGGCGAGCCGGACGCCGCGGTGGGGGCGGCCCGAGGCGTGCAATGTGCGCGCCGGGGAGCCCCCCTATTGCACCCGGCGCCCGCCTGACGAGAATGGGCCGATACGCACCGCGGCCAAACGAGTGGCAGCGGTGCGAAGTGACAGCGGCGCCACGAGCGCCCGGGGTGAAGTGACGGCAATCGTTCGCAGGGACTCGATACCAAAGGGCTTGCCCTCCCACGAGGCGAGCTCCGAGTTCCCATACATCAATCGCGAGCTCAGCTCGCTCGAATTCAACCGGCGCGTCCTGTTCGAGGCCGGCGACGACCGAAACCCGCTCCTGGAGCGGGTCAAGTTCCTGGCGATCTTCGCCAGCAACATGGACGAGTTCTTCCAGATCAGGGTTTCGGGGCTGGTGGAGCAGGCGGAGGCGAAAGCCGCACCCTCGAGCCCCGGCGACAAGCCCGCAGCGGATCAGCTGGCCGCGATCCGGGCACGGGTCCGCGAGATGCTGCTGGAGCAGGGCCAAGCCTTCGAGCGAGTCTGCGCAGCCCTGAGCGAGGCCGGCATCTCGATCGTGGGATACGCCGAGGTGCCCGAGCACCACGAAGCCCTGCGGCAGCGCTTCATCGATGAGATCTACCCGGTGCTCACGCCGCTGGCCGTGGATCCCGGGCACCCGTTCCCGTACATCAGCACCCTCAGCCTGTCGCTGGCGATCCGGATCGAGGACCCCGACGACGGGGAGGAGCGCTTCGCCCGCGTCAAGGTGCCCTCCCTGCTCTCGCGCCTCATCGAGATCGAGCCGAGCAAGTTCGTCCTCGTCGAGGAGATCATAGCCGCCAACCTGGACATGCTCTTCTCGGGCATGACGATCCGCGAGACGCACCTCTTCCGCGTCACCCGCAACGCCGACCTGGAGCTGGAGGAGGACGAGGCCGACGACCTGCTCCTGGCGATCGAGGAGGAACTGAGGCGGCGCCGCTTCGGCGACGCTGTACGCCTGGAAGTGGACCGCGCCATGCCGGCGGCGATGAGGCAGATCCTGGAGCGTGGCGTCGGCGTCGGCCCCGAGGACTGCTACGAGGTCGGCGGCATGCTCGACCACACCGGCCTGCTGCAGCTGGCCGGGCTTGACCGGCCGGACCTCAAGCTCGCCCCCTACACGCCGGTCGTGCCGCCGCGTCTGGCGCCGCCGGACGAGGACGAGCAGGCCGACGTCTTCGCCGCCATCCGGGCCGGAGACCTGCTGGTCCACCACCCTTACGAGAGCTTCGCCGCGTCCACGCAGAGGTTCATCGCCCAGGCGGCGACGGACCCGGAAGTCCTCTCGATCAAGATGACCCTGTATCGGACCAGCGGCGACTCGCCCATCGTGCGCGATCTCATCTCCGCCGCGGAGCGCGGCAAGCAGGTCGTGGTCTTGGTGGAGATCAAGGCCCGCTTCGACGAGCAGGCAAACATCGAGTGGGCCCGCAAGCTCGAGCAGGCGGGGGCCCACGTCGTCTACGGCCTGGTCGGCCTCAAAACGCATTCCAAGACGAGCCTCGTGGTTCGCCGCGAGGGCTCAGCGCTGCGCCGCTACGTCCACATCGGCACCGGCAACTACAACTCCGGCACCGCCCGTCTGTACACGGACCTGGGCCTGCTCTCGTGCCGGCCGGAATTGGGCGCCGACGTCAGCGACCTCTTCAACGTCCTGACCGGCCTTTCACGCCAGCGCGATTTCCGGCGCCTGATCGTCGCGCCGATGAACCTGCGCAGCTGGGTGCTGGCCATGATCGAGCGCGAGACGAACCACGCCCGCGCCGGCAGACAGGCCCGAATCATCCTCAAGCTCAACTCCCTCGTCGATCCGGCCTGCGTCGCCGCCCTCTACGCAGCGTCCCAGGCTGGCGTCCAGGTTGATCTCCTGATCCGCGGCATCTGCTCGCTCTGGCCCGGCCTGCCGCAAGTAAGCGAGGGGATCAAGGTTCGTTCGATCGTCGGCCAGTATCTCGAGCATTCGCGCATCTTCAGCTTCGCCAACGACGGCCGGCCGGAGTGGTACATCGGTTCGGCGGACCTCATGGAGCGCAACCTGGATCGCCGCGTGGAAGCCATCGTGCCGGTTGAGGATCTGGAGGCCCAGGAGAAGATCCGCTCGCTGGTCGAGGTGATGCTTTCGGACGACCGGCGGTCGTGGCAGCTCGGCGCCGACGGCGCGTACCATCGGACCGAGGAATTGACCGGCGTTCCGGGTACGATCGATACATTCGAGACCCTTAAGGCGCGGTCGATTGCCTCCGTTACGGTCGAGGCCGTCGCGCCGCGACGGCCTCACGCCGGCGCGGGCTCTCTCGATCCGAGGGCGTAGTCTCAATCCGGGGGAGCGGCCAGATGGTTACGGGGCGGAAGGTCGAGGTCGAGATGAAGTACCAGCTCAGGTCGCCGGACAGTGCCGATCGCTATCTGGTCGCGCCCGAGCTGGGCCCGTTCAGGCCGACGGGCCAGGTTCGAATCGTGCAGATCGAGGACCGCTACGTCGACTCCGCGGACTGGGCCCTCACCAGAGCGGGCTTCGCCGCCAGGTTCCGCCGGACCGCCGGCGAAACCGTGATCGGCCTCAAGCGCCAGGCCACGCCTGAGGGCCGGCTGCACCGTCGCGAGGAACTCGAAGGCCCGGCGGACCCGGGCAAGCTGCCCGCGGACTGGCCCGCCTCGCCAGCACGCTCGGTCGTCCTGGATCTCTGCAGCGGCGCGCCCCTGGTGGAGCTGGTGACGATCCGCCAGGTGCGCCGCGTCCGCCGGCTGGCGGCCGGCGACACGACCGTCGACCTCAGCGTCGACGCGGTGGAAGTGCTGGTCAACGGCCGGGCACTCGACCGCTTCGACGAGCTCGAGGTGGAGCTGGACGCCGGGTCGGAGGAGCAGCTCCAGGCCGTCGGTGAGATCCTCGATCGGGACGAGGGCCTGCACCGGTCCGCCCGCTCCAAGCTGGACCGGGCGGTCCGCGCCGTCCGCAAGGCGCTCCCGACGATGCCCGAGGAGGTCCACCAGTACTGGCTCGAGGCGCCGCACGCTCTTCTGGGCAGCCGCCGAGGACGCTCGCGGGCCGAGGCTCGAATGCGCGGCGAAGAGACGGCCGCGGCCGTCGAAACCGCCGCGGAGGCTCCATCGTCCGACGCTTCGACTTCTCCGCAGCTGGAGCACGCCTCCGCCCTTGCTCGCGCGAACGGCCCGAGAGCCATCGGCGTCCTTCCGGACGACAGCCTGCCGGAGGCTGCGCGCAAGGTCATCAAGTACCACTTCGTCCGAATGCGGGCAAAGGAGCACGGCACGCGCGACGGATCCAACCTGGAGGATCTCCACGACATGCGGGTGGCCACCCGTCGGATGCGCGCCGCCTGGCGCGTCTTCGACGATGCCTTCAAGCCGGGGAAGACCAGGAAGCTGCGCCGCCGGCTGCGAGTCCTGGCGGATCGCCTGGGCGCCGTCCGCGACCTGGACGTGTTGATCGACGGCCTGGAGTCGTACCGGCTGGGTCTGGATCCGGACCAGCAGCCAGGCCTGGATCCGCTGCTGGCGCTCTGGCGCCGCCAGCGTGGCTCGGACAGAGACCTGCTGATCGACGAGCTGGACTCCGGTCGCTACACCGAATTCATCGAGGAGATGAAGGAATTCATCGAGGCGGGCGCCAACGAGGCCGCGAACGTCGCCTCCCCCACTCTGCCCCATCGCATCAGAGACCGCGTCCCGTCGCAGATCTGGGCGGCCTACGAAGCGGTCCGAGCCTTCGAGCTGGTGCTGCCGTGGGCGGACGTCGAGACGCTCCACCAGCTGCGGATCGCGGCCAAGTGGCTGCGCTACGACCTGGAGTTCTTCGGCGAGACCCTGGGCCCGGATTCGGCTCGTCTTCTCGAGCGGGTCGTCGCGCTGCAGGACTTCCTGGGCTGCCTGCATGACGCCGACGTCGCGTCCAAGCTGGCCCGCGACGTCCTGGTGGCTCGTGCCGGAGAGCTGTCGCGGGCGGAGACGGAAGCCATCGGCGCTTACCTTCACTCGCGCGAGCGCGAGCTCGCGCGCCGCCGGCGGGCGCTCGGGCCGGTCTGGCGGGCGGTCGCTGGTGCGCCCTTCCGGCGAGCTCTCGGGCGAGCGACCGCGGCCCTGTGACCCCTCCGGCGGTGAACGCCCGCTCCGAGATCCAGCTCCATCTCCTGCGCCACGCCCACGCCGGCGATCCGCTCAAGTGGTCCGGCCCCGATGAGGTCCGGCCGCTGTCCGAGAAGGGCCGCCTGCAGGCCGAACGCCTGGGCCTCTTTCTCGCCGCCGCCGGTTTCGCGCCCGACGCGATCCTGAGCTCCCCCAAGACCCGGGCGGTCGAGACGGCCAGGCTCGTGGCGGCGCCTCTCCGCCTGCCGGTCCGGGTGGACGACGCGCTGGCAGACGCACTGGACATCGACTCGCTGGAGCGCTTGCTGACACAGGCAGGGGATCCGGCTCGGCCGATGCTCGTCGGCCACGACCCAGCCTTCAGCGAGCTGGCGGCCGTCCTTGTTGGAGTCGACGATCTGCCGATCCGAAAGGGCGGCCTGGTTCGAATCGATCTGACGCGCCCACTCTCGCCCGGGGCCGGGATTCTTCGCTGGCTCCTGCCGCCCGATCTCCTGGCCGCCCGGGGCTGACGGCGAAGCCCACGGCCCTCGGAGCAGACCTCGGGCCCGGACGACGGACCGCCGGCGGGACTCGGCCGGTCGGCTGCGACTGGAAGCGCCGTATGAGTACACCGTATGTACGACAGCCCAACTCGGTGGCACTATTGCGCTCGGACGTCGCAGGCGAACCGGAGTCGAGTGCGCACTGCCGCCGCGACGATAACGGGAGATGCTCTCGATGGCCAAGCGTCGCGTTCGCAAGTCGAAGCAGGCCAAGCCGGATGCTGCCGGCGTGAAGTCCGAGACCGGGACCGGCGGCCCCGCCAAGACTCCAGCGGCCGGGTCAGTTTCCGAGGCGAAGCCCAAGGCGGATCGCAAGATCCGCAAGCAACTCCGGCGGGTCGAGCGGCAGCTGGCCGACGCGGCCCGAACAGAAGCGAAGCGGCTGCGCAGGCTGGAGAAGGCGCGCTGGCGCCGGCAGCGCCTGGAGGCCACTCTCGACGCGGTCAAGACGTCGTCTTCGCCCGTTCCGGTCAAAGCGGCCAAGGCTCCCAAGCCGGCGACGAAGCCGGCGCCCGCATCTCGCCCGAAGGGCAAGGCGGTCGCCGCCGCGGCCGGCCCAAAGGCTGCGGCCGACGCAAAGTCCGCCCCGGCTGCCCCGGATTCCAAAGCGAAGACCACCGCGAAGAGCAGCCCGCCCAAGGCCGCCGCCGCCGCCCCGGCGACCTCCGGCGACCAGCCTGTCGAGGCCTACTGCCTGCGCGAGAAGAAGCGCGTCCAGATGGCGGACCCGAAACCGGTGGTAACGGCCAACGGCGGGGCCGCCCTGTCCGGCACCTGCCCGAGCTGCGGTGCCGCGCTCTACAAGCTGGTCAGCCGAACCGCCCGCTAACCGGGTACCTGCCTCCTCTCCGTCGAACCTGATCGGCCCGCGCCCCGCCACCGCGGACGCGGGCGGGCCGCGGCGTCCGATCGCGGTTCCTCGCGATTCCGGCGCGATATGAACACGCGTTAACCCACGGTTCACGGGCCGATCAAGAAGCCCAGCCACGCTCGGCCTCGTCCACCGATCGGACACGCGTCGCCAACCGCGCCACGTGGACAAGGAGGCCTATCGACGATGCCGCAAGTCGAAATGGAGTCGGTGGCCACCCCGACGCTGGCCGACCGTGTTGCTCTGGTACGCGCCCAGCTCCAGCCGATCAGAAGCCGGGTGGCCCTTCTCGAGTCTTACCGACGTGAGTCGCTGTGCCGGCTCGCGACGCCGGTCCTTGCCGCCGGATCCGCCGCAGAGGTCCTCGAGCTCGCCTACGCCATGCGCTGGCTGGAGCTCGAGTCCGACAGGCCGGTCGAGGACCACGACGACGAGCTGGAGGTGGTGATGGCGGATGAATAGCTCTCCAGGCGGAACGCCGCCACAGTCAGCACCCGACTACTACGCCCGAGCCATGGCTCTGTGGCCGCGCCTCGGGTATCCCCGGCCAGGCCGAGTCCGGCGCAACCCGCGCCGTGTCGCCACGCTCATCTCTCGACGGACGAACCTCTCCTATTGCGCCATCCTCAAGCTCCTCGGTGCCCCTGACGCCTAGGCATCCGCACAGGACGGCGTCATCGACCGCGACGATAACGCTATGCTTTCGGGCCAGGAAGCGTCCCCGGGCGGCAGAGCATTGGTCGCGCGTTCCCGCCGGGGCCGATGGCTCCTCCAGGCTCTCAGGGGTCGGGTGTGCGGGACAGCGATCGTTTCGTCGCTCATGGTCACCGGGACGTCTTCGACAGTGAACTGCAGCAGGTCCGTGCCGGCGTCGTTCGCATGGGCGAGCTCGTGGCCACCGCGATCGACTGGGCCATCCGCGCCCTGTCGCATCGGGACCTGCAGGCGGCCGCGGCCGTCGTGGCCCAGGACTCCAAGATTAACCTCGCCCAGACGGAGCTGACCGAGCTGATCGTCACGACGATCGCGACCCAGGCCCCCGTCGCCGGAGACCTGCAGCTCCTCGTTTCGCTGTGCCACGTCACGTACGAGCTGGAGCGCATCGGCGACCACGCCGCGGGCGTGGCCCGTCAGGTGGCGAAGCTGGTCGACAGCGAGATCGACGGCCGGCCCTTGGACGGCTCCGGCCTGGAGCAGATGGGCGAACGGGCCAGCGCCATCCTGCATGGCGTGCTGCTGGCGCTGGTGGACCTCGACGCGGAGGCTGCGCGCAGAGTCGCGATCCAGGATGACGAGATCGACCGGCTCTACCACGCCTACTTCGAGCGGACCCTCGAACGGATGCGAGGGGAACCCGGCCGGATCACGTCCGGCGCCCACCTGCTGTTCGCGGCCAAGCACTTCGAGCGCATCGGCGACCGGGTCACGAACATCGCGGAGGAGGTCGTCTTCCTCTCGACCGGCGCAGCCGAGGATCTCAACCCGTAGCCGGCACCCGCCCACCGGTCGAGCACCGCATGTGGGCGCGCGGACGATGTTCAGCCCTGGGCGGCACCATCCGCGGATGAGGCGACCCCCTGCCCGGGCGCGGGCGGAGCTGGCGCGACCGGAATCGTGAATGCGAACCTCGACCCCTGGCCTTCCTCGGACTCGACCCAGATGCGGCCGCCGTGCGCGTCAACGACGTGACGGGCAATCGAGAGCCCGAGGCCCGTGCCTCCGCGACCCCGAGCGCGAGCCCGGTCGACCTTGTAGAAGCGCTCGAAGATGCGGGTCAGGTCGGCCCGAGGAACGCCGATGCCGGGATCGCGTACCCAGACCGTGACCTCGTCGTCGGCCTCGGACACGCCGACGACGATCGTGCCGCCATTCGGGCTGAACTTGACGGCGTTGTGCAGCAGATTGACCAGGACCTGGCCGAGCCGATCCTCGTCACCGCGAACGGGGGAGACGCGATCCGGCACGTCCAGGGTGATCTGCAGGCCCTGTCGTTCGGCGAACAGCCGTAGCCGGTCGGCGGTGGACCTGGCCAGCCGGATCATGTCCACGTCGTCCAGCAGCAGCTGGGCCGTGCCGCTCTCTATGCGCGACAGGTCGAGCAGCTCGTTGACCATCTGCGTCAGGTGCCCCGTTTCAACCTCGATCTTGGCGATGCGATCACGCAGGCGGGGCGTGGCGCTCTCCGCCTCCCGGGCGGCGGTCTCGGCGAGCAGGCTGATCGTCGTCAGCGGCGTTCGCAGCTCGTGCGAGAGGTTGTCGATGAACTCCGTGCGGATCCTCTGGAGACGCCGCAGCTCGGAGACATCTTCGAGGATCAGCCACACTCCTGAGACCGGTGAGCGGCGGGCGCGAACCGCGACCGTAGGACCGCCGCTGGAACGGATCGTGATCTCGCCGCTGGCCGATCCGAACTCCATGGCCGCCCGGGCGATGCCCTCGATTCGGGCATCGACGAAGGCCTCCAGAGCCGAGCGGCCCGCCATCGTGCCGGGGCGCCGTTCGAGCATCGCGTGGGCGGCGCCGTTGGCGAACTGCACGGTCAGGTCGTCACGAAGACGCACCACTCCGGCCGTCAGGAGCTCGGTCAGGTAGCTGTTGTCATGAAACGCCTGCTCGGCCTCCCAGCGGGCGTCATCAGCCCGTTCGAGAGCATCGCGAACGCGCCTTTCGACGTCGTCGGTGTCCATTGCGCCGGTTTCGTCACGCAGGCGCTCGAGCGTGCGGCCACGCGAGATCGCCACCGCCAGGGCCCAGCCCAGCAGACAGGCCAGGACCCCGATGAACAGAATCTCGGCCGCATCCATGCATCGAGCATGGCACACCCCGGCCGGTTCGGCACCGGGCAACTGGAACTCGCTGAGCAGCAGGACGCGGCGACCGCTACCCTAAGGAGCACTGAAGCAGGCGCGTCCCTCCCGGGCCGAAGCTCGTCCGGACCTGGATGCACGGTGACGCTTCCGGAGGTGCAGGTGCCGTCTTTTCGACTGATCCCGCGCGAAGAGCGCTTCTTCGACCTCTTCGTCCAGGACGCGGCCAATGTCCTCGACGGCGCGCGCCAGCTGGAGGCGATGCTCCGTTCGTACGACAACGTCGACAAGGCCGCCAAGAAGATCCGCGAGACGGAGCATCGTGGCGACGAGATCAGCCACGACATCGGCCGCCGGCTGGAGTCGACCTTCGTGACGCCGTTCGACCGCGAGGAGATCCACGCTCTCATCTCCGGCCTCGACGACGTCCTCGACCTGATCGAGGAAGTCGCCGACACGTTCGTCCTGTACCGCATCGACTCCCCTACCAAGACGTCGGTCAAGCAGGCCGCGTTGATCGTCCAGGCATGCGAGACGCTTCACCAGGCCCTGTCCAACCTGCGCGGCTTCAAGGGCCTCGAGCCGTTCCTCGTCGAGGTCCACCGCATCGAGAACGATGGCGACCGCCTGGTTCGATCAGCCATCGCAGGGCTCTTCGACGACGGTACCAAGACGATCGACGTCCTCAAGTGGAAGGACGTCTACGCCCTCCTCGAAGACACGATCGACAAGTGCGAGGACGTGGCGGACCTGATCGAGCGGATCGTCGTCAAGCACAACTAGCCGTCCTGCCGGCCGCATGCTCGCGGCCTGGTGAGCCGCGGCCCAAGGCCAACCTTCGTCGCCGTCCCGCCCGTGGACCGCGGTTCAACGTTCACGTCGCTGGAACACGGCGTTAACAGGGCGCGGCCAGATTCTGCGGATGACGCAGGCCCACAGCGACGTCCCCCTTGCGGCCGAGGCCAGCCTCAGGGTCGGTAGCCTCCCCATCCCGCCCACGGCCGAGCCCTTTCCAGGATGGCTCGCCCTGGCGGACCCGGACGGTCCGATCGATCTGCCGCGCCTGTTCCCCGACGTCGACGTGCGGGTCGAGCAGAGCTCGACAGCCTTCGCGGACGCCCTGGCGGAGGTGGAGCCGAGCCTGGTCGTGCTGATCTCTCCGCCGGCCGGACCTGGCGACCTCCAGCGTGTCGCCGGCTGGCTCCTCGCGCACCGCCGCTCCTGCGCCGTCCTGCTGAGCTCGCATCAGGCCGTGGCCGCCCGCCTTCACGCTCTGGAGCTCGGCTTCAGCGACGCGATCGACCTCTCGTCGGACCCCATGGAGGTCGTCGGACGCCTCTCCATCGCGGGCCGCCGAGTGCCCGGCGCCGGGCTGCTGCCCGGCCACCGGATCCTGGTCGGCCATGGAGTGGAGCTCGACCTGCGAGCCCGGGCGATCCGCCGCGACGGGCGCCTCCTGCCCCTCCGGCCCAGGGAGCTGGCGTTGTTGGAGTTCCTGGCTCTGCATCCAGGTCGGGCCTTTTCCCGGGAGGAGCTGCTTAGGAACGTCTGGCCCGGCATCGCCGGGAACGAGCGGATGGTCGACGTCTACGTGTTCTGGCTCCGCACCAAGATCGAGCGGGACCCCGCCGAACCCATCCACCTGCTGACGGTCCGCGGCTCGGGATACCTGTTCGATCCGCCCGCGGCGGCCGGTGACAGCCCCGCGAACGTTAACGAACCGCCAACACAACGTTAAGGCCCGGCTCCGACCATCCGGTCAGAACCTGGAAGCGGGATCAAGTCATCGGTTGCCGAAGAAGATGAGGAGAAATGAGTTGATGAACGGAATGCGTCGCATGAGCGCATTGGCCGCCGCGGCCACCCTGGTGTTGGCGGCGTGCTCGTCCAGCGCGACACCGAGCCCCGCGCCCACGAACTCGCCCGCCCCAACTACCGCCACCAGCATGGCCGCCACCACCGCCCCCAGCGCGGCAGCCACGGTCAACTGCGTCACCGGTAGCATCACAGAGTCGGGCTCGACCGCCCTCCAGCCCCTGATCCAGGACGCCGCCGCGGCCTACCAGTCCGCCTGCCCCGGCGCCACGATCACCGTCAACGGCGGCGGCTCCGGCACCGGCCTGACCCAGATCGACCAGGGCGCCGTCCAGATCGGCGCGTCCGACGTTCTCGCCAACACCAAGCTGGCCACGCCCGACGCCGACACGCTCGTGGACCACGTCGTCTGCCGCCAGGGCTGGATCGTCGTCACCAACCTCGACGTGACCGGCGTCACCAACCTGACCACCGCTCAGAACATCGCAATCTGGACCGGCGTGGACACCAACTGGAGCCAGGTCGGCGGCCCGAACCTCCCGATCGTGCTCATCTTCCGCCCCTCGTCGTCCGGCACCCGAGCCACGTTCAAGAGGATCGTTCTCGGCGGCGCCATTGAGGCCACCGGCGGCCAGACCCTGACCGAGGACTCGAACGGTGCGGTGACGACCGCCGTCACCCAGACCAACGGCGCCGTCAGCGTCATCGGCTTCTCCTACTACAACGACCCGGCCAACAAGCCCCTGCTCAACGGCCTGCAGCTCGACGGCGTCCAGGCCACGATCGCCAACGTCGGCAACGGCACGTACAAGCTCGCCGCCGACGGCAACCTGTACACCAAGGGCGCGGCCACCGGCCTGACCGCCGCCTTCCTCGATTTCATGATGGGTCCGGAAGTCCAGGGAACGATCATCCCGAAGGACTCGTACGGCCCCGTCTCCATGCCGTAGGTTCCTTTCCTCCGCTCCGGGCCCCGCCGTTCGCATCGGGGCCCGGAGCCTTCCCATTTGTATGAACCGATCGTCGAGGCAGCGCCGATGGCTCAAATGGCAACAGCCGACCGCCTGACCGGGCTGCGAGCCCGACCGGGTCTGCTCGAACGGATCGATGTTCCCCGGCGTGTCATGTTCGTGGCGGCAGCCTCGATGATCGCCATCGTGGCCCTGCTGATGGGCTTCATCGCCTGGCAGGGCATCCAGCTGTTCGTCAAGGACGGAGTCTCCGTCGGTCAGATACTTTCCACGACCTGGCAGCCCGATCCGGAAAACGGAGCAACGAACTACGGGCTTCTCCCGTTCATCACCGCAACGGTCCTCGTCACTGCCGTGGCTCTGTTGATCTCGACGCCTCTGTCGGTCGGGCTCGCCCTGTTCCTCTCGGAGGTCGCGCCGCAGTGGGCGCGAGCCATCGTCCAGCCCGCCCTCGAGATCTTCGTAGGCATCCCGAGCGTCGTCTGGGGCTGGCTCGGCATCACAACTCTCGTGCCGTTCCTGGCCCACACCTTCCACGATCCGATCAGCCTATCGCTGCCGATCGTGGGTCAGGTCTTCAGCATGCCGGGCTTCTTCTTCGGCTACTCCTGGCTGGCGGGCTCGCTGGTGCTGTCGATCATGGTCCTGCCAACCATCACCAGCGTTTCGTACGACGCCTTCCGCGCCGTCCCCCAGGAGCTCCGAACAGGCTCGCTGGCCCTGGGCACCACCCGCTGGCAGATGATCCGCCATCTGCTCCTCCCGGCTGCGCTGAGCGGCGTCCTGACGGCCGTCGTGCTGGGCATGACTCGAGCCGCCGGCGAGGCTCTCGCAGTTCAGATGGTCATCGGCAACGCGCCCATCATGCCGGAGGCGATCACCCAACCCCTCACGACGCTGACCTCGCAGATCACGCTCGACATGGGCAACACGACCTTCGGCTCGCCTTGGCAGGACGCACTCTGGACCATGAGCCTGGTCCTGCTCATCATCTCGGTCACCTCGGTGGTACTGGTCCGGGTGATCAACAAGCGGAGGTTGGGCGCATGACCGCCTCGAACCCGGCCGTCGGCCGGCCGGCCGGGCCCAAGCCCAGCCTGAGACGAAGAGGTTCTCGAGGTAGCATCCTCGCCGACCACGCCGCTACCGTAGCCCTGTGGGGCACCGGCGTCCTGGTGCTGGTAATCCTCGGGGCCATCATCCTCCACTTCGCCCTGGCGGCCTGGGGAGTGGTCTCGCCGAGCTTCATCCTGGGGGACCCGAGCCGGACGACCCTCGGTGGCGTCCTGCCCATCCTCTGGAACTCGATCTACATCCTGGTGCTGACGATGTTGATCGCCGTTCCGCTGGGAATCCTTGCGGGCATATACATGTCCGAGTACGCGGGCGACAACATCGCCACCACCGCCATCCGCTTCGCCGAGGAGTCGATCAGCTCGGTGCCGTCGATCGTCGTCGGCCTGTTCGGCCTGATCCTCTTCGTCGACGACTTTCACTGGGGCTTCTCCGCCCTCGGCGGCTCGCTGGCGCTGACCTTCTTCAACCTCCCACTCATGACCCGCCTGGCCGAGCAGGCCCTTCGGGCCGTGCCTCAGGAGGAGCGCAGCGCCAGCCTCGCCCTCGGCGCGACCAAGTGGCAGACGATCCGCCACGTCGTCCTGCCGCTGGCCATCCCGGGCCTCATAACCGGCGTGATCCTCACCGCCGGCCGAGTGTTCGGCGAAGCCGCCGTACTGCTCTTCACTTCGGGCGTGGGCACGCCCCAGCACTACAACTTCCTGAACTTCGACCTGACCAGTGTCGCCTCGCCGTGGAGCCCGTTCCGTCCCGCGACAACCCTGTCGGTCTACATATGGAACCTCAACTCCGAGGGCCTCGGCGCCTTCAAGACCCAGATCATCGACGGCTCCGCCGCGATACTTATCGCGATAGTGCTGATCTTCAACCTTGGGGCGCGCTTCATCGGCCGCGTCCTCACCCGCCGGCTGACCGCCGCATGAACACCGGAGACGAGATGCCGACAACCGTTGCCTACCCAGAACCCGTGCTCCGGCCCATCGAGGTGACGACGTCCCAGGCAGGCGCCGACGAATTCGCCGCTCGCACGCAGGACGTCAAGATCTCGACCGATCGCGTCTCGATCCTCTACGGTGAGAAGGTCGCGGTCCGCGATGTCAGCCTCACCATCCAGGAACGCTCGATCATGGCTCTCATCGGTCCTTCCGGGAGTGGCAAGTCGACCTTCCTGCGCTGCTTCAATCGCATGAACGACCTGATCCCGGGCGCCAGCGTCAAGGGCGAAGTTTGCCTCGACGGCGAGAACGTCATGGAGACTGACGTCAGCGTGGTCGAGCTGCGACGCCGGGTTGGCATGGTCTTCCAGCGGCCCAATCCGTTTCCGATGTCGATCTTCGAGAACGTCGCCTACGGCCCGCGCCGGCGCGGCCAGAACGACAGGCGCAAGCTCGATGAGCTGGTCGAAACCAGCCTCAAGCGCGCGGCGCTCTGGGATGAGGTCAAGGACGACCTCCGTCGAAAGTCCGGCCTGGCTCTCTCGGGCGGCCAGCAGCAGCGGCTCTGCATCGCCCGCGCCATCGCCATCAAGCCGGAGATCATTTTGATGGACGAGCCGGCCAGCGCGCTCGACCCCATCGCGACGGCGCGCATCGAGGACCTGATTTTGGATTTGAAAAAGGAGTTCACGATTGTCATTGTGACGCACAACATGCAGCAGGCGGCGCGCATCTCCGACCAGACGGCGTTCTTTTACATCGGCGAACTGGTGGAGTTCGGCGCGACGCGGAAAATTTTCACCAACCCGTCGCAGAAGCGCACGGAGGACTATGTGAGCGGCCGGTTCGGCTGAAAAATATCCTCCTCGTTCTCATCGTCATCCTCATCAATCAAATTTGAGGATGAGGATGAGGATGAGGATGACGACGAGGATGAGAATGAAAAATTGAACTATGGAAAATCATTTTGAAGCCGGCATCGAGGAGCTGCGCCAGAAACTGCTGGTGATGGCGAGCCACGCCGAAAAATCCGTCAACGAGGCCGTCCAGGCGCTGATGCAGCGCGACCACGACCTCGCGCTGCGCGTGCGGGCGGACGACGACATCATTGACCAGTTCGAGGTGGAGATTGACGAGATGGCCATCCTGCTGCTGACCAAGGCGCCGCTCGCCACCAACCTGCGCCTCGTGACCGTGGCCATGAAAATCTCCCAGAACCTCGAGCGCATCGGCGACGANNGCAGCGGCTCTGCATCGCCCGCGTGCTGGCGACGGATCCCGAGGTCATCCTGATGGACGAACCGGCCTCGGCCCTCGACCCAGTTTCGACCCTCCGCATCGAAGAGCTGATGCGCGAGCTTCGCGAGGCCTACACGATCGTTATCGTGACCCACAACATGCAGCAGGCAGCCCGCGTGAGCGACGTCACCGCATTCTTCACGATGGCCGAGGACCGGGCCGGATACCTCGTTGAAGTCGGCCCCACCGGGCGCATCTTCACCAGGCCCAACGAGCGGCTGACCGAGGACTACATTTCCGGGCGGTTCGGATGAGCGCCCCCGAGAGCGAGGAGCTAGCCATGAGATCCCCAGAGGACCCCTCTACCTCGCCCGCCGATCGAGCCGCCGATCGAGCCGCCGATCGAGCCGACGATCGAGCCGACCGCGCCGACGATCGCGCCGACCGCGCCGACGATCGAGCCGCTGATAGGGCCGACCGGGCCGACGATAGCAGCGCCGAGCGTCGTGCCACCCACATCCGCGAGAGCCTCGATGTCGAGATGGGCGACGTCAAAGGCGGCGTGCTGCGCATGGGCAGCCTGGTGGAAGAGCAGATCCTGGCCGCCCACGATGCGCTGCTGAACCGCGACGCAGCACTCGCCCAGAAGGTCATCACTTCGGACGGGCGGATCAACGAGGTCCAGCGCGCCGTCACCGCGCTGGTGGCGATGACAATCGCGACGCAGGCGCCCGTCGCAAGCGACCTGCGCTTCCTGATCGCCCTGGACCGAGTCACGTGGGAGCTCGAGCGGATCGGCGACCATGCCGGATCCGTGGCCAAGCAGGCTCGCAAGCTCGCCGGAGTGGTCAGCATGGTCACCTACGACGAGCTGACCCCGATGGCCACGCTGGCGGCCCGCCAGGTTCGAGACGTGGTGATGGCCCTGGTAGACATCGACGAGGCGAAGGCCCGTCTCGTGGCCAAGCGCGACGACGAGATAGACCGCCTGTATCACCAGGTCTTCGACGACGTCCTGGCCGAGATGCGGACCGATCCCACCAAGGTGGACCCGGGCACCCGAATCCTCTTTGCCGCCCACTACCTCGAGCGGATCGGCGACCGGGTCACGAACATCGCCGAAGACGTGGTCTACCTGGCCACAGGTGAGGTCGAAGACCTGAACCCGTAGCCGCCGCGGAGATCCACCGACGGCCGCCTCGATCGGCGTCCGCTCACGCCACCGGTGCGACTATCACCCACTTGCCGTCCCATTCGGCGTTGCCCGTCTGGCCGTCGATGGGGTCCACCTTGGGCGAGTTCGTCATCTCGTAGGGAGTGAACCTGATCGTCTTCCCGCCCGACTTCCACGTCGCGAGAGATATGTAGTAATCGCGGAAGCCGTGGGATTGCAGGGGATCAGTCAGGTAGACGCCGACGACGGTGAAGCTGGTCGTGCCCGTCCGGGGATCCCCGCCCGTGACTTTATAGCCGGTGACGATCTGGGCGTGATTCCCCGCCATGCTCAGGATCCCGACGGGCTTTCGATACAGCGCGATGGCCGTGACGGTCGCTCGGGCGGCGGCGGCGAACGAGATGAACGACTGGTCGCCGTAGACGCCGGCGTTGATGCTGCCCCAGCCGTAGTAGTTGAGGGAGTTGCGCCAGCCGTGAGCGTCCGCACCCGGCCACGACAACGACATCGTCCCCGTCTTCCGCTGGTAGGCAAGGATCGATTTCTGGCGCGCTAAGGTGATGTCGGGCTTCCAGCCGCGCGGGGGCGACGGCACCGGCGCAAGGGCGCCCAATGGAACGTAGTCCTGCCAGTAGACCGCCATGTTGAGCATCATCAAAGCGGAGGCAGCGGTGCACGCGGACACATCGGGGTTCTGCCAGCGAACGGCTCGGGCATCGTAGAGGTCGAGGGTCCAGCTGCCCGGGGTTGCCGCTGGGCTCGGCGCAAGCGTCGACGGCTGAATGGACGCCGGCGTCGTTGGGGAGGCTGCAGCGGTCGGGAGCGAGGGCGTGGGAGACGCGAGCGCGTCGCTCAGCTCGGCCGACGCCACCGACGACGGCACCGCGAGAGAGGGGGCTGGGGAGGAGCCCGCGGCGCTCGAGCAGGCCGCCACGCCCACGACGAGGGCGAGTGCGATCGCTGAGAGGCTGTACGGCCGGGGACGGCCCATATCGCGCTGTACCTCGTTCGCCTGTCGGCTACAACCGCGAGGTTAACTCATCGGCGACGAAAGCGGCGCGAAGGTGGCACGAGCCGACACGGGCGGGCACGCGTCGACAGGACCAGACTGGGCGCCCGGGAGCCTCGCATGCGGCCTGCTCAGCCGGCGGAGGCGATCTCGCAGGCCTCGAACATGTTCAGCCCGTCGGCACCGGGCAGGTCGATGCCGAGCACCGGCGCGAGAGTCGGAGCCCAATCCTGCAGCCGCGGCGGCCGGGCCTCGATGGCGCGGCCCAGCTCCGCCACGACGGCGTGGCCGCCCCCGACGATGGCCAGCGTCCTGGCCGTCTGAGTGGATCCGTGCACGCCCGAGAGCGGGATCCATGGAGCCGCGAAGACCCGGCCCGGGGCCGCCAGCAGCAGAAGAGTGGCGGGCTCGCGCCAGCGCCAGCTCTCGACGCCCTCGAGTGCGGCGAGCCTGTTGATGGCCATGTGAGCGTCGGCCCCGGGGGCCAGGCGGACCCACGCGGCGCATCCATCCGCGATCCAATCATCGACCAGTCCGGCGCACTCACGGCCGGCGCTCGGGTCGATGGGCGACAGCGGCAGTCGCCGCGCCATGTCGTGGTCGGACACGACGGCGATCACGGTCCGGTTCCAATCCGGCCGCAGGGCGTCGACGATCTCGCCCACCAGCGCGTCGGCGGCCCGCGCGCACTCGCCGGTTGCCGGGGCGTTGGGCCCCAGGTCATGGCCGAGCGTGTCGGTCTCGTTGAGATGGACGAACACCAGGTCGACACTCGGGTCGGCGACGGCCTCGAGTGCCGGGCCGCAGACGGCGGCATTGGTCGGGCAGCCGTGCGCGTCCAGCTCGGTCCCGGCCGGCACGACGGCCCCCGGCGGCCAGGCTCGCTCGAGATCGTCGAAGCGAAGCACCCTCGAAAGATGATGGTCGCCCACGACGACGGCGGTCCTGAGCCCGGCCTCCTCCGCCGCGTGGACGATGGTTGGGAGGAGGACCCGATCCGTCCCTACCCAGCCCGGAACGGCGCCCGGCCGGGAGGCAGTCGTGCGCACCCCTGTTCCTCCCTGGCCGGCGCCGGTCAGCAGGGATGCGAAGCCCGGGTACGTCGTGGATGGAAGTCCGCTTCGGCCGCCTTCCGGGCAGAACCCGCCCTCCTGGCCCAGCCGCCAGAGGTTGGGCGCGACGGTCGGCCGGAAGTATCGAAGCGGGAATCCATCGAGGGCAAGTAGGACGAACCGAGGAGTGTCTGCCATGCTCGGCCTCAGTGGTACCGTGCTCAATCCCGCCGAGAGGGTGGCCGACCGCAGTTAACTGGCCGTTCGCGGCGCGTTAATGCTGTCCCGGCACCCTTGCCGAAGAGGCGGCGGTGATTCCATGCGCGGCCCGACGACAGCGAGGTTCTTGCCACGATGCCATACGCCGACACCGTCGCGACCGTGCGATCCTGGGCGGAGGACCGGGCCATCGCGGTCTGGACCCTGTTCGCGGGGGACCTGCCACCTGTCGCCCAGACGACGCTGGCCTCCGAGCTGGAGCCGGTCCGGAAGGACGGCGCAGCGGTGGTCCTGGTCGTCCCGGATGAAGTCACGCCAACTCCAGTCGAGCGAAGGCTGGCAGACGTCGTCGTTCGTGGACCTCTTCCGCCTGCCCCGTTCGGGCTCCTCGTGGCGCTGGCCGCTGCCGACGTGCCCGACGTTCGACGTCTCGGCCTGCTGGGCGGCTCGCGCGACGCCCTGGAAGCCGGCCGGCGCGCAGGCGCCGGGGCCGTCATAGGGATTGCGACAAACGGCCCCGCGAGTCGACTGGAACTGCTCCGCGGCCAGCCCGACCGGATCATCGAGCCGGGCGAGGTCGCCGCCACCGACTCGTTCGTGTACGGAAGCGGACGCCGCCATCGCGAGCGCGTGTTGCTCAACCCGGGCCCCACGGTAGTCAGCGACCGAATCCATCGCGCCGTAGCCGGGCCGGACCTGTGCCACCGCGAGCCCGAATACTCGGAGATCTTCGCCCGCATCAAGGAGAAGCTCTTTCGCGTGGCCAGCGTGGACTCCGACTGGAGCCTGGTCCTGATCGCCGGATCGGGAACGGCGGCGATGGAGGCAATGGTCGGTGCGTCGGTTCGCGAAGGCCGACGACTGCTCGTCTGCCGGAACGGCGTGTACGGCGATCGCCTGGCCACGATCGCCGAGCGGCTGGGGATCCAGGTGGTTCCCGTGCGCGCGGCGGAGACAGAGCCTATCGACCCGGAGGGCGTGGCCGCCGCACTGGACTCCGACCCGACCATCGACGCCGTTGCGGTCGTCCATCACGAAACCACGACCGGCCTGCTAAACCCCGTTCACGAGATCGCGACCATGGCCGGAGCCCGCGATGTCCGCGTCGCGGTGGACGCCATCAGCTCCCTCGGGGCGGAGGACCTGCGGTTTGCCGGGACTGGCATCGACATGGTGGCGTGCACCTCCAACAAGTGCCTCCACGGCCTGCCCGGAACCGCCTTCGTGCTCCTGTCCCCTGCCGGCGCCGAGCGGGCCTACGAGGCGCCGCGGCGCTCGCTCTATCTGGACATACCCGGCTATCTCGAAGCGCAGCGCAGGTCCAGCGTTCCATTCACGCCGGCTGTGCCGGCCGTGTACGGCCTTGAGGCCGCCCTGGATGAGCTCCTCGACGAGGGCCCCGGCCACCGCCGCAGCGAGTACCACAAGCGGGGCGCCTTCCTGGATCTCGCGTTCGAGAAGATGGGCCTCGAGCAGACGGTCGCGGCGGCGGACCGCTCGTCCTCGGTTCGAAGCCTGAGGCTACCGGCCGGCGTCGACTACGAACGCCTCCACAACGCGGTCAAGCGAGACGGGTACGTCATCTACGCCGGCCTGGGCCAGGCCGCAAGGACGACCTTTCGGGTCTGCACGCTTGGGGCGCTGGAGCTGGAGGTCCTCGGCGACTTCGTCGAGTCACTCGAGCGGGCCCTGGCAGAGGCCAGGCTCGCCGGCGCCGGAGCCGGTTGGTGACCCCCGCCGAGCCGATGCGCCCTGCCCGACGATTGCGCGCCGTCGTCCTCGACTGGGCGGGCACGACCCAGGACCACGGCTCGCTGGCTCCGATCGGTGCCTTCGTCCAGGCGTTCGGCCAGTTCGGAGTGTCGATCACCATGGCCCAGGCGCGCGGGCCGATGGGCATCTACAAGCTCGACCACGTCCGGGCCATCGCGGCCGATCCGATCGCGGCCGCGGAGTGGCTTCGAGTCCACGGCGCGCCGTGCGCGGAGACAGACATCCTGGCCATCTACCAGGCCCTGGTCCCCATCCAGGAGGCCGTGCTGCCGCGGTTCTGCGATCTGATCGCCGGAACCGTGGAGGTTATGACGGAGATCCGGGCGCGCGGTTATCGAATCGGATCGACGACCGGCTATCCGCGCAGCGTCGGTGAGATCGCCGCCCGCGAAGCGGCACGAAGGGGCTACGTGCCCGACGTGATGGTTTGTGCGGACGAGGTGCCGGCCGGGCGTCCCGAGCCCTGGATGCTGCTGCGAGCCATGGAGGCATTGCGGGTCTTTCCGCCGTGGGCCGTGGTCAAGGTCGGCGACACGAGAGCGGACATCGACGAGGGCATCAATGCTGGAACCTGGACCGTAGGCGTGACACGGACGGGGACCTACGTTGGTCTGGCGGAAGACGAGCTGGCGTCACTGACGGCGCGCGAGAGAGCCGGCCTGATCCGCGAGGCTGCAGGGATCCTGCGCGCCCGGGGAGCCCACTACCTGGTCGAGTCCATAGCCGAGCTGCCCCCCGTTCTCGACGATATCGAAATCCGCTTGGCCCTCGGCGAGCGGCCCTGAGCGTGGCGGACCTTGCCGCGGCGGAACGCGTTGGCCCGGCAGATGCCTACTCCTACGCGCCCACTGTCGACAGCCCTGGCCTCGCGCCTGACGATCGTCCTGGCCACATGCGCACAGCCGGATCAAGTCGGAGGTTCTACTCCTCTCGGCTCGCCGAAGAGAAGCCTCCCTCTGATCGGCGATCCCACGCTCGCCCAGGCGAGACCGAGCCGGTCCCAGAAGGAGGTCTCTCTGGCTTAGGCTGGCTGCGACCCACACCATCCTTGGACCGAGCACGAGTCGCGCCCATTGGCCCGTCATGGCGCAGCACGATCTGACGAAGTCTCGAATAGGCGATTCCGTCTTCGGCCGACTCTGAGACCGGCAGGCGCTGTGGGCGGGTAGGGACATGCCGACGGGCCGGCGCGGCGAGAACTTGCCCGCGACTCCGGTCCTGCGGATCTCTTGTGTGCGCAGGAGCGGCTCCATCCCCGACCATTGAGAGCCGGCGCTAGTCACCCCTGGACCGAACGGTCCGCGATGGCAGGAAAGTACCTCCCGCGCCTAAG
>PLOC01000099.1 GCA_003141955.1 Chloroflexota bacterium
CCGGACCGCCGGACCGCCCCGGGGGCGCCATAATCGGGTTCATCAGCAGCACCCAGAGGACGAGCATGGCCGAACACGAGACAGTGGCGCGGGTCGGGATCGTCTGCGGCAGCCGTTCGGACTTTCCCGTGATGGAGAAGGCGGTCGAGCTGCTCGGCAAGCTCGACGTCCCGTGCGAGCTGCACGCCATCTCGGCCCATCGGGCGCCGGACCTCCTCTTCCGTTTCGTCGGCGGGGCCGAGGCGCGCGGCATCCGCGTCTTCATCGCCGGAGCCGGCGGGGCGGCCCACCTGCCGGGCGTCGTGGCGGCGAAGACGATTCTCCCGGTCATCGGTGTGCCCATTCCCACGCAGGTGGCGGGCGGGCTGGATTCCCTCCTCTCGATCGTGCAGATGCCCAGGGGAATCCCCGTCGCCACGGTCGCCGTCGGCGGCACGGAGAACGCGGCCCTGCTCGCGGCCGAGATCCTGGCCCTCTCCGACCCGGCGCTGCGCGGGCGACTGCAGGCCTATCGCGACGCCCAGACGCGCTCGATCGAAGATGACGAATCGAACGCCGACCTCCGCGGTGAGCGCTAGCTTCCTGCCCCGAGGGCGCGGCGGCCGGTGGCGCACGATCGAGCCCGACTGATGAGCGAGGCCCGATTCGGCCTCGGGGGCATGCCCGGCTGGCTCGAGCCGATGGTCCGGTTCTGCTCACGTTGCGGCGGCCGGCTCGCCTTCGGCCCGGTCGCCGGCGAGGAGCGCGACCGCCTCGCCTGCCCCAGCTGCGGCTTCGTGTTCTACGTCAACCCGCGCCTGGTCGTGACCACGCTGCCCATCACGGACCGGGGCCAGCTGATACTGATCCGAAGGGGGATCGAACCGGGGCGCGGGCAGTGGGCACAGCCGGGCGGCTTCCTCGAGATCGACGAGACGGTCCGGGACGCGGCGATACGCGAAACGCTCGAGGAGACCGGCCTGCGGGTCGAACCAGGGGCCATCGTCGGCCTCTACTCGCGCGTTCAGGCAGCCGTGGTCGTCGTGGCCTTCGAGGCTCGCATAGTCGGCGGGACGCCCGAGGTCACCCGCGAGTCGCAGGAGACGCGGCCCTTCGCCCCGGATGCAATACCGTGGTCGGAGATCGCGTTCGAGACCAGCGTCCTCGCGTTGCGCGACTGGGTGGCCCGCGTCCGACCGGACCTGCCCCTGCCGGACCCCTTCGACGATCCACAGGCCGTTTGGCGCCTGACACCTAGTCTGGCGCCGGATCCGGGCCCGGAGAGTCTGCAGACGCCGGGCGTCAGTCAGCGAATCATGCGCTTGACTTACAAGCGAATCATGAGCAAACTCTTTCTCATGAATTCGCTCGCCGAGTCCCTGCACCTGGACTACTGGCTCACGCCCGACGCAGAGGAGCAGCTCCGAACCTGGGCTGCGGCAATGGCCACCGAGCCGCCGCTGCATCCCATTCGGTGGCACATGTATCTCCAGCACTATCTGCGCTCGGCCACGGTCACAGCATCGACTCAGATCGAGGGCAACCCACTTTCGCTGCCCCAGGTCGATGCGCTGCTGCAGGGCGAAGCAGTTGACGCGCCACTCCGGGCGAGGCGCGAGGTCATCAATTACAACGCCGCCCTCTCGACCGCCACGAGCCTCGCCCTGACGCCCTCGTTCGAGTGGTCCCAGGCCGTCCTCCGAATGCTGAACCACGAGATCCTTCGCGGCGATCCAGACGACCGCCAGGGCCGATATCGAGAAGAACCGGTCACAGCGGCCGGCTTCTACTACCCACCCGATCATCGGCTCGTCGACGGCTTGATGGCGTCTCTGGTCGAATGGCTCGGCCAGGCTCAGGATCCGCCCCTCGTCCGCGTTGCCTTGCTCCACCTCAACCTCGTGGCCATTCACCCCTGGGTCAACGGCAACGGGCGTACTGCGCGCGTCGCCTCGTCGCTGGAGTTGATGCGACACGGCGTCACCGCACCCGAGCTAGTCAGCGTTGAGCCCTACCTGCGCGAACACCAGGACGAGTACTTCGATCGACTGCGCACGACACTGGGACCTTCATACGCTCCCGACCGGCATCCGGCGACCGAATGGGTGAACTACTACGTTGGCGTTTCGGTTGGAAGGCTGGCCTTCGAGACACGCATGGAAGATGCGTGGCCGAACGATCTGGGTTGCCTGCATGATGCGATGCAGAATGCGGGCCTGCCTCTCGCGTGGGTCCCGGTCTTGCTGATGGCGGCGATTGCGCCACTCCGGACGCGGATCGTTGCGGATCAGATGGATCGCAGCATGCCAACGGCCCGGGCGATGCTTGCCCGAATGGAGCGCGAGGGCTGGCTGATCCATCGCGGGCGAACCAGAGGGGCGTCGTATGAGCCGGGGCCGCGGCTGTGCGCCCTCACCTTGCGGACACCCGAGCTCGTTCAGGACTACGTCCGAGGGCACACCCTGGGACTCGTGCCGTAGGCTCCGCGAAGGGCGCGAAGGTCCTGCAGGCGCCGGCACCACCGTGCGAAACTGACCGGCATGGATGCCACGACGATCGCCCTGGTGGTCCTGCCGTTCCTGATCATCCAGGTCGGGCTGATGCTCTACGCCCTGTACGACCTCTTCCAGGAGGACCGCCGGGTTCGGGGCGACAAGATCATCTGGGCCATCGTCATCGCCTTCGTCAACATCATCGGGCCGCTGATCTACTTCTTCGTCGGCCGTGACGAATCGCGTGGCGCCGAGACCGGCGGGACCGGCGGGGTCGGCGCAGCTCCGGCGGAGTCGATCGCCCGCATCCTCGCCACGTGGCCGCGTCTCACCGCGGGCACCGACGCGGCCATCTCCACGACCGGCCTCAGCAAGCGGTACCCCCAGGGCGTGGTCGCCCTCGAGAACCTGAACCTGATCGTCCCGAGCGGCAGCGTCTTCGGCTTCCTCGGGCCCAACGGCGCGGGCAAGACAACGACCCTTCGCCTTCTCGCCGGGCTCGCGACCGCGACCGCGGGCACGGGCACCGTCGCCGGCGTGCGGATCGGCGGGACGGGCGGCGAGCTGGCACGCAACATCGGGTACCTGGACCAGGACCCGCGTTTCTACGGCTGGATGCGGGGCCGCGAGCTGCTGAACATGGTCGGCGAGCTGCACGGTCTCCACGGGGCGGCGCTGCGTCAGCGGGTCGGCGAGGTGCTCGAGATCGTAGGTTTGACCGACGCCGCCTACCGGCGCATCGGCGGCTACTCCGGCGGCATGCGCCAGCGCCTCGGCATCGGGCAGGCGCTCATCAACCAGCCGCGCGTCCTCTTCCTGGACGAGCCGGTCAGCTCGCTCGATCCGGAAGGCCGCCGCGACATCCTGGAGATCATCTCCCGACTCCGCGGCACCGCCACGGTCTTCATGAGCACGCATATCCTCAACGACGTCGAGCGGGTCTGCGATCGGGTCGCGATCCTCAACGTCGGCCACCTGGTGGTCGAAGGTCCGATCGACGAGCTGCTCGATCGCTACGCCCAGCCGATCTACGAGCTCGAGCCCGAACCGCAGCAGGACGGCGCCATCGAACGGCTGGCCGGCGCCATGCGCGGGCAGCCCTGGGCGCAGGAGGTTCGGACAACCCCGGATACCGTCCGAGTCTTCGTCAACGATCCGAAGATCGCCGGACCGGCCATCCTGCCGCTGGTGATCTCGAGCGGGGTCGGCCTGGTCCGGTACGAGCGAGCGCGACCGAGCCTGGAGGACGTCTTCCTACGCCTGGTGGCCGAGAGCGGGCTGCAGACCGCGCCAACCGTCGCCATTCCGGCGTGGGGTCTCGACGGGAGGGGGCGGCGATGATGGGCTTCCGGGTGCTTCTTCTCAAGGAGCTGCGCGAGCAGGTGCGGACCGGCCGCCTGGTCGCGGTCGCGGCGGTCTTCGTCCTGTTTGGGATCATCGGCCCGCTCACCGATCGCTACATGAAGGAGCTGATCGACGCCATCGGCAGCCAGAGCGGCGGCTTCACCATCGCGGTGCCCCAGCCCTCGCTCAAGGGCGACCTCGCCCAGATCGTCAAGAACCTGTCCGAATTCGGCGTGATCTGCGCCCTCCTGCTCGGCATGGGCTCCGTGGCCTGGGAGAAGGAACGCGGCACGGCCGGGATGATCATGACCAAGCCGGCGTCTCGTGCAGCCTTCCTGGCCGCCAAGCTGACGGCGATCTCGCTCAACCTGGGCCTGGCCGTGTTCCTCGGCTGCGGGCTGGGCTACGTCTACACCGTGGTGCTGTATCCGTCCGCCTTCCCGCTCGACGGCTACTTGGCGATGGCCGCGATCATGTGGTGGACCCTGGTCATCTTCACCGCCATCACGCTGCTGGGCAGCACCGTCTCGCGATCGGCGATCGCCGCGGCCGGCCTGGGCATGGTGGCACTGCTGGTCCTGGGCCTCCTCGCCACCATCCCGATCATCGGGCCGTGGTCGCCGCTCGCGCTCCTCACCCCGGCCTCGGACCTGGCGCTGGGCAACGACGCCGGCAACTTCGCGGGCCCGCTGCTCTTCAACATCGCCCTCGTGCCGGCGCTCTTCGGCGCCACGTGGGTGGTCTTCCGGCGGCAGGAGCTGTAGCCGGGGGGCGACCGCAACGCGCCTCAATCCGCTCGGGGCCCGGGCGGCGCCACGCGCCCCAGTCGGGCCCTACGGCATCGTCACGACCCAGACGCGCCACTCCCCGGTGGTCGCCAGTGGCGCGGCGACGAACGTCTGCGCCGGCTCCGAGGCATCCGCGGACGTCGCCTGGAGCACGTAGGCGCGGCTCATGTCCGCGTGACTGTTCAGGTCGTCCCACACGCCCGCGCCCAGACTTGCCCGGTTGAGCGCGTCGGGGCCCTGCGTCGCCTGACCGACCTGATCGGCCGCCGTCCACGTCGTGAGCGCACCCTCGGCCGACTCGAACGCCGAGACGCCGCCGAACGACTGCTGGGAGTAAGGAGATAGGAGCTGCCAGGCATGCTGCAGATCCCCTGCTGCATACGGTGCCTGGGGATCCGGCCGTGCCACCTTCTCAAACTCATCGACCGCCTCCTGAGCCGTCGTGGGGTCCAGTGCCGGATCGGGGCCCACCTTCGCTCGGGCGTCGCCGAAGTTCGCCGGGTGCCACGTCCGGCCGCCGTCCGATGACAGCATCAGCGGCGCTCCGTACACGACCTGGTCCGAATTGACCGTGGCGGCGGCGTGATCCCGATCGGTGAAGTCGACCCAGTCGAACATGGGCGAGATCTTGCCGTCGTCGGGCAGACCGGATCCGGGCACGTCGGTCCAGCTCGCCCCGGAGTCGCCGCTCGTCGTCAGGCCGGTGACGGTGTTCGTCCCGATGATCGCCCACTCGAGGCCGACCATCGCGAGAGGATCGTTGACAGACGCGCCGGCGTGAACCGCCTTCTTGGCCAGGGTCCATGATCGGCCCGCGTCCGACGTCCTGTAGAACCAGACCGTCGGGGACCAGGGGTCGCTTATCGGGGAAACCTCCACGGCGAACGCGCCGTTTGACGCGTCCAGGAAGGTCGGCCCGCCGCAGTCCCCCGCCTGAGACCCTTCAGTTGCGCCAACCGGCCCGGATCCCACGGGGAGTGTCGACAGCTCTGGCAGGTCGACACTGGACCAGGTCGCACCGGCATCCCTGCTGACGTATAGAGCCGCTCCGTCGAACGACGACGACGAGTAGTCCTCCGCCGACCAGAGCGTATCCGCGTCGCTGGCGGTGAAGTCGACGCCGAGGCCGGTGGCGTGACTCACGATCGACCAGCTCGCGCCGCCGTCGGCAGTTCGCAGGAGCGTGGCCGAGCCCTTGATGGCGGGGGTGGCGGGCATGTAGGAACCGGTGCTTGCGGGCTGGGCGTAGGTCGCGCACATCAGGAAGCCTCGGTCGGCGTCGACGAACGAAAACGTCGCCTGATCGCACGGGTACTCACTCGACATCGACGATTGGCTCCAGGTTCGGCCGCCGTCGCTGGTTCGATCGAAGACCAGCTGGCAGCTTCCGTTGCACCAGGAGCCGTAGCCGGAGACCGCCCAGACGTGGTCCGGATCCAGCACGAAGACCGTTCCGGCCCCGGCCTCGGCCGGAATGTTGCCGGCGCGCCACGAGGCTCCGTTGTCAGTGGAGGTGAGCAGGTACGAGCCCGCGACGGCCCAGATGCCACCAGAACGCATCGACCCCGCCTGGTCGACCGCCGCCTTCGATGCCGCGGCGGGGTCGAAGGTTCCTTGCGACCCCGGCCCGACCACAGCGGCCAGCCTCGGCAGCACCAGGACCGCAAGCAGGATTACGGCGACGGCCAGTGTCGCGGCGACTTTCAAGCCGCCCCAGAGCGCGAGCCTCGGCCGCGACCGGCGAGCTTCATCCAGCACCGTCCGCGAAGCCAGCATCAGACGGGCGGAGTCCTTCGGCGGGCAGGTCTGGTAGTAGGACCGAAGCCTCGTCTCGAGATCGGGGGCGTTCATCGCTTCTGCTCCTCCGCCCGGCGCTCGGCATCGAGCGCGGCCCGGACGTGTTCAAGCGCGTAATGGAGCCGGGACTTGACCGTGCCCTCGGGCAGGGCCAGCTGGGCGGCGATCTGCGGGACCGTGAGGTCGCGACCGAACCGAAGGCCCAACAGGACCTGTTCGTCTTCCTTGAGTCTCCCGATGGCGCGACCCAGGTCCTCAGGGTCGGCGGCGGCTCGGGCCGGCTGGCCGGGCGTCTCGGCCGCGAGCTCCACGGTCGCGACCGGCTGGCGGCGCCTGCGCCGGAGCTCGTCCCGGCAGACGTTGACCACGATCCGCATGAACCAGCGGTGCGGCTCGCCCGCCTCGAATCGGATGCTCCTGCGCCTGTTCCAGGCTCGCAGGAGCGCCTCCTGGACGGCATCCTCGGCGCCGATCGGGTCGCGCAGGATCCAGGAAGCCAGCCTGTGGGCTTCGGGGACGCCGGCCAGCAGCAACTCGGCGACGCGGTCATCGTCGCGCGGCTGCACGCCGGCCAGCTCGATCATCGGTCTCCCTCCGACTGTGGTACCCGATCTACGACCGAGCGCCCGTCAACCGTTCAATCTTCGCGCGCCGCGGCGAGCGGCGCGGGCCCACTTCGGCGGCTTGACCGGCTCGCGACGAACACCCTCGAGCTAGCCCTGCCCCGTCGACGCAAGTTCCCACGTGATGCCGCCATTCGAGGTGCGGTACAGGTAGTTGTCGGCCGCGCCGTCGGGCCGATACGTGGCGACGATTGTGCTCGGTTCGATGCACACGATCCTGACGAAAGCGCCGGCCGGCAAGTCCTCGGAGGCGGAGCTCTGCCAGGTCTTGCCGCCGTCGGCCGTCGCGTAGAGGGTTGAGCCCTGGGCCACGACCCAGTGGGTGGCGTCGATGAAGTCGTCGACCCCGGACCATGCCGGCCCGGCCGAACCGTTGGACGGGAAGCCGGCCGGCATGGTCTTGCGGGCCCACGTTCGACCGCCGTCCGTGGTGCCGAACACCTCCGTGTCCGTGGGCACCGTTGGCGTATCCGGCGCCACCTGGACGGTCACGAAGCCGGTCGAGGGGTTCACGAATACCGGGGGCCCGTACGTCTCGCCGCCGTCGCCGCCCCAGGCGCCGGCCAGGCCCGGCAACGTCACCTCGGACCAACTCTTGCCGCCGTCCCGGCTCACCGCCAGCAGCGGGTGGCTGATCTTGGCCTCGACCTGCGCGCCGGCCCAGAGCGTCGTGGCGTCGCTCGCCGTGAGCTGCGCACCGAGCGGGCCATTGGCCGTGGAGACTCTGGCGACGACGGTCCATGTGGCGCCGCCGTCCTGCGTCGAAAGGACGGTCGCGACGCTGGAGAACTCGCGCGGAGAGGCGATCAGGTAGCCATGCAGCGGATCGACGAACGAGATCCCGAACTGGCTGAACGTGTAGTCGCCGGGGACGTTCGCTTGCTTCCAGTTCAGTCCGCCGTCTGCGGTGCGGTTGACCACGATGTTCAGGTGATCGTATGGCCGTCCCTGGCCTTCGTTGACCGAGCCCGGCGTGAGCGTGATCGTCCAGGCGTGAGTCTCGTCCAGGACGAAGACGGCAGGCGGCTCCGTGTCGGACGCGGGCCACGTGGAATTGCACGACTCGTTCGACGCATCGGGGATCAGGCAGAGGTAGCTCCCCTGGATCGCCCATGCTCCGCCCAGCCCCATGCGGCCGAGCGCGGACGCCCGAGAGCTGGCGAGCACGGCAGACGGATCGGGCCAGTAGGGCGCCGGGGAGCTGGTGGCTTGCGGCCCGCTGCTCGGGGTTGCGCTTGCCGTGGCCGTCGGGTTGGCCGTAGCGGGACCGGCGGGCGTCGTCTGGCCGAACCATAAGGGCGAGGCGACGATCGCCATCACGGCCAGGACGGCCAGGCCGAGACCGCCAACCGCGGCCCTGCGAGGGCTCAGTCGAAGCGCCGGCCAGCGCCGGCTCGGGGCGCGGTCCATGGCTTCGGCCACCCGAGATGCCAGTTCGCGCGAGGAGCCGACCTCCAGGGTTCTGTAGTGGTCGCGCAGCCGGCCTTCGAGATCCGGCCGGTTCAGGTCGTTCATGGCATGGACTCCTCGACGCGGCGCTCGGCTCGTCGTTCGGCTTCGAGCGCAGCGCGCAAGTGCTCCAACGCGGAATGGAGCCGGGACTTCACGGTTCCTTCGGGCATACGGGTCGTGGTCGCAATTGCCGACACGGTCATGTCGCGCCCGAACCGGAGGGCCAGGAGCAGTTGTTCGTCGGGCACCAGACGCCGGATCGCCCGCGTCAGCTCGTCCCGCTCGGCCAGCGCGCCATGTGCTCCGTCTGCCGTCAGCTCGATCTCGGCAATGGCCGGCCTCCGGGACCGACGGCGAAGCTCGGCTCGGCAGACGTTGACCAGGATGCGGTTGAACCAGGCCTCGGCCGACGCCGGGTCGCGCAGGTTGCGGCGGCGATCCCACGCTCGGAGAGCCGCCTCCTGGACAGCGTCCTCGGCGGCCACCGGATCGTGAAGGATCCAGTTGGCCAGCTTGTGGGCCTCGGGCAGGCGGGCAAGCAGCAACGACCGGACGTCCTGGTCCGATTGGGCGCCCGCCTCGATAACCATGTCCAGCATTGTCGCCTCGTTTGCCGGCGGCAGATGACTCCCTGGCCCAATCGCCGAAACGTGGGCTCTGACCGACAGATGCGGGAGTGTCTCGAATCGTTCGGAAATCGGTGCGAGTCGCGGGCGATCGTCGAGCTGCGGCCACGACGCCCTCGGCGCCCACCCCCGGCGCCCACCCCGGCACCCATC
>PLOC01000064.1 GCA_003141955.1 Chloroflexota bacterium
CCGGACCGCCGGACCGCCCCGGGAGGTTACCCCTGGGGCCGCAGCCCCAGGGGTGCGATCGTCCAGGACCACTCGTACGTGCCGGAGCCGACGAGATACTCCGGCAGGGTGTCCGGGCCGCAACTCGCCGTGCCCAGGCCGCGATGCGCGGCATCGAGATGGACGATCGTCTCGGCGCGGGCCACGAGCTCGACGTCATGAGCTGCGGCCGCCAGGTCCTCGGCCCGGAAATGCGTTGCCGACACCTGGCGCGGCCGATCGAACGCCAGACGGAGGCCGCGTCCATTGTCGTCGGAGAGCTCGATCCATCGGACGTCGGCGCGGCCGCCGTTCTCCTGCGGTTTGACGTAGGGCACGTACAGCTCCGACACCGTGGAACGCCACCTTCCCAGCGCACCGCAACGGCGGCGGTCGGGATAGGTCTCCATCGGTCCGCGGCCGAGCCATTCGACTTGCTCGAGGCCTGGAATGGTCTCCAGCACGACGCCGACGCGGGCGAGATCGAACAGCTCCTCGGGGACGCGGACCGTTTCGTGAACGAGGGCGCCGCCGCCCTCCAGCGCCTCGAACCGCTCCTCGTGGGCCACTGCGATGCCCGAGGCAGTCCGCACCTCGGCCGTTACGACGATGCCGTCTGCCTCGCGCCGGATCTCCTTCAGGGTGCGCGAGAGCCGGTCCACTCCCAGTTCCCGCCACCGCGCCTGGAGCTCCGCCATGCGGTCGTTGTCCGTTGGTGCGCGCCAGAGGGAGAGTCGCGGAGGGGCGGCCAGAAGCTCGTGAACGAGCAGCCCTTCGGCATCCAGCTTGACCTCGCCGCCGGGAAGGCGACGAACCGACGGCCGAGCCAGCTCCGGCGTCCCCGGATCGATCGGCAGCTGGGCCCAGCAGACTTCGAAACCCTTCGGCGCCCACGCCTGCGCCGCGGCAGTCCGGAAGCGGAGCGTCAGCCACAGCTCGCGGACGTCGGACGCGGGCGCCTTCCAGCCGGGCAGTCGCAGCGTGGCGCTCTTGCTCGGCGCCACCTCGGGCAGGGGCAGCTCGCCCGCGGCGACGACCTCGCCGTCGGCCGCGAGCTCCCAGGCGGCGCTCAGCCAGCCCAGACCGGTGAAGTACTGGCAGTTCGAAAGCTCGACCGAACCATCGCGCAGCGCGTCGGCGCCCGCCGACACGCGAACAGGCGCGGCGAGGTGGAGATGCTCCCACAGGGCCGGCTTGGGCCGCCGGTCCGGCCAGGTCAGGCCGTCCAGGCAGAAGTTGCCGTCATTGGGTTCGTCGCCGAAGTCGCCGCCGTAAGCCCAGCGAGTCGTGCCGTCGGGCAGCCGCTGGACCAGCCCGTGGTCCCACCACTCCCAGATGAAGCCGCCCTGGAGACCGTCCGTGGACTCGATCGCGTCCCAGTACTCGGCCAGCGTGCCGTTGCTGTTGCCCATGGCGTGCGAGTACTCGCACATGATCAGTGGGTGCAGCTGGCGGCCGGACCTGGCGTGGGCGACGATGGCGGAGATGGGCGGATACATCGGGCACGTGATGTCGCTGACCTTCTGATCGCTGCACCAGTCCCAGCGGATGGCGCCCTCGTAGTGCAGCGGCCGGCTCGGATCGTAGCGGCGGATGTAGCCGGCCTCGGCGTCGTGGTTGGCGCCGTGGCCGGACTCATTCCCGAGCGACCACAGGATCACCGAAGCGTGGTTCTTGTCCCGCCGGACCATCCGAGCGGCGCGATCCACCCAGGCGTTGAGGAAGCGCGGGTCGTTGCAGATCTCGTCGATGAAGGCGTGCGACTCGATGTCCGCCTCGTCGATGACGTACAGCCCGAGTTCGTCGGTGAGATCCAGGAACACCGGATCGTTGGGATAGTGAGACGTCCGGACCGCATTGAAACCGAACTGCTTCATTGCCACCAGATCCGCTCGCATCGACTCGGGCGAGATGACGCGCCCGGTGTGCTGGTCGAAGTCGTGGCGGTTCACGCCGCGAATGAGCACGGCGGCGCCGTTGATCAGCAGGCGGAGGCCGTCAATCTCGACCCGCCGGAAGCCGACCCGCAGGTCCGCCTCCTCGATCGCCTCGCCCGAGGGCGACCGCAACGCCACGTGCAGCGGGTAGAGGTGGGGCTGCTCGGCGGACCATTGCCGGACGTCGGCGATCTCGGTGCGCAGCGTTGCTCGGCCATCGAGCGGCGGGTGCAGCTGCGGCGCGAGCGCATCCCACTGGGCCGCCTCGGCTCCTTCGAGGCCGACCGATACCAGCTTCGCCACCATGGCGAAGCGGTGGCGGCTCAACGGCACCGAGTCGGCGCGGCTGACACCGGCGCCGGGCCCGACGCCGGCGAACGGCACGACCGCGCCGAGTGGCCCGAGATCGCCCAGCGTCGTCTCGATCGTCCAGCCGCGCTCCCGGTCCGCGCCGCCGAAATCGACGTCGACCAGCAGCTCGAACGTTCCGGTCCGCAGATCGTCCGCCAGTCCGGCGTTGACCCGCACGTCGGCGAGATGGACGCGCGGAGTGGCGTAGAGATACACGGAGCGGGTGATTCCTCCGTGCCACCACTGGTCCTGGTCCTCGATGTAGGTGGCGTCGGACCACTTCACGACGCGCAGCGAGATGGAGTTGGCCCCGGGTCGGACGACGCGGGTAACGTCGAACTCGGCCGCCAGGTGCGAGTCCTTGCTGATGCCGACCTGCTGCCCGTTGACGGAAGCGATCAGGACACTCTCGGCGGCTCCCACGTGGAGGACGACACGCCGCTCGGCGACCCATCCGGCCGGCAGCTCGAAATCGCGCTCGTAAACGCCGGTGGGGTTCACATCCGGAAGCTGCGGCGGTTTGCCTGGGAACGGCATCTGGACGTTGGTGTAGTGCGGCAGATCGAAGAAGCCCCGAAGCGGATCGTCTGATCCGTTCATCGTCCAGCAGCCGGGAACGTCCACCTCGCTCCACTGCGCCGCAAGCCCCTCTTCCGGCGTGTGAAGCAGCTGGAACCGCCAGCGACCGTCAAGTGCGAACCGATCCGCGTGCACCACGCTGTGCATCGGCAGACGACCGACGGACGTCAACTCGGGCGTGGCCCAGGGTCGGGAGAGCATGGCGCGACCTCCGGAGAGCCTCCTAGGTGGCTTCCAGGACGTACAGGCGGGCGCGGAAATCGCCCCGCTCAGCTGAAGCGCGGTTCGACTCGAGCACGAGCCCGGCGGCCATCAACTCATCTCCGCCGAGGACGATCGGCCTCGCGGGCCCGCCCGCGACTTGGCCGGCGGAAGGCCAGATCGAGACGCGATACGACGCCGCGGGGTCCAGGCCGCGCAGCCGCAGCCGCTGCGGACCCGGGTTGGGGCGGCTCAGGATCCGGTAGTGACCGACGACCGCCGAGCGGGCATCCCGCGCCACGGTCATCCAGGCGGTCTCGTCTCGGTCACCCTCGAACGGGCTGCGAAGGCGCAGGAACCGACCGCGCTGGAACAGCTCCCGCCACTGCTTGTAGAAGGCGACCTGATCGGCGATCTCGGCGCGCTCCTGCGCCGAAAGGGTCGTCGGATCGAGCTCGTAGCCGAGGACGCCAAAGAATGCCACCGCCGCCCTCGTCGCGAGCGGCGTGACCCGCCCGACCTGATGGTTCGGCACGGCGGAGACGTGGGCGGAGATCGCGCTGAGCGGGTACGGCAGCGACGTTCCCCATTGAATCTTCAGACGTTCGATGGCATCCGTGTCGTCGCTCGCCCACGCCTGCGGGGCGAACGCCAGCATGCCCGGATCGAACCGGCCGCCGCCGCCGGCGCAGGACTCGAAGAGAACTCCGGGAAACGCCTTCGTCAGCCGGTCGTAGAGCGAGTAGACGCCGAGGATGTAGCGGTGCATGAACTCGCCCTGCCGCCAGGCCGGGAGAGTGGGACTGTGCGGCTCGGTTATGTTCCGGTTCATGTCCCATTTCACGTACGAGATGGGAGCGCTGCCGAGAATCCCGGAAACGACCTGGAAGAGGTAGTTCACGACTTCGGGTCGAGACATGTCGAGCACGTACTGGTTGCGGCCTTCCGTGCGCGGACGCGTCGGGATGCCGATGGCCCATTCCGGATGCTGCGCGAACAGCTGGCTCTGGCGACTGATCATCTCGGGCTCGATCCAGATGCCAAAGCGCATTCCGAGGTCTTCCACCTTGCGGGCAAGAGAATCAAGTCCGCCGGGCAGCTTGGAGAGGTTGACCTGCCAGTCGCCGAGCGAGGTCGTGTCGTTGTCGCGCCGGCCAAACCAGCCGTCATCGAGCACGAACAGCTCGATGCCCAGGTCGTGGGCGGTCGAGGCGATGGCCAGCAGCTTCGGCTCGTCGAAGTCGAAGTAGGTCGCCTCCCAGTTGTTGATGACTATCGGCCGGTCCCGGTCGCGCCAGGCGCCGCCGGCCAGGCGCTCGCGGAAGAGGCGATGGAATGCGTCGCTCAACTCGCCGAGGCCGGCGCGAGAGAAGGCCAGGACGGCCTCGGGCGTGACGAACTCGGCGCCGGGCTCGAGCAGCCATGAGAAGCCATCGGGATTGACGCCGGCGCGCATTCGCGTCGTCCCGAACGGCTCGACCTCCGCCTCGAGGAGGAAGTTGCCCGAGTAAACAAGGGAGAAGCCGTAGGCCTCTCCGTACTC
>PLOC01000109.1 GCA_003141955.1 Chloroflexota bacterium
CGGCCTCCGCCACCCGCCGGGCCGCCTCGTCGGCCGCCGCCCGCTCCTCGGCCGCCGCCCGAGAAGCCTCGCCCAACCGCCGGCGCACAGTCTCGAGCTCGGCGGCCCGCGCCGCCTCTACGCGTCGCAACGCGGCCAGCGCCTGGCCCTCGGCCTGTTTCGCCGCCCGCATCGCGCCCAGCTCTCCGAGCGCCTCGGTGAGGGCCCGCTCCGCCTCCGCCAGTGACCCCGACAACGCCAGATCCCGTGCCGGCGCCGGAGCGGCCATCTCGCGCCGCTGGACGGCCAGATCCGCCTCGGCGGCCGCCAGCTCCGCCTCGAGCCTGCCACGGTCGCGCAGGACGCCGGCCGTATCGCTCACCGCCCTCGCATCGCGCAGCTGCAGCCCCGTCAGAAGCCCCCGCGCAGCCTCGTGCGCCGCCCTTCGTTCCGCCTCCGTCTCCGACCGCGAAGCCAGATCGCGGGCAATCGTCGCGGCCCGGGCCTCGGCCTCGCGCAGCGCCGTGAGCGAGCCGTCCGCATCGCCTCGACCCGCGCGCAGCTGCCGCTCCGCGTCGCGTGACCGCCCTGCGGCTTCGACCCAGCGCGAGCGGGCCATGGCAATGATCACCCGACCGTATTCGCGCCCCGCCGTCTGGCGTGAGGCCTGCTGCTCGGCCTGGGCCGCCAGGCGTCGAGCCTGGGGCCGCAGCTCGGCCAGCACGTCCTCGACGCGGGCCAGGTTCGCCTCGGCTTCGGTCAGCTGGTCTTCGGCCCTGGCCTTGCGACGCTCGTGTCGCCGGACGCCCGCGACCTCCTCGAACAGGGGCCGCCGCTCTTCGGGCCGCAGTGCCAGAGCCTGGTCGACCATGCCCTGGCCGATGAACAGGAAGGCGTTGTCGGCCAGATGGGCCGCATCGAGCAGATCGACGAGATCCTTCAGCCGGACCCGCTGCTTGTTCAGCAGGTAGTCGTTCTCACCGGATCGGAAGAGCCGACGTCCAAGCTCGACCGTCTCGTAGTCGATGGGGAGCAGCCGGTCGCCGTTGCCGAAGACGAGCGTGACGTCCGCCATTCCGAGGGCAGAGCGCTTCTCCGACCCGGCGAAGATGACGTCCTCGGACCTGCGCAGCCGCAGGGCCTTGCCCTGCTCGCCCAGGGCCCAGCGCAGGGCGTCGGCGAGATTGCTCTTGCCCGAGCCGTTGGGCCCTACCACTGCGCTGATGCCCGGACCGAACTCGACGAGCGTCCGCTCCCCGAAGGATTTGAAGCCCTGCAGTCGGAGTGCCAGCAGGCGGGCAGGCGCCGTCATCGGGCGCGCACCCAGCGGCAGCCGTCGTCGGCGCCCCGGAGCGGCAGCAGGCCCCGGCCCGTCACGACCACCGACTGCCGCCTCGACCCGCCTCCGAACCGGCATCGGGTCTCGCGTCGCGGCCCGCATCGCTCGGGAGCTCGAGGTCGAACTCGACCCATGGCTCGGCCGCGGAATCCTCCGGCTCGCCGAAGCCTTCCCATTCCTCGCCCTCCTCGTCCTCGGGCTCACCCTCACCGGGCCCGAAGGCAACCAGCTCCGGCGCCCCTTCAGTCTGCCCGGCCAGGTCGCCCGGCGTCTCGCGAAGTGCCTCGATCGCGCGCGCGGCGGCAGCCGTCTCGGCCAGACGGCGGGAATGTCCCTCCCCCACTCCGATCACGCGGCCGGACACTGCCACCTCGACGCGGAAGACTTTGTCGTGGTCGGGCCCGACGGCGTCGACCAGGTGGTACTGCGGCCGCTCGCCGGAGAGGCGCTGGGTGAACTCCTGGAGCCGGCTCTTGGGGCTCTTCAGAGAACCAAGAGATCGGCGGGCGGTGAGTTCGGGAGCGGCCAGGGCGACCACGAATCCACTGGCGGCCTCGTACCCGAGATCCAGGTACAGGGCGCCTACGACGGCCTCGAAAGCGGACGCCAGCAGAGCCGGCCGCCGCCGCCCACCGCGCTGCGATTCGCCCTCCCCAAGGAGGAGGTACTCGCCGAGCGAAAGACGCCCTGCCAGCCGAGCCAGCCCGGCCGTGCTGACGATGGACGCGCGCCGAGTGGAGAGAACGCCCTCGTCGTCGTCGGGGTGGCGGCGATAGAGGGCGTCCGAGATGGCCAGACTCACCACTGAGTCGCCAAGGAATTCGAGGCGCTCGTTGTGGCCGACGGCCAGGTCCCGATGTTCGTGCAGGTAACTGCTGTGTACCAGGGCCTGCTGCAGGAGTTCGAGGTCGTGGACCGCGAGCCCCAGCCGCTCGGCGAGAGCGGCTGCGGGGCGCATCAGTCGGGAGGCGGGCTAGGCCGCGTGCTCGTCGATGTAGTCGACGGCGTCCTGCACGGTCCGGATCTTCTCGGCGTCTTCGTCGGAGATCTCGGTTCCGAACTCTTCCTCGAGGCTCATGATCAGCTCGACGAGGTCGAGCGAATCGGCGTTCAGATCGTCGACGAACGAAGCTTCCGGCTTGACCTCATCCTCGTCGACGCCGAGCTGCTCGACGACGATCTTCTTGAGTCGCTCGTAGGTAGTGGCCACTGACGCCCTCCTCGGGGTTCCATGGGCTTGGGTTGACGGTTACTGCGGCCCCGGCTCCGGGGCGCGGCGCGCACCGGCGACGGAGTCGCGAGTGATCCTCCCGAGTACACCGTTTACCAGGCGCCGGGCCGGTTCGCCACTGTAAGTACGAGCCAGCTCGACCCATTCGGCAATTGCCACCCGGGGCGGCGTGCCGGAGTGTAGCACCTCGCCGATGCCGCTACGCAGCAGAGTCCGGTCCATCCTGGCGAGCTGGACGACCGGATACGCGGGGGCGACCCGCTCGATCAAAGCGTCTATCCGCTCGCGGTTGTCGACCACGCTCGCGACGAGCGCCTGGGCGAACTCGGCCGTCGGTTGGTCGGCCCCGCCTTCGGCCAGATGACGCTCCAGGATCGACGCGGCGGTCCGCTGCCCGAACTCGGCCTCGAAGAGGGATGCCAGGGCCAGGCGGCGTCCGAGCCGAGCGGCCGTCACCTCATCGGGTGCCCGTTTGCGCGCCCTTGCGCCGGTTTCCGACCCCGCGTCGCGCGCGGAGCGGGTCACGATCCCCAGCCCCCCACCCCATCGACGACCACGGTCACTTCACCGAGCTCGAGACCGAGCAGTCGCACGACCGTCGCGCCGACAGCCTGGCGCACCTGGGCCGCCAGCGGTGCGAGCGGATGGCCGGGTCGCGCCACGATCCAGACGCGCACCGACACGCGCCCCTCGCCGAAGCGGGCCCGCACGGGCGAGCCGGACAGCCGGGCCAGGCGCCCGCCGCGGCTCACCTTCAGCACCCCTGGAACCTCGAGCGCCGCGACTCGAACCATCTCGACGATGACTTCGTGGCTGACGGTCAGCGGGTCGCCCGGCGACTTGCGGACAGTCGGCGCGGGACTCTTGCCGGCGGTGTCGTCGTAGCCTTCCATGTCGTCTCCGATCAAGCCTGAGGCTTTCGGGTCTGGCCGCGGAACGCGCCGGCGATCAGCTCGGGGATCCGAGCCCGCGCGGCCGTGGCGCCCGCCTCCACTGCGAACTCGATCATGCGCCGCTTTGCGTTGCCGTGCGTGATCAGGACCATGCCCTTGACACCGAGCAACGGCGAGGCGCCCAGGCGCTCGTAGTCGAAGGTATCTCGGATGCGATGCACGCCCGAGCGCATGAAGACGTAGCCGATCGGTCCGCGGATGCCGCGCTTGAACTCGCGCCGCCACAAATCGAAGATGAAGGTCGCGAGCCCCTCGAAGAACTTCATGATGACGTTGCCGACGACCGCGTCGCAGACCGCCACATCGGCCATGTGCTTGACCAGGTCGCGACCTTCGACATTGCCCAGGAAGTTGAGGCTGCCGTCGGCGTCGAGCAGCTGCGTCGCCTGCTGGATCGCCTGGTCGCCCTTGCCTCTCTCCTCGCCGATCGAGAGCAGGGCGACGCGCGGATTCGCTACTCCCAGGACCCGCTCGGCATAGATCGAGCCCATGTGGGCGTACTGGTACAGGTTGTGGCCGGTGGCGTCGACGTTGGCCCCGATATCGAGCAACACGAACGGTCCGGTTTCGGTGACCATCTGAATTGCCAGCGCGGGCCGATCCACGCCCGGCAATCGGCCCAGCCGCAGAACCGCAGCGGCCATGCCGGCGCCCGAATGCCCGGCCGTGACCAGGGCATCCCCTTTGCCCTGCTTGATCAGGTCCATTGCGACCATGATCGAGGAGTCCTTTTTGTTCTTGAGGGCGAGCGCGGGCGACTCGTCCATCCCGACGACCTGGCTGGCCGCCACGACCTGGACGTTGGGCGGCAGCGGGCCACCGGCAGCCCGCTCGATTGCCTCCGGGATGCCGACCAGAAGGATCGTATCGGCCGGATGCTTGCGAGCCCATGCCAGGGTCCCGCAGACAATCTCAATGGGCGCGTGGTCGCCGCCCATGGCGTCTACGACGACGCGTACGGCGCCGGTGTCAACCGTTCGAACCGTGCTCAGGTCCACCGGTTCAGGCGGACTGCTGGGGCTTTTCCTGCTTGATCTCGACCGTGGGCCGGCCGGCGTAGTAACCGCAGTTGGGGCAGGCGTGATGGACCTGCTTGGGCTGATGGCAGTGCGGGCACGGTTCGAGGTGAGGCACGGAAACCGCGAGGTGCGCGCGGCGGTCGCCCTGACGGGCGTGGGAGACTTTCCTCTTGGGAACACCCATTGGTCTGACTACTCCTTATGCTCCGGCGCGGTGCCACTTGGCTGGCCGGGCGGTGACGCCGGGGCGCGACGGTCCTGTCCGCTATCGAGTAAGAGGAAGCATACCCTGCGCACAGGGCCGACGGCGGAGTTTACCCGACCCTGGTCTCGCCGTCACGAAAGGCGATCAGCCAGCCCCGAGGTCATGGCACAGTCCGGTCGATGGCCTCGATCAACTGGGCCAGCGGCATCGGCCCCGCGACGGTCTGGACCACGTCCTGCCCATCGATGGGCCACGCGTCGCGCCGCAACTGGAGGAGTTCGGGGTGCAGCTCCGCGTCCGAAGTCGGGCTTGGATACAAGAAGAGGACGTAGCGCTGGCCCACGTTCAGCCTCGGCGCGGTGTCGACGTTCATTGTGAAGCAGCCAGCCTTCCCGCCCTCAACCAGAATGCGCAGCGGACCCGGGGAAACGCTACCCTCGATAACTCGGTCGACCTGCACCTCGACGGGCGTGAAGATGGTGGGGTCCGGGCCCAATCCGAGGCCGGCCGGCATGCTGCCGTCCGGCGTGTTGAAGAAGCCCGGTTCGATCGCTCTGGCCTGGGCGACGACGATCGTGGCGCCGACGGCGGCATCCGGCGCATCAGGCTGCGGGGTCTGGTCCTGCCACACGGTGCCATGAACGGTCATGCCGGCGATCACGTAGGGCCCGTACTCCACGGCGACGTCAACGGAGCCGCAGTCCGTCTGCTCCGAGGTGACGGTCGGCGTGCCGGTCGCACTCCTGGACGACGTAGCATTCGGCGACCCCGACAACCCGCCGGCGGTGGTGCATCCGGCCAGCACAAGCAGGCCCGTTGCCACCCAGGATCCCAGCGCGATGGAGCGGCCGATCCCGGCGACTCGACGCGTCATTGCCCTCGCCTCCCTCCTTCAGACGCCAACGCGGTTTCAGAGGTTCTTACCCCAGGTCCCGCGACACGTTGATGATGTCCTTCAGCTGCTCCAACCGGCTCATGACCCGGGCCAACTGCGCCACCGAGGCGACCTCCAGGGTGGCCTTCACGGTGGCCGTTCGATCAGGCGTGACGGCGACGTTGGCGGACATGATGTTGACCTTGTTTTCGGCCACGACCTGGCTGATGTCCGACAGCAGGCCCGTGCGGTCGTAGGCCTCGATCCGAATCGAGATCGGGTAGGTCTGCTGGACCTGGCTCTCCCATTCGACGTCTATCATGCGCGCAGTCTCTCGCTCGTTGAGCACTGTCTGGCAGTTCTTCAGATGCACCGTCACGCCCTTGCCGCGGGTGATAAAACCGGTGATCGGGTCGCCCGGGATGGGGTGACAGCACTTGCCGAAGCGGACCAGGAGATCGCCGACGCCCTTCACGCGGACGCCGCCCTGGCGCGACGGGCTGGGTGTTGGCGCCGTGGGGGGCAGGGCCAGCTGCGCATCGTCCACGACTCCCAGGCGCGTGACCACCTGCTGTGCGCCGACGGCCCCGTACCCGACCGCGGCGTAGAAGTCGTCCAGGTTGTCGAACTTGTAGGCTCGCGCGATCTCGAGGATTCGATCCTGGCCGACCGCACCGAGGCTCGTCCGGGCCAGCCGCCGCAGCTCCCGTTCGAGCGACTCGCGCCCATGGGAAATGTTCTCGTCGCGCTCCTGGCGCTTGAACCACTGCCGGATCTTCTCGCGAGCGTGGCTGGTCCTGACCAGGTTCATCCAGTCGCGCGAGGGACCGTGCTCGCCCTTGGTCGTGACGATCTCGACGATGTCCCCGTTCTGGAGCTTGTAGTCGAGAGGGACCAGGCGGTTGTTGATCTTGGCGCCGATGCAGCGATGGCCGATGTCGGTGTGGATGCGGTAGGCAAAGTCGAGCGGCGTGGCGCCGGCGGGCAGATCCTTTACCTCGCCCTTTGGTGTGAAGACGAAGACCTGGTCCTGGAAGACGTCGAGCTTGACGCCCTCGACGAACTCGGTGGCATCGGAGACCTCGCGCTGCCAGTCCATGACCTGGCGCAGCCACGCGAGCTTGGCATCGTACTCGCGGTCGGCCCGCGAGCCCTCCTTGTAGCGCCAGTGGGCGGCGATGCCGACCTCGCTGACCTGGTGCATGGCGTGGGTTCGGATCTGGATCTCGAGCGGCTGGCCGTCGAGCGAGAGCACGGCGGTGTGGAGGCTCTGGTACAGGTTCGGCTTGGGGACCGCGATGTAGTCGTCGAACTGGCCGGGGATCGGCCGCCACAGTGAGTGCACGACTCCCAGGGCGGCGTAGCAGTCCTTGACCTCGTCGACCAGGACCCGAATGGCGTAGACGTCGTATATCTCGCCGATCTCGGCGCCCTTGCGCTGCATCTTCTTGCGGATGCTGTAGAGGTGCTTGGGCCGGCCCGATAGCTCGGCCTCGATCCCGGCGCGAGCCAGCTCCGGCCGAAGTTCTTCGATGGCCCGATGGATGAACGACTCGCGGCTCTTGCGGCGGGTGTCCAGCATGCGTGCCAGTTCGCGGTAAGCCTCTGGCTCGAGGGTCTTGAAGGCCAGATCCTCGAGCTCCCACTTGACGCTCCAGATGCCGAGCCGCTCTGCCAGCGGGGCGTAGATCTCGAGGGTCTGGCGGGCGATGCGAGTCTGCTTCTCCGACGGCAGGGCATAGAGAGTGCGCATGTTGTGCAGCCGATCGGCCAGCTTGATGAGGACGACGCGGATGTCCTCGGCCATGGCCAGGAACATCTTGCGGATGTTCTCGGCCTGCTGCTCTTCATGGCTGTGGGTGCTGAACTTGGACAGCTTGGTCACGCCGTCGACGAGCTGCGCCACTTCCGTCCCGAAGCGCTCCTCGATGTCGTTGAGCGTGAAGTCCGTGTCCTCGGGGACGTCGTGCAGGAGGGCGGCCGTGACGGCCACGGGATCGATGCCGATGTCGGCGAGGATCTGCGCGGCGGCCAGCGGATGAGTGACGTAGGGCTCGCCGGTGAAGCGCGTCTGGTCGCGGTGAGCCTGCTGTGAGAACTCGAAGGCCTCGCGGAGGACGGTCAGATCGGCCTGGGGGTAGTGGCCTGCCAGCGAGTCCCGAAGGTGCCGGAAGCTCGACTCCGGCGAATGCGACCTGGGGATGCCGGCCCGCAGCCTCTCCGCCACCGAGGGCTTTGGCGGCGTCTGGTGCGGTGCGGTAACCGGCCCTGGTGCGGCGGCATTCGCTTCTGGGCCCGATGGGTCGATGGACATCTGTTTGAGTCTACCAGCCAGGTCCCGAGATCCCGCCCCTGGACCCGGGCAGTATCAGCTGAGTAGATTCTGGATATCGATGGTGCCGACCAGCGTCACGTCCGCCGAGCCAATGCTCACGGACGTGACCGACAGCGGGTTCGCGGTACCTGGGGCCATAAGGGTGACGGTCGGCATGGTGTTTCCGTTCGGCACGAGCAGCAACGAGCCGTTGCTGGTCAACATGCGCCCGGCCTGCGACTTGCTCCCGACCGTGACCGTCACGACGTTGGGGCCCTTGAGCGTGACCTTGGCCACTATGCCGGTCTGGGCCTTGACCTGGGACTCGGCCAGAGCCTCGGCCTCCGCAACGGTCAACGTGGCGGTGGCGGTGGTCGCCGTGGCGGATCCCTCCAATGTGA
>PLOC01000086.1 GCA_003141955.1 Chloroflexota bacterium
ACTAGGTACTTCGGATAGGTCGACCCGGACCCTCTGTCCGATGTCGCCCCCCGCCGCACGATGCGATAACTACTCACGTAGCATCTGGGTCGGAGGCGGCCAGCAAGGGAGAAGGACATCGGAATGGGACGCTCCGGAATCGGATGCCGACTCTATGGTCCTGGTGCCTTGCTGCTGCTGGCGGGTCTCCTCACGGCTTGCCTGGCCGGCTCGGCGTCTCCGGTTTCGGGCAAGGGCCCGGCCCTGGATCCCGGGTCGAACGATTGGGCGCCCGCCGCGGCCCTGCACCTGGTGCCGCCGGCGCCATTTGGGCCGGCGCAGCCACGGACGGCGGGAATTAGTCGGGTCGACGCGACGCCGACCCCCGCTGAATCTCCCCGCCCGGGCGCCACTCTCGTGCCCAGCGTCCCGCTGGGAGGCCCGGCCTCCACGGCCGCCCCGGTGCCCGCGCCCCGAACCTTCGTCGTGTTGGGCGACTCACTTTCCGTCTGGGCCTTCGCCTCCCACGGCACCCGAGCGTCCACGACCGGCGCATGGCCGAGCCTGCTGGCGGGCATGGATAGCGATCTCAAGCTCGTCCACAACGCCGGCGTGCCCGGAAACACCACCACGCAGATGCTCGCGAGGCTCCGTCGGGACGTGTTCGCTTACCACCCGGACATCCTCTTCGTTCTGGGCGGCACCAACGACGCGGGCGACGACTTTGCCGTCTCCACCACCGTCGCCAACCTGCGCAAGATCGTGGAGGCCGCCAGGGCTCAGGGCATCGAGGTCGTGCTGCTGACCATCCCGCCGAACAACGCCCTCCGAAGCTCGCGGCTCGCCCGCCTGCGACAGACGAATACGGCCCTGATCGCTCTCGGCAAAGCAGATGGCATAACCGTCGTCGACGTCTACACGGCGCTTGCCTCGGCCGACGGACGGCTTCCCGGGGCCTACGCCGCCGCCGACGGTCTGCACCTGAGCACGCGGGGCGAGGAGATCGTGGCCGCCACGATCTATGCGCAGCTGACCGCCGCGCCGGCTCCTCAACTCGCCCCCTAGACCGGCTGCGGGCTCCTTGCGTCCGGGCCGGTCAGGGCGGCATGCAGGCGGGCTGCTCCGATCGGACGAGAACGCTCTTCCCATACGCTTTGGGACTGCCCGGGTCCGATTCCTTTCGCGAGCGCCAGAAACGACGGGCGCGAAGCGCACCCAAGGGGGGCAGGAGCCTATGGCAACCGAACAACCCAAGGCCGGCGAAGATCCCTCCGGCACTCCGCCCGGCTCGGGGTCGCTCGTAGGCAGATGGTGGAACCTGGCAGCCCCCAGGCCCATCATGGATCCGCGCTACCGGGTCCTGCAGCGCCGTGACGTACGCGAGGCGGTCCGGGTCCAGATCATCCTCGTGATTGCCTGCGTTGTCGCCGATGCGGCCCTCATCGGAGTGAAGCCCGTCGTCATAGACGTCGTCGCGCTGATCGCCCTGATCGCATCCGGCGTACCACTCTTGAGCCGGCGCACCGTCCGACGTCGACCGTATGAGACGGCGGTCTTCTCGGGCGTCATCCTGAACCTGCTGATCGTGACGGCGCTGATTGAGCTCCCGGCCGAGCCAGCGCTGCTCATCGGCTCGTACGCGGTCGTAATCGTCGCATCGGCGCTGTTCTGCGGGTTCGACCAGCGGCCCCATCTGGTCTGGCTCGCGTTCTCGCTAGGGCTGTGGCTCATCGCACTCGCGCTGGCGCCCATCGACGCCGCGACCCGCCTCCAGGGTGGAATCCTCACCGTTGGCGCGGTGGTGGCCAGCGCGGCGGGCAACAGGCTCGTCCAGGCGCGTCGCGAGCGGATGTATGCAACAGAGGCGATGCTCCGCCGGGAGCGCCGCGATCTGCGCGAAGCGGTGACTCGCCTCGAGGCGGCCATGACGACGATCGCCAGCCTCGAAGGCATCCTGCCGATCTGCGCCCACTGCAAGCGCATCCGGGAAGCCAACGACACATGCGTTCGGATCGAGACCTACGTCGAGGAGCGATCGAGCGCCCAGTTCAGCCACGGCATCTGCCCCGAGTGCGCCGAACGTTACTTCCCGGGGGTCATGGCCGACCCCTGGTCGGTGGCCGAGTAGCCGGTCGACGCCGAAGCCCAGGCGCCGGCGGCCGAAAGCACGAAGTCGGTGCCGAGGGCCCGGCCCGAGACCGACCTTCTCAGCGAACCTGGAAGGAGCGCTTGGCCAGGCCGAGCCAGTAGCCCTCGATCGTGAACGTGGGCGCCTCTCCGGGTTCGGTGGCGGCGCCCAGGGCGACGAAGAGCGGCGCGAAATGCTCGACCGTCGGGTGGGCGTACGGCATCCCCGGCGCTCGATTCCGGAAATCGAAGAGGGCGTCGAGGTCGCCCCGCTCGAGCGTCTCGGCGGCCCAGCGGTCGAACTCGACCGACCATTCGGGAGCGCCAGCCCGGCCGTCCCAGTACTCGTGGACGAACGGCAGGCCGTGGGTCATGAAGCCGCTGCCCATGATCAGCACGCCCTCGTCGCGCAGGGGCGCAAGCCGCTGGCCGATCTCGAACAGATGCGCCGGCTGCAGATCCGGCATCGAGATCTGGAGGACTGGGATGTCGGCATCGGGATACATCGGAATGAGCGGCACGTACGCGCCGTGGTCCAGGCCACGGTCCGGCCTCTCCGCCACCTCCTCGCCGGGCGGCATCAGGGCTTTGACCTCCGCGGCCAGATCGGGGGCGCCGGGGGAGTCGTAGCGGACACGGTAGTAGCGCTCGGGGAAGCCGTAGAAGTCGTACACAAGAGGCGCCGGCACGGTGGCCCCGAGGGTCAGCGGCGCCGACTGCCAGTGAGCGCTGACGGTGAGGATGGCCCTGGGTCGAGGCAGCGCCCTGGCCCAAGCCGCAAGCTCGGCCGGCCACGCCTGGTCGTCGAGCAGCGTGGGCGCGCCATGGCCGAGGTAGAGAGCCGGCATTCGACCGTGTTCGCCAGCCGTTGTCTTCTCGGCCGCCGCATTGGTGGCGGCCGCCGCCGGCTCGCGGGCCGGCCCGCTCGAATCAAGCATGGGGAAGCGCCCTGCCGCCGGTCGGGCAACTGGCCTCGGACCGCATTCGGTCGTGCAGAGTCGTGAGCATTCGGAGAAGCGTGCGCTGTTCCTCGGCGGTCAGGGCATCGAAGAGGCCGGCGATCGAAGCCTGATAGGCCTCGAACTGGGCGACGACGCGCTCGCGATCGCAGGTCAGCTCGACGAGAGTCACGCGCCGGTCGGTAGAGTGGGGGACGCGCCGGACCAGGCCCTCGGCCTCGAGCCCATCCACGAGTGCGGTCACGTTGCGGGGCGTGACGGTCAGCTGGTCGGCCAGGTCCGCCATCTTTTGAGGCCCGAGGCAGTGGACGGCGTGGAGCAGCCGCAGGCGCTGGACGCTCGCCCCAGCCTGGACTGCCTTTCTGTTCGCCCAGTGCTCGAAGGCGTCCACGAAGGCCGCCGTCCGGACGGCCAGCGCCGCCACCGCAGAATCGGAGTCGGCGGCAGGCGCCGCGATCCTGCCCATTCCGCCCTGTGGGCCCGTCTCAGAGGATGCCGTAGACATTCACTAGCTTCCTTGGTATTGTTGCTCCTGCAATGTTACCACGGTAACGATGCACCCTTACATCATATAGGGCGGAACTAAGCCGGCCAGCTCGGGGCGAGAATGTCTCCAGGGTCGAGACGGCCGCCCGACAGGGGCGAGCATCCGCTCAGCTGAGACAGGAAGAACAGCGACATGACCATGACGGAGAACAGGGCGATCGAGCGGCTGCCGGTCAACGAGGAGTTCGCCAGGCCGGCGGACGCGGCAGCCATCGAGCGGGCCGCCGAGGCGCTGCGGCGTCGCGGCTTCGACGCCCGTATCGCCGACGACGCGGCGGAGGCTCGCGAGATCGTGCTGAGCCTGGTGCCAGAGGGCGCCGAGGTGAACCAGGGGGCGTCGGTGACGCTCCAGCAGCTGGGCGTTACGGAGGCCTTCGAAAAGAGCGGCCGCTACGACGCGCTCCGGCCCCGACTGCGCTCGATGGATCGGGCCACGCAGATGCGCGAGATGCGCAAGCTCGGCTCGGCGCCGGACTTCTTCGTCAACAGCGCCCATGCCCTCACGGAGGAGGGCCAGATGGTCGTCGCCTCGATGGGTGGCAGCCAGCTCGGTCCAATCGTCTCGGGCGCCGGCCGCGTGATCCTCGTCGTCGGCGCGCAGAAGATCGTTCCGGACCTGGCTACGGCCCTCCGGCGGGTCGAGGAATACGCATATCCACTCGAGGACGCCCGAGCGCAGGAGACCTATGGCATCCGAAGCGCGATCAGGAAGCTCCTCGTGCTCAACGGCGACTTCCCCGGCCGAACCACGGTGATCCTGGTTCGGGAGCCCGTCGGAATCTGAGTCTCCGGCCGCGCCACCCGGCTCCTGACTGGGCGCGCCCCGGCGCGTCCGGTCGTTGCGACTGAGTCTCAATAGTGCTATCGTCCCGGCTCAGAACCAAGACGCAAGCCAGACGTAGGCGGGAGCCACACGATGAGACTGAGTCGTGCGATCGCACTGGTCCTGGCGGCGGCTACGCTTCTTGCCGGATGCGCCGGTGCCTCGACTGCCGGTGCCGGGGGCTCCGACGGGAAGCTGACCGTCGTGACGACCACGACAGTCTTTGCGGACATGGTGTCGAACGTCGGCGGCGACCTGGTATCTGTCACCAGCATCGTGCCCAAGAACGCGGACGTCCACACTTTCGAGCCGCGACCGGCCGATATCCGGACCGTGGCCAGCGCAAAGCTGCTGGTCATGAACGGGCTTGGCCTGGACGACTGGCTCCAGAAGACCATCACGGATGCCTCGGCCGCGGGGACGCCGCTTCTCCAGCTGGGCGTCGACCTGCCGGGAGTGACCCTGCTGCCGGGCGAGACTCCGGATACCGAGAATCCGCACCTGTGGATGGACGTCAAGTACGCGGAGCTGTACGTGGACCGGATCGCCACTGCCCTTGGGTCGGTCGATCCGGCTCACGCTGCCACCTACGAAACGCAGGCCGCCGCCTACAAGCAGCAGCTCGAGACCCTCGACGCGTGGGTCCGGGCGCAGATCGCGACGATCCCGGTGGCGAACCGGAAGCTCGTCACGTTCCACGACGCCTTTCCCTACTATGCGCGCGAGTACGGCATTACCATCGTCGGCGTCGCCGTGGAGGCTCCCGGCCAGGATCCGAGTGCCGGCTACACGGCGCAGCTCATCACCGCCATCAAGAACGCGGGAGTGAAGGCCATCTTCAGCGAGGCTCAGTTTCCGCCCAAGCTCGTCGATGAACTGGCGTCGGAGGTGGGCTGCAAGGTCGTGGCCAACCTGTACGACGATGCCCTGGGCGATCCGCCCGTGACCAGCTACGAAGAGGTCATCCGCTGGGACACCACGCAGCTCGTCCAGGCGTTGAGCTGATGCGCGGCCTGATCGGGCGTCCGCCCGCCGAAGCAGGGGCGCGAACGCTCGCTGCCACTCCACTCCTGGTGCCCGAGGCGGTCATCGGGGCAAAGGTCGGCGGGCCGATGGAGGCCGTCGGGGCGCCGATCCCCGCCATCCGCCTGCGGGGAGTCACGGCCGGGTACGGGGAGCGCATCGCGCTCGAGGGCGTGGACCTGGAGATCCCGACCGGGGCGCTCGTGGCCGTCGTGGGGCCCAACGGCGGCGGCAAGTCCACACTTCTCAAGCTCATCGCCGGGGTCTTGAAGCCCTGGACCGGGACGGTCGAAGTGCTGGGCGCCCGGGCCGGGCGCGAGGCGCACCGCGTGGCATACGTGCCGCAGGCGGAGCTCGTCGACTGGTCGTTCCCCGTCAGTGTCTGGAACGTGGCGATGATGGGCCGCTATCCGCGCCTGGGGCCGCTGCGCCAGCCGGGCCGCGCCGACAACAAGGCGGTGGAGGCGGCGCTCGAGCGCGTCGGGATGCTGGATCGGGCGCGCTCGCCGATCGGGGCGCTCTCCGGCGGTCAGCGGCGTCGCGCGTTCCTGGCCCGCGCGATGGCCGCCGAAGTCGATCTGTACCTGCTCGACGAGCCGGTCACCGGCGTCGACATCCCCACCCAGGAGGCCATCATGGCACTCCTCGTGGCCGAGGCGGAGAGTGGCAAAGCCGTCGTCGCAACGACCCACGACCTGGCCGCGGCCGCCCGCCATTTCCGATCGATCGTGGCGGTGAACCGTTGCATCGTGGCCTCGGGGCCGGCCGACATCGTGACGAATGCCGACGTGCTGGCGCGGACCTACGGCGAGCACCTGCTGATGCTGGGCGACCACGTCGGGATACTGGACGATTCCCACCACCACGACGACCCGAGCGGGCCGTCGGAGCGTCACTTCCACGACGATCAGCCGGGGGGCCGGTCGTGAACCTGGTGCTCGAGCCTTTGGCTTATGCGTTCTTCGTTCGGGCGCTCGTTGCGTCTGCCATCGTGGGGCTGGTCTGCGCCACAGTCGGCAGCTACATGGTCATGCGCGGGCTGGCCTTCATGGGCGACGCCCTGAGCCACTCGGCGTTCCCCGGCGTCGTGGTCGCGTACATGATCAAGGGACCCTTCTACATCGGCGCCTCGGTGGCTGCGGTCGGCACCGCGCTCGCGATCGGCTGGGTAACGCGCCAGGGCAAGGTCAAGAGCGACGCCGCGATCGGCGTCCTGTTTGCGGGGATGTTCGCTCTGGGCGTCTTTCTGTTCAGCCTGATCCCCAACTACGTGGGAGATCTCCTGGGCTTCCTGTTCGGCGAGGTGCTGGGAATCGGCATCAGCGACCTGATCTCACTGACGGTCCTCGGGGTGCTGGTTCTCGGGACGGTGGCGCTGCTCTGGAAGGAGCTGCTGTACTCCACGTTCGACCCGCTCGGAGCCGCGGCGTCGGGGCTGCCGGTGAGCCGTCTCGACTATCTGCTGCTGGTGCTGATCGCTCTCACCATCGTCATCAGCCTCCAGGCCGTCGGGATCGTCCTGGTCGTCGCCATGCTGGTAACCCCGGCCGCCACGGCGCAGATGCTCTCGAAGAGCTTCGGCCGTCTGGTCCTGATCGCGGCCACGATCGGCGTTGTGAGCCCGATCGTGGGTCTCTACGGCAGCTACTGGCTCAACTCCGCCAGCGGCGCCACGGTCGTCCTGGTGGAGAGCGCCGTCTTCGCCGCGGCTCTGGCCACGACGACCGTGGTCGAGCGGCTGGGGCACCGGATCGAGCAGGCAGCCGCTTAGCGGCCCATCGGGCCTCCGTCAGGTCGGCGTCGCCGCCTGGCAGGACGGGCAGAGCCCGAACAGCTCGACACGGTGGCGGTCGACCTGGTAGCCGGTCCGGCGCTCGACCTCGGCGATGATCGGCGTCATGCCGAGATCTTCGAGATCGACCGCGCGCTGGCATCGGGTGCAGACCAGGTGGTGGTGATGCCCGCGCGAATCGCAGCGGACGTAGGAGTGCTCGCCGTTGGGCAGGTCAAGCCGCTCGACTGCCCCAACCCCCGTCAGCAGCTCCAGCGTCCGAAAGATCGTCGCCCGCGCCACGCCCAGCTTTCGGCGTCGCGAATCGGCCACCAGGTCCGCCGTCTCGAAGGCGCCGTCCCGGCTGGCAATCAATTCCGCGACGGTGCGCCTGGCCTCGGTGGTGCGGTGGCCCGCTTCCTCGAGGGCTCGTATGAGATCTGCCCCAGCCGGATCGCCGCGCGGTTCTCGATTCTGCATGGCGGCCATGATAGGCCGCGAACCTGCCGCGCGGGCCGGTCGGCGGAGCCCGAGTCCGACTAACGGGCAGGCGACTCGCGGTCGAGGCGCTTGTGGAGGAACGAGGCGCTCACGGGGCAGGCGCCGGCGAACTCGGGCGAGGCCCGGAGCGGGTCGGGTGCGGACTCCCGGCGGTCCGGTTGGTAGCCGAGCCGCGGGAACCAGTCGGCGGCAGTTTCGGTCAGCAGGAAGAGCTCGCCGATGCCCTGGACCGTGGCGACGGCTTCGGCGCGCTCGACGAGACGGCGGCCCAGCCCCGATCCACGGCGGCCCGCATCGACGCAGACCGATCGAAGCAGGCCCGCCGATCCGTAAGGCTCGATGGCGGCGCAGCCCACGATACGGTGATCCGCTCGGGCTACCACGGCTGTTCCGATCGCGAACTCGAGCCCGGCGGTCGGCAGGCCGTTCGCCTGCAGGAGGGCTTCGATCGCGGGGCGATCGGTCAGTCGGGCCGGCTCGATCTCGATCACCCGCAGCTGCCTCCGCAGCAGCAGGAAGGCTGAGCCGCGCTTCGTGCGGAGGCGGCGACCGCGCCCTCGACGGCAGCCGCGCCCTCGACGGCGCCTTCGGCCGCGGCGGCCACCGGTTTGGTGGCCTTGACGATCGCGCTGTACATGCCGTCGGCGACCTGGTGGCTGACCGTCAGCGAGACGTCCGCCAGGCCGATAGCCTCGAGCCCGGTCCGGAATTCGGAGAACGTGAGCGCCCCGGCGACGCAGCCGGTGTAGGAGCCGCGCTCGGCGCGCTGTTGGGCCGTCAGCGAATCGTCGGCGACGATGTCAGTGATGCCGATCCGCCCGCCCGGACGCAGGACGCGGGCGATCTCGCGGAATACGGCGGGTTTGTCCGCGGCCAGATTCACCACGCAGTTGCTGATGACCACGTCGATCGAGGCCGCGGGGAGTGGGATCGCCTCGATGTGGCCCTTCAGGAACTCGACGTTCGTGGCGCCGGCCTCGGCGGCGTTCCGTTGCGCCAGGGCCAGCATCTCGTCGGTCATGTCCAGGCCGAAGGCCCGGCCCGTGGGCCCGACGCGCTTCGCGGAAAGGAGCACGTCGATGCCGCCTCCGGACCCGAGGTCGAGGACCCTCTCGCCTTCGTGCAGCTCTGCCACGGCGATGGGATTGCCGCATCCGAGTGACGCCATGACGGCGGCGTCCGGCAGACCTTCCCGTTCCAGGGCTGAATAGAGCTCGCTGCCGTACTGGCCGTCGTCGCTGCAGCAGCTCTCGCCGTTGAGCACGCCGAGTGCCGCCTGCGCGTAGTGGAGACGGACGGCTTCGTGGATCTCGGTCATCGGAGCAACTCGCTAGCAGGCGCAGGGGGCGGGAATCTGGGCGGGCACGGAGAGGCGGCGGAGCCGGTTCAGAAGCCCTGGCTCAGAACCGCCACTCGAGCGGCGGGCCTCGCGTGCCTCGCGCATCCGCTCCTCCGTAAGTAGCCTGACGATCGTGGGGTTGTAGTACATCGACATGGATCGATCTCCTTTCGAAGCGTACCATAACGTCCATATCGAGACTTGTCAATATCTATCGCAATCGATATTCTGACGCCATGAAGCGATCCACCGATCCCGACGTCCGCCTGCTCCAGGCCACCGCGGATCCAACGCGCCTGTCGATCCTCCGCGAGCTGAGCGTCGAGGGCGAGGTATGCGCGTGCGACTTCTCCGACTGCTGCGGCGTGGGTCAACCCACCGTGTCGCACCACCTGCGTGTCCTGCGCGAGGCGGGCTGGGTGACGGCGGAGCGACGCGGGACGTGGATCTGGTACGCCATCCGGCCGGAGGCGGTGGCCCGCTTCCGGGATCTGGCAGGGGAGCTGGCGGCGGGCCCGGCCCGGCCCGCGGCCGCTCTGTCGGGTGTCGCTCGGCCGCTGACCGCCGGTCGGGCGGAATAGGGAGGCGCGAGCCGACCCGTTGGGGCGCCAGGCGGGCCGGGTCGGGAGCCCCCTGGCATTCGGGCCGAGGCCATCGCAGAATCGAGTAGCGACCGCGTCTGAGTCGGCCGCAGAATCCGCTCCATGCGCATCAGGGGAGACGCCATGTCGCCCGATCCCATTCGCGTCCTGTTCGTCTGCACCGGCAACTCCGCCCGAAGCCAGATTGCGGAGGCGCTGCTGCGCGATTTCGGCAGCGCCGACTTCGAGGTCTTCTCGGCCGGGACCGAGCCGAAGGGCGTCAACCCCTACACAGTCCGCGTCCTTGCCGAGATCGACGTCGACTGGTCGGGTGCCTGGAGCAAGTCAGTCAACGAGTTCCTCGGCCAGCCGTTCGACTACGTGATCACCGTGTGCGATCGCGCGAGGCAGACGTGCCCGGTCTTCCCTGGCCGGCACGAGAGCCTCCACTGGGACCTGGCCGATCCTGCCGAAGTCGGCGGTTCGGAGGAGACGCGCCTGGACGCCTTCCGGCGTACCCGGACCGAAGTCGCCACCCGGCTGCGGCCATTCGTCGAGCTGGCCCGCCGGGCCCGACGGGAGTCGCCGGCGCCGGCCTGATTCGCGCCGGCCGGCGGCTCCTTCGCGGCCTACTTGGGCAGCGAGGATAGCCCCGGCTCACCGGCGGCAGCCGCGTCGCGTGCCTTCGCTCGATCCAGGTAGGACTGGGCCTTGCCGATCTGGGCCGTGAGGGCGTCGACGGTCTGGCTCATGCTGTCGAGCGCCTTGAGCTTGAAGGCGTCGATCTCGTCCATGGTGGCGTAGATGTTGTCGAAGGCCGTCTGCAGCTTGGCGATGTCCACCGTGGCGGAGGCGGCCTGCTCGTTGACCGAGGTCGACTGCTGGCGCAGCAGCACCGAGGTGCTCTCGATCAGGTTCGAGGTAGTCGTGTTGAGGGCGGTGATCTGGTCCAGCACGAGCTTCTGATCGGACAGGGCCTGGGCCACGATCACGGCGGTCCGGAGGGCGGAGACCGTGGTGGTGGTGGCGCGATCCACGCCGCGGATCAGCTCCAGGTTGTTGCGGCGGATCACGTCGAGGGCCAGATAACCCTGGACGCTGACCGCCAGCTGAGTGGTCAGGTCCTGGACCTTCTGGCGAACGTAAAAGAGCATGTCTTCCTGGAGGACCTTCGCCCGCTCGGGATCGGTCCTCTGGATCTGCTCGATCCGCGCGCTCAGGCTGGCGTCGAGCTTCTGGGCCAGGTAGATGTACTGGCGCAGGCGCTCCATGATCGCCCACAGGTTCGCCTTCTCGAGATCGAGGTCGGCGTTGTCCTTCTGCAGCGTCGTCTGGCCATTGCCGAGGCCCTTGATGACGGCGTTGATGTGGTTCTGGCTGGAGCGGTAGCGGTCGAAGTAGTCGCGCAGCTTGTCGCCCCACGGGATGACCCCGAACAGCTTGCGGGGCGAGAAGAGGTCGCCCTGGTGGGCCGGGTCGAGATCGTCGATCTGACGGCGCAGCTGAATCAGGCTGGTCGAGACCTCCGAAGAGCCAGAGATCCCGCCCCGCTTCATCGACGCCACGGGCCGGTCCAGCAGCCGCGACGAGACCTGGGCGGAGTTCTTGATGTCGTCCTCGCCGAGGTTGCGGATGTCGGCCACATGGGCCTCGAACTTGGGGTCGTGGACGTCGAGCGAGGCGATCGCGTCGACGTAGCCGGAAACCATCGCGTCGAGCTTCTTGACGGTTTCGGCATCGAGCTTGACGGCATTCTCGGCAGCCGGCGCGGCAACCTCGGCGACGGGCGCCGGCGCGGTGAGGGCGAGCGCGGTGTCGCTGGCGGTCAGGGCAGGTGCGGGCGCTATGACGCCGGCGGCGGCCGCCGACCCGGACGCCTTGTCGATCTTGAGCGAGTCGCCCATTTGATGGTCCTCCTCGTGATGGCGCCTGCTGCCCACGGGATCCTGCCGACCTGTGGCTCGAAGCCTGGCGTAAGGGTACTGCCGCCGCCGAATCGGTTGCGGCCGGATCGAACCGGCGACGGCTCTCCCCTCGGCATTGGCCCCGGCGTCGCGGCTCCGTGTCGCCCGCTCCGCGCCCGAGGCGGTATCATCGGCCGGCTGCGCGCCCGTAGCTCAGTGGATAGAGCATCTGACTTCGGATTGCCCGGACGTATGCTCTATGCGCCACGAGGGGAATGGGCATGCAAAACGAGCAGGATCAGATGCTCTAAGTGAGCGTGGTCTCGGTGACTGCGGCCTGGCTTGCCCTTCTTGTGTTCGACACGACGAGAGTTCGGATTATACGACTCGGCGCCGACGCTCCCGCCGGCCAGGCCATCAGCCGACAGAGTGTGTTAAGGGCTGTTTCCACCCTCTCTCTTTTTGCCCGCAGTCCCGGCGGCATTCGTGGTCTAGTTGACTTCGCCCTGCGCCGGGGTCGCCAGGAGCCTGGGCCCGAGCACGTAGTAGCGCCCGCGCTTGTCGCCGCTGGGCACGAGCCAACCGCCCCGTACCGCAGTCGCGAGTTCGCGAGTCGTGGTCTGGGCACTTCGGCCGGTTAGCCGAATGTAGTCTCCGGCCCGGATGTGGCGGTTGACCCAGGCATAGGCCAGGCCATCGATCATCGCCGGAGGCAGTGTCTTTTCCACGATCGCCCGGCGGATTCCGACCATGACCTGGCCCAGCCCGCGGATCCGAGCCAGCACGTAGTCAGCCGACTTGACGATCGAGCCGAGGAAGTAGGCCACGAACGGAGTGGCGTCATACGGGGGATCGTACGCCTGCCCGATCGCCTCGCGGATGGCAGCGAAGTAGGCTGGGCGGTCGAGATCGAGTTGGGCGTCGAGCGAGACGAGGCCGTTCAGGGCATAGCCGGCGCGCACCAGGATCAGCCGAGAAACCGCTCGAGCCGTCCTGCCGTTCCCGTCGTTGAATGGGTGGATGGCAACAAGCTCGAGATGGGCAAGCGCAGCGACAACGGGCGCAGGGTGCTTGCCCGATGCCGCGCCCAGCCAGGACCCGAAGCCGCGCATGAGTTCGGGTACATCGCCCGATGGCGGCGTACTGAAGATGGAATTCCCCGACGCATCGACCACGCGGTTCTCGCCCTTGCGGTATTCCCCAGGCGTCAGGATCGGGCTCTGGTTCCACAGGACACGCTTGTGGATCTCGCGGACGACAGATTCGTCGGGGACGACCTGCTCGGCCGCCAGACGATCGGCCAGGGAAAGCGCCTCGCGCGTTCCGATGATCTCCCGCGCTTCCTTCTGGCTGATGCCGGCCGCGCCTTCGCCTGCCAGCAGCGCCTCGACCTCAATGTCGGAGAGGGTGTTTCCCTCGATCCGTGTCGTGCCGTGAATAGTGCGGATCCAGGCACGCTGACGAAGCCATTCTTCGTGGGTCGGGTCGATGGGCAGATTGTTGAACAGCCGGCACCGCTGATCGAGATCATCGAGAGGCTTGGCGAGGGACTCCGCTCTCAACCGATACTGCACGTCCGCCTCCGGTAATAGCCATCAGTATTACCGCTGGCGGTAATACGTCAAGGTATTGCCAAGGCAGATTGGCACCCTGGCCGCCAGTCTCGCGGTCAGCTTTCTGTGAGCCACAACGCGATGTCGCCGGCCGAGGGGATGCGACCGTAGCTCCGGATCACGCCATCGATGATGAGACCCGGCGTCGAGAGAATGCCGTGTGCTGCTATCTCGCGGTAGTCGGTGACATGAACGATTTGAGCCTCCACGCCCGCCATCACCACGGCCTCTCGAGCGTTGGCCTCGACGCGTTTGCAATTGGCGCAGCCGGGACCGAGGACTTCGATTGTTCGCATTCTTTGCTCCTTCTGTGTCACCGCAGGTTCTGTCAGGCCGGCCGTACCCGCTCCATGACCGCCCCAAGCCGTGCTCGGTATTGCTCGAGAATGGCCGGCTCGAAGTCGGCGAGGGGGTGCACAGCCACAAGATCCATGACCTCGGCCGGCGCGAGCGCCGAGTTCATGGTCTCGACCGCGCCCAGGGCCATCTGCTCGACCGCAGTCGTCGCCGCCTCGTCGGACAGCCCGAATGAACACGCTAGATCGCGCAGCTCATACAGCTGGAACCACAGGTATGTCGGGCCCATCGCCGCGGTGATGGCGTAAGCCTCGAGGGTCATTTCCTCCACGACCGGGGAGGCGCCAAGGGGCGACAGAAGGCCGAGGACCCCGTCTCGTTCCGAGTCGCCGAGCGCCGGACCGAACGCCACCGGGTTGAAGCCCGAACCCATCACCGAGGGTGCGTTGGGGATGACTCTGGCAATTCGGTCGAATCCGCCGAGAAGGCTCGAGAGACGGGCGATCGTCACCTTGGGTGCGAGCGAAACGACGATGGCGTCTGGCCGTAACGAGCTCGCGAGGCTCGGGAGCGAGTCGGCGAATGCGGGCGGATGGAGTCCCAGGAAGACGAGCTGCTCTCCTGCGGCGGCGCAGTTGTCGCCGAGGCAGACATCGATCGAGGGAAAGCGCGACTTGAGCGCGTCAAGGCTTGCCCCGTTGGGGTCGCTGACGACGAGCCGGGCCGGCATGGCGCCGGCACGCTGCCAGCCCTCGAGCATGATCCGGGCGACACGCCCGCCTCCGACGAAACCTATGGACTCGATCGACATGTAGTTCCTCCCGCGCTGGGTGTGGTTGGTTGGGCGCGGATGGGCCGCGAGATCAGCTCACGAGCACGTTGAACAGGTAGCCGACGCCGAGGATTCCGACGGTCACCACGGTCGCGAAGACGGCGATGAGCTGCCAGCGAATGACGCGGCGCAGAATGATGAACTCGGGCAGGCTGATGGCAGTGATCGACATCATGAAAGCGAGCGTCGTGCCAAGCGGCATGCCTTTGCCCAGCAGGGCCTGCACGATCGGGATGGTGCCGGCGGCATTGGAGTAGAGCGGGATCGCGATCAGCACGACGATGGGCACGGCGAGCGGATTGGAGCGACCGCCGATCGCGGCAACGAGCTCGGTCGGCGCGTAGCCGTGGATCAACGCGCCGATACCGATGCCGACCAGGAGGTATGGCGTGATCTTGCGAACGAGATCGCGCGTGTAGCGCCAGGCGTCGCCCAGGCGTTGCTCCGCAGTGAGCTTGATCTCGATGCTGGGGCCGGCTGTGCCCTGCATCGCCCAGACGTAGTCCTCGACGTAGCGTTCGAGCCCCAGCCGGCCGATGACCAGGCCACCGACGATCGCGACGACGAGTCCGCAGGCCATGTAGAGAAGCGCGATCCACGGTCCGAACAGGCCCCAGAGCAGGACGAGCGCGACCTCGTTCACCATCGGCGAGCTGATCAGGAAGGCGAAGGTCACCCCGAGCGGGATGCCGGCCTCGACGAAGCCAATGAACAGCGGCACCGCCGAGCAGGAGCAGAACGGCGTGACGATGCCGAAAGACGCGGCGGTCACGGTCCCGGCCATGAGTCCACGCCCGACGAGAGCGGCGCGCACCCGCTCGGGCGAGAAGAACCCGCGGATCAGCGTCACCACGGTCACGATGCCGAGCAGAAGCAGTAGGACCTTTGGGACGTCGAGCAGGAAGAAGGCCACCGCTTCGCCGAGTTGCGAGCCATGCTCGAGGCGGAGCAGATCAAAGCTGATCCAGCCGGCAAGCGGCGCTTCGACGAGCCAGGCGACGAGCCAGGCCGTCACGGCCACAGTGAGAAGTAGAGGCAACGGCAGATGCGGTCGCCGGCCCCGGACGAGCGCGAGAGTCGTCATCGGGATTGAGCCAGCAGGGCGCCGAATTGTGCCAACGCCGCTGCGCACGCAGTCTCGTCGCGCTCGTAGTAGACGCGGCGGGCGTCGGCCTCGATCAGGGTTCGCCGGATCAGGCCCGCATCGCGTAGACGAGCGAGGTGCATCGAGAGGTTGTTCTGGCGCTCATGAAGCGCGGCTGAGATCTCACAGACGCAGTGGGGTCCATCATGCAGCATCGCGAGGACCGCAGACCTGGTCGGATCGGCGAGAAGGGCCGCCGCCGAGACCGCTTCCGTCACGTCCGGGGCAGCAAGGTCCAGCCTCAAGCAGGGTACCTCGGCGACTTCGATCGATCCGGAGAGCGCGGCCGCGGCCAGGGTGTGCGTCATCGGTCCCTTTCGTTCCTCGCCTGTCGCCCGGCTACTCGCTGAATGTCGCCGGATCGTTTCAGTCCAAACTGTCTCAATGTGGACTGATACAACGCAGGGGAGATGAGACCCTTCCTCAGGAGCCGAATGGCCCTCAGTGCGCGGGAACTGGCTCCCGACGCGCCTTTCGGGCGAGCTCGACGAACGGTCGTTGCCGGACCGCGACCTCAGTACGCGTGCGGCGGAAAGACTCCAGCTTGTCCTCTTCGATGGCTTCTACCCCTGCCGGACCGTCCAGGCCCCAGTGCAACGAGTTGTGGTCACCCGGGAAGACCGGGCAGATCTGACGAGCACGGTCGCAGACCTGGACCCGAGTGCTCACCTATGCAATCGCGCAGGTCGCCGGCGCTCTTGCTGGCGCGCTGGCACTACGCGCGATACTTGGACCGGGTGTGTCGCTCGGCGTGACCAAGCCAGCCGGGACCGACCTCCAGTCGCTCGCGATGGAGGCGGTTCTGACGTTCTTCTTGATGCTCGTGATAACTGCGGTAGCCGCTGACACTCGCGCCGTCGGGGAAGCGGCCGCCGTCGCGATCGGAGGTTGTGTGGCACTTGGGGCGCTGGTGGGCGTCCCGGTAAGCGGCGCTTCGATGAACCCGGCTCGGTCGCTCGGGCCGGCCCTGGTGTCTGGGGACCTGTCCCACATCTGGGTCTACTTGGCCGGGCCGCTCCTGGGCTCCGTGGTAGCCGCCGCTCTCTACCGGTGGCTGAGGACCGGACAAGAAGAGCCCCTTCCGGCTTGAGGCCGTGGCTCGCGGCGAGTGATGCGAGACCGCCGTAGCCCCGGTCGGCCACGATCGCCCGTAGGCCGGGCAGGGCCGGGTGCCTCGGGTCGAGCTGCTGGTTGTGCCATTCGACCCGCATGATCGGGCCCGACAGATCTATTCGCACTTTCGCATATGACCAATCATCCGAACCGTGGATGAGGTCTACAGACTCCAGGCTGACGTCCTGAAGACGCTCTCCAACCCGAAGCGGTTGGAGATTGTTCACCTGCTCGCGAATGGCCCCTGCGAGGTGAGCAAGCTGGCCGAAGATCTGGGCATCACCCAGCCCAACGTCTCGCAGCACCTGGCCGTAATGCGAGCCGCGGGCGTCGTCGAGGCCGAGCGGGATGGACGCGAGGTCCGCTACCGCCTCAGCGACCCCGAGATCATCGTCGCCTGCGAGACCATGCGGGGCGTGCTGGTTCGCCGCCTGTCGCGGATATCCAAGGCAGCCAGCCGGACTCCGGCCGACGTCGTCGCTGCGCGGGCCTCGGCCTCAGGTTCGACAACCCCTCCAACGCACCGTAGCTGAGGCCGCCCTTCCATGGACGAGACCATTTCGATCGTGCTCTTCTCCGGCACCGACGACAAGCTCACTGCCGCAGCAACACTCGCGGCAGGCGCCGCCGCCCTCGGCCGGCCGGTGAAGATCTTTCTCCAGTATTGGGGTCTCGATGCCTTCCGAGCGGATCGGGTGACCGCCGACCATGGTCTCGCGCCCGAAGCGGGAGAGGCCGGCAGAGCTGCGGTTGATGCGGCTGCGAAGGCTGGCCAGGCCCACTGGATCGAGACTCTGCGGATGGCCAAGGAACTTGGCGAAGTCGACATCCAGGCCTGTTCGGCCTCGATGGACATCCTGAAGATCAAGCATGCGGATCTCGACCCGATCGTTGACGGAGTCGCGGGGGTCGCGGCGTTCTACATCAACGCGGGCGAAGGTCAAATCATCTTCATATAGACCGGCCGGGCCGGAAGCCAGAAGGGAACAATCGATGGACATCAAGCTCAAGGTGGACGCCAGCGGCCTCTCCTGCCCGTTGCCGATCCTGAAGGCGACCCAGGGAATGAAGACGATCCAGCCCGGCGAGCTCATGGAGATCGTGGCGACCGATCCAGGGTCCGTGAAGGACATGGCCGCCTGGGCGAGTTCCACAGGTCACATGCTCGTCGAGCAGGACTCCGCCAACGGCAAGTTCCGCTTCGTGCTCCGCCACAAGTAGGCCACTCGGGGAGCGTTGCACGCTCTCGCCGTCAACAAGAAAGGATCCGAAATGACCGCAGAGGTCGCCAGCAAGCGGAAGAGCATCTGCATCATCGCCTACAGCGGCGAGCTCGAGCCGACCTGGGCAAGCATGATCATCGCCTCGACCGCGGCCGCCATGGACATGGAGGTCTCGATCTTCGTCACGTTCTGGGGCTTCGGCGCCCTCGTGAAGGACAGCAAGCGCCTGCCGGGCAAGAACCTGATGCAGCGAATGCTGTCCGTGATGCAGAGGCCGGGGATCAGCCACCGCAAGCTCAGCAAGATGAACTTCATGGGCATGGGGCCGTGGATGATGTTCCAGCTGGCCAAGAAGTACAACGTCTCCAAGCCCAAGGATCTGCTCGGGATGTGCCAGGAGCTCGGGGTCAAGATCTATCCGTGCCAGATGACGATGGATCTCTTCGGGCTCAACAAGGAGGACCTGATCGACGGCCTCGAGGACCCGGTCGGCGCCGCGACGATGCTGCAGCTGGCGACTGAGGCGGACTCGACGCTCTTCATCTAGCGGAGAACTGGATACTCCCTGGTTGTTGGGCGCCTTTGGCTAGATCTAGCCGGGTGAATCGCGACGCTCAACGCAATACGAGGATGCTGGTCAGGAGTATCAGTAACACTGCCGTTGTGATCGCCGTGTAGAGGCGATCGCCTTCCAATGCGAAACCCACGACCGACGCGGCGACACGCGCCACGGGGGTGGCGAGCAGAGTGACCAGGCCGAGTTGGGCGATCGCCGCCGGCTCGAGCGTGGCCAGACGGCCGGGCAGGTTCGAGAAGTCTGTTGTCGCCGACGTCGCAGTCGCGGCTCCCAGCAGCGAGCCCTGCCAACCGACCGCTAACGCTGCCACGAACCCCACGGCGATGAACGCCGCGCTCACGACGACGCCGACGATGAGGACGCCACTCACCATCTCTCGGAACCGCTCGGGAGTCATATTCCGAACCCCAGGCCGCGGCCGATTGTCTCGACCCCTACCGCGATCAGCACCGGCAGGAAGATCAGCCGCACGGAGCGGTTCGAGATGTGCTGCAGGAAGCGCGCACCGATGAGCGCGCCCGTCAGGACGCCGAGCGCGACCGGAGCGGCAATCTGCGGATCCACGTCGCCGCGACCCAGGTATATGCCGGCGGACGCGGCCGCGGTCACGCCGATCATGAAGTTGCTGGTCGCTGAACTCACCTTCATCGGCAGCCGCATTGCCCCGTCCATCGCGATGACTTTGAGCACGCCCGAGCCGATGCCGAGCAGCCCCGAGACAACTCCAGCGATCCACATGAGGGCGAACCCCAGCGGGATGCGCTGAGCCGAGTAGGGGACTTCGCGTCCGAGCTTGCGGTCCGGGTATGAGGACGCGAGGCGCAGGCGAGTGGCCAGACCCGACGTCGAAACCGTGGGCGGCGTTTCCTCGCCCATTCGCGATACCTGGATGCCGGCGGAGCCGAGCAGGACCACTCCGAGCAGCACATAGAGGAATGCGGGCGCCACGACGGCCGCGAGGAGGGCGCCGCACACTGCGCCCGTAGTCGTCGCGAGCTCAAGGAACATACCGACGCGCATGTCGGTCATGCGATCGCGGACGTAGGCGGCAGCGGCCCCGGAGCTTGTGGCGATGACCGACACGATGCTTGCCCCGATAGCCAGGTGGATGTCCACGCCGAAGCCGATCGTCAAGGCCGGGATCACCAGAATCCCGCCGCCGACGCCGGCGAGGGCACCGATCAACCCGGCCGCGACGCTGATCGCGAATATCCCGAGATCGGCCTGGGGTGTCATTCGGGCAGGGTCATCGGCGCCTGGTCTCCTACTCTGCTACTTGCGCAATAATGCAAGTGCTGTTATCTTCGCACATGTCCGGCGGGACCGTCGGAGATGGCGAGAGGACACCCGTGAAAGATAAGGGCTATCGAGATCCGGAGCGGTATCGCCTCCACGCGGAGGTCTGCCGAGTCCTTACCGATCCCAAGAGGCTGATGCTCCTTGACGTCCTGCGCGAGGGCGAGCACTCGGTCGGTGACCTGGCCGAAGAGCTCGGCTGCAGCCTTGCCAACGCGAGCCAGCACCTGGCCGTGCTGCGGTCAGCCGGTCTGGTAGACACGCGCCGGGCCGGCACGACGATCCTCTACGCCCTCGCCGAGCCCGAGCTCGTGGAAGCCTGCGATGTGATCCATCGGATTGTCGGTCGCCGATTGGCCAGCCGATCGGCCGGGGCGGTCGCGGCCGGGGTCGCCGCCGAAAGCACGCCCGCCGCGAGAGGCGCGTTCGCCGCGGAACAAGCCAGTTCACCAGTGGAGTAGAAATGCACTTGTTCTCACGTCTTAGCACTCCCGAAATCAGTGTCGACGAGCTCGACGCTCTTCTCCGGAATGGCACAGTCCGCGTCCTCGACGTCCGCGAGGATTGGGAGTTCAGCCGCGGCCGCGTGCCCGGAGCGATTAATGTGCCACTCCAGAAACTCCCTGTGCGGGCCGGGCAACTCAAGCGCGACAAGCCATACGCGGTGATCTGTGAGAGTGGCAGTCGCAGCCGTAGCGCCACCGACTTTCTACTTGGTCAAGGTTTCGAGGGTGCGGTCTCCGTCAAAGGCGGGACCAGTGCCTGGGCGCGGACCGACCGACCTCTGGTGAGGGCGTAGTCGTGGCAGCAGATCAGCGTCGACTCGATTGGGACGAACGGCACAAGGGCGGGGATTTNNGAGCTGGCTTCAGGCAGCGGCACCAACGCGGTCTGGCTGGCGCAGCAAGGCTGGCGGACGACTGCGGTCGACTGGTCGCCGGTAGGGCTCGCCAACGGCAAGGCCAAGGCGGACGCCGCCGGCGTAACCGTCGATTGGCTGGAGCGGGATCTCTTCGGGTGGACGCCTCCGGCTCGGGCGTTCGATCTCGTGGTCCTTGTCTATCTCCACCTACCGGTCGATGAGCGGGTGCCCGTCTACGCCCGCGCCGCCGCGGCCGTGGCGCCCGGCGGGCGACTCCTGATCGTGGGACACGACCGCCTGCATTGCGCCGAAGGCCATGGTGGGCCCGATCCAGATCGCCTGTTTACGGCCGATGAGATCGCCGCGGCCCTCCAGGCCTCAGACCCCACGTTGGTCGCGGAGCGCGCCGAGGTCGTGCGCCGGGTGCCGGCGCCCGGCCAGGGTCCAATCGATGCCCTCCTCGTCCTCCGCCGACCATACCTCCAGGAGTTGCCCCAGTGACCGTCAAGACAACCACAGCCCGATACGACGGGCCCGGCCTCCGTTTCACCGCCCGGACAGGCTCCGGCCACGAAATCGTGCTCGACGATTCGGGCGGCAACGCCGGTCCGCGTCCCGTCGAGATGCTCCTGGTCGGCCAGGCTGGCTGCACGGGGATGGATGTGATGTCCATCCTGCAGAAGAAGCGGCAGGTCGTCACGAGCTACGAAGTCTCCGTCTCTGCCGAGCAACGTGATAGTCAGCCCGCCATCTACACCCGAGCCGACGTCGTGCACATCGTTCAAGGGCCGGCGGTCGATGAGGCGGCGGTGCGCCGCGCCATCGAGCTCTCGGCGACGAAATACTGTTCGGTCGCGGCGATGTTATCGGCCGGAACGGTGGAGATCCATCACCGCTACCGCATCGTCGGACCGGACAGCGCAGCCCCGATCGAGGGCGAGGTGATGGTCAGCGGACCTCACGCCGACCCGGACGCGACGGGGAAGCCGCAGCCGGCCGGCGTTTCGGCGTAGTGGCTGCGTCGCGGCTTCCCGACCTCGGTCGTCGCGGAGAGGGTTGGTTCCTCCTGCAGGTCTTTCTCTTCGCAGCGATCGCCGTCTCGGGAGCGGCCGGGCCAGCCTGGGGCGGCTGGCCCAGACAGGGCGCGATTTGCCTCGGCGCTGTGCTCATCGGCTGTGGCGGAGTCCTGTCGCTGCGCGGGGTGTTCGACCTTCGGGATAACCTGACTCCATTTCCCAAGCCGCTCCCCGGCGCCCGGCTTGTAGAGTCCGGTTCCTACGGACTCGTCCGCCATCCCATCTACGGCGGCCTGATACTCGGCGCGATTGGCTGGGGGCTGTTTACGGCCTCGCCGCTCGCACTGCTCGGCGCGCTGGGCCTGACCGCTTTCTTCGACCTCAAGTCACGCCGCGAGGAGATCTGGCTTTCCGACCAGTTCGAGGGATACGGGGCCTACCGGAGCCGAACCCGACGCCTGCTGCCCTGGATCTACTAACGGTTCTTTTTAACCAGAGTCCTGCCCGACGATTGCCAGGCGTTCATGCCGCCGTCCAGATTCCATACGTTCGTGTAGCCAAGGCTCAAGAGGGTCTGGGCGGCCTGCTTGCTTTCGACGCCGCTCCAGCAGTAGACGAGGATCTTGGCCGATTTGTCCGCAGGCAACTGACTCGCCTGGGCCGACAGCTGATCGTAGGGAATGTAGAGGTCGGTCCCGTCGATCTCGCCGACGTAGGGCGTCTTGACGTTTAGGAGCGTGAAGTCCTTGTGCGTCAGCATCTCCGCGAGCCGGTCAGGGGTCACGTTGGTCCAGTGACCACCCTGGCCCTGCACGATGGTTTCACCCGAGGCAAGGCTGGGTGCGGCCTTGGAACCAACGCCTCCCAAAACCACGAAGCCGATCGCTATCACGGCCAACAGCGCCAGAACGCCACCGGCGATGGCCAGATAGAGCTTGTTTCGGTTCGGGGTTACGGGGGCAGGCGTCGACCGACGGTTTGGCGTGCCTGACCTGTATCCCGCACCTTTGGGCGTCTTCTTGCGGGCCATGATCGACTCCCCTCCGCGCCTACTCAGTTGTCGTGATGGTGCCCGTCGCCGCCGCAGGAACCGGAGCCTGAGCAGCCATTGTCCGCGCCCGCGATCAGCAGAGAGCCGCTTCGGAAGGCTGCGACCGCCGAGGCGACGTCGGGGCCGTCGTGAACGTAGACGGGCACTCCCGCCTCAGCCATCCGATTGATAGCGCCGCGCCCGATCCCCTGGCACACCACGGCATCGAAGCTGTTGGGGCCGAGAATGTCGGCAGCCGGCACGCACTCGCCATGGCCGTGGGATACAGACGGGTTGGCCACGGTGACCACTGCCCGGTCTCGTTGTCGGCTACTGCGTAGTAGGGGGCACGTCCGAAGTGGCCGGACATCTGGGCGCTGGCGCCGTTGGTGTCGGTGGTCGGGATGAGCAGGCGCATTCGGTCTCCTGGACTGGTGATCCTTCGCCCGTGCTTTCCGGGCGAGCGGTGTATTGCGTCAGCAGAGCTTACGTCCCTGCCCGGTCAGAGCGATGGCTCCTGGAGCGTGTCAACCACGCAACCTGATGGCGAAGAGCGCGACCGGCCGATAGAGAACGTGGGCGAACTTGCCAAATGGGACGAGCAGGACCAGCGCCATCGCGACGCCGACGTGGACGAGGAACATCGGGTAGCCCCATGACGGAGCGGAGGGCAGGTAAAGCCCAAGCTCGAGGAAGAAGCCCGTGACGCCGGCGATCCAGAGCATGCTCAGGAAGGTCCAGTCCGAGGTCGTCGAATGGAGGCTCGAGCGATCGCTCTTGCGCAACCGCCGCACGATCATGACCGTGGTCCCGTAGATCAGGGCTGCGCCGGCGAGGGTGCCCAGCAACCGGACCGGATACCAGATTGGCACAGGGGTCCCGGTCGCCTTCAGACCCAGCAGCTCCAACCCGTAGTCGAGCATCGTGGCGCCGAGCAGGCCAAGGAAGCCCCACATCGTGGCGAAGTGGATGAACCAACGCTGCGAATACCACGGCCGCGTTTCGACGGCTTCGTCGCAGTCCTCGCGGAATCGAGTTTGGGCGAGAGACTCGGTGCCGACTGCGTATACGGCAGCGCCGGCAACCTTGCGGACCGTTGCTTTGGCCGCGCCCTGTTTGGGCCCTCGCAGCACGCGCCGGACCATCTCGATCACGCCGATGAGCGCGGCCACTCCCATGACGGCCATAGCCACGACGCCCATCGTGTGGACGACGTCGCTCGGGACGAAGTCGAAGAAGGCGAGCGTCGAGCCGTCGACCGGCTTGTGGACGGAGTACATGAACGCGGCCAGCAGGCCGACCAGCGCGATCACGAAGACGCCGGCGAATAGTCGAGATGTCGCCAGCATGTAGGCCAGGTGAGTTCGGTCGTAGCTCGCCACCGCATAGCGCCGGGCCGCGGCCATGAACGAGGCCGGATCTGCCTTGGTCGGGCACGAGTCGGTGCACTCGGAGCAGCC
>PLOC01000031.1:0-17416 GCA_003141955.1 Chloroflexota bacterium
CTGTTAGCACTCGACTAGTGAGAGTGCTAACCAACCGCCAGGGCCTCGCCGGCCGGGGATCGGCGGTGCAGCGGTCCCGGGACATCGCCTCGGACTCGACGCACCGTCGCCGCTTCCAGACTCGGCTCCGCCCGACGGGAAGCATCGGAGTGTCACTCATGGCGCGACGACCACGCCGCACCAACGACACGCTGGACGAGCGATCGGGCGCCGTCCTGCGGGCCGTCATCGACGAATACGTAACCTCCGCGGTGCCCGTAAGCTCTGGCTCCCTGGTGGCGCACTACCCGCTCGGCGTGAGCAGCGCCACCGTTCGGGGCATCCTGGCGGAGCTCGAGACGCTGGGCCTGCTGACCCATCCCCACACTAGCGCCGGGCGCGTTCCAACAGACGCCGGCTACCGCTACTACGTCCAGGTGCTTGCCGACGAGCAGTCGCTGCCGGCCGTGGAGCAGCGGATGATCCGCCATCAGTTCGGCCAGGTCGAGTTCGCCAGCGAGCAGTGGTTCCGCCTGGCGGCCAGCACCCTCGCGGCCAACACCGGCACCGCCGGCCTCGCCACCACCGCCAAACCGAGGGCCGCCCGCGTTCGCCGGGTCGAGCTGCTCTCGGTCCAGGACCGCCTGGCTTTGATGATCGTGGTCTTCCGCGAGGGGACGACCAGGCAGGTCCTCCACAACCTCTCGATGGCGGCCGACCAGGACGAGTTGACCCGGGTTGCAGGGCTGCTGAACGTGCTGGCGGTGGACCGGACCGCCGACGAGATCGAGGCGGGGCTGGCCGACCTGCCGCTCGGCGACGAGGCCGGAGACGAGTCGGAGATCCTGCATCGCGTCGGCGAGTTGCTTGTCCGCGCCATGCGCGAGTTCGACGCCGCCGTCATCGACGACCTCTTCAGCGACGGCCTGCTCAACGTCATGGCCGCGCCGGAGTTCGATCGCAGCGAAAAGGTCCGTCAGGTCTTCGCGGCGCTCGAGAACCGCGCCTACCTGGGCTCGCTCGTGGAAGCGGTGGCCCGGGCCGGCAGCATCCAGATCTTCATCGGCCACGAGAACCCGCCGCTCGAGATGCAGGACGTCTCACTGATCCTGGCCCCGTACGGGCGGATCGGGCGGGCCGTCGGCGTCGTCGGCGTTCTCGGGCCCACGCGTATGTTCTACCCGCAGGCGATCGCATCGGTCGAATTCGTTTCGGACCTCATGAACGAGCTGGTGGAGCACCTCTATGCCTGATCGACCCACGACTTCGCGAATGCACCACCGCGGCGCCGCCGGCGACTGGCCGGGGCAGCCGACCACCGGTGCCCATCCCGGCGAGCCTGAGACCGACGCCGGCGCCGAGCTGGAGCGGCTTCGGGCCGAGCTCGAGGCCGCCCAGGTTCAGGCGTCCGAGCATCTGGCGAGCCTGCAGCGGACCGCCGCCGACTTCGCCAACTTCCGGCGCCGCACGGCGGAGGATCGAGAGCGCGAGCTCGGTCTGGCCAGTGAGTCGCTGCTGCGCAAGCTGCTGGCCGTGGCCGACGACTTCGATCGCGCCCTGGAGGCCATGCCGGCCGAGCTGCGGGGGATCGGCTGGATCGAGGGCATCGTTCTGCTCGACCGCAAGCTGCGCCAGGTGCTGGAGAGCGAAGGCGTCACTCCGATCGAGGTGATCGGCCGACCCTTTGACCCGCACGAGCACGAAGCGATCGCCAGCGTACCCGCCCCGGGGCGGCCCGACGGGGAAGTCGTGGCCGAGGTCCAGCGCGGCTACCGAGTTCGAGACCGAGTCCTGCGACCGGCGAAGGTCGCGGTCGCCGGCGGCGGCGCGGCCGCACCGGGCGACACCACTCCATACAACAACTGACAAGACCGATCCAACGAGGAGCGACATACAGATGGGCAAGATCATCGGCATCGACCTGGGCACGACGAACTCCGTCGTGGCGGTGATGGAGGGCGGAGAGCCGACCGTCATCCCGTCGGCTGAGGGAGGCCGAACAGTTCCCTCGGTGGTCGCCTTCACGAAGAGCGGCGATCGGCTCGTCGGCCAGCTGGCCAAGCGCCAGGCCGTCACCAACCCCGGCAACACCGTCTACTCTATCAAGCGGTTCATGGGCCGCCGTTTCGACGACCCCGAGGTGGCGCACTCGCTGCCGCTCGTTCCCTACAAGGTCGAACGCGACGCGCACAGCGACGGGATCAAGGTCGTCCTTGCCGACGGCAAGACCTACACCCCGCCCGAAATCAGCGCCATGATCCTGCAGAAGCTCAAGGCCGACGCCGAGGCATACCTGGGCGAGAAGGTCACCGAGGCGGTCATCACCGTCCCGGCCTACTTCGACGACACGCAGCGCCAGGCGACCAAGGACGCAGGCCGAATCGCCGGCCTGGACGTCAAGCGCATCATCAACGAGCCCACCGCCTCGGCCCTCGCCTACGGCCTGGACAAGAAGCACGACGAAAAGATCGCCGTGTACGACCTGGGCGGCGGCACCTTCGACATCTCGATTCTCGAGCTCGGCGAGGGCGTCTTCGAAGTCAAGGCGACCAACGGCGACACCCACCTGGGCGGCGACGACTTCGACCAGCGCGTCATCGAATGGCTCCTGGCGGAGTTCAAGCGTGACGAGGGGATCGATCTGCGGAACGACCCGCAGGCCCTGCAGCGGCTCAAGGAAGCCGCCGAGAAGGCCAAGATCGAGCTGTCCACGACCACGACCACCGAGATCAACCTGCCGTACATGACCGCCCACGAGGGCAATCCCAAGCACCTGGTCATGACGCTGACGCGCGCCAAGCTCGAAGACCTTGTCGCGGACCTGATCGACAAGACGCGCGGTCCGGTCAGCCAGGCGCTCCGCGACTCCGGGCTCAAGCCGTCCGAGATTGACGAGATCGTCCTGGTCGGCGGCCAGACGCGCATGCCCGCGGTCATCGAGGCCGTCAAGCAGATGTTCGGCGGCAAGGAGCCCCACCGCGGCGTGAACCCGGACGAGGTCGTGGCCGTTGGGGCCGCGATCCAGGCCGGCGTGCTCGCGGGAGAGGTCAAGGACGTCCTGCTCCTGGACGTGACACCGCTCTCGCTCGGCATCGAGACGATGGGTGGCGTCATGACTCGCCTGATCGATCGCAACACAACGATCCCGACGAGCAAGAGCCAGGTCTTCTCGACCGCGTCGGACAACCAGACCCAGGTGGAGGTCCATGTCCTCCAGGGCGAGCGCGACTTCGCCACCGATAACAAGACCCTGGGCAAGTTCATCTTGGACGGGATTCCGACGGCTCCACGCGGCATTCCTCAGATCGAGGTCACCTTCGACATCGACGCCAACGGCATCCTCGACGTCAAGGCAAAGGATCGGGCCACCAGCCGCGAGCAGCAGGTTCGCATCACCGCCAGCTCGATGCTGTCCAAGAGCGACGTGGATCGAATGGTCGGCGAAGCCGCGGCTCACGCGGACGAGGACCGCAAGCGCAAGGACGAGGTCGAGGCTCGCAACCAGGCCGACGCCCTGGCCTACCAGGCCGAACGCACCCTGCGCGACCTGGGCGACAAGGTTTCGGCCGAGGACAGGGCCGAGACGGAGCGCCTCGTCGAGGCGGTCCGGACCGCGCTCAAGGGCAGCGACCTGGCCGCGGTGAAGTCCTCGTCGGACGCCCTCGTCCAGCAGCTGCAGAAGGTCGGCACGGCAGCCTACCAGGCTGCCGGAGCCACCGCTCCGGGCGGCACGGACGAAGCTCAGTCGGGTGGAGCATCCTCCGACGCTTCGTCTGCCCAGGGGAACGAGGAAGTCGTCGAGGGCGAGTTCAAGGAGGCCTGATCGGGCGCCGCGTCATATCGCCCATACGGATCCCAGCGCGTCTGCCCGGAATCCTGGGCCGGCGCGCTGACGTTTCCGGGGCGGGCCACCCACGGCCGCGATCTTCCGACACGGGCCAGCGTCTTGCGCGTCCGCTGCCGCTCTACGAGTTCGATCGAAACAGGTACCAGCAGGCCGATCGCCCCGGCTGTCGTGAGGATCAGGAGCGCGACCATGGCGGCGATCGCCAGCTGGAAGGGGCCGGTGCCCGAGCTGGGCCACGCCAGCAGATCGTTGCGTCCGGCGAGCGTGGCAATCGCGATGATGGCGAAGGCCATCAACGGAACGGCGTAGAGGACGATCGCAAGGACGTTGGCCAGCCGCAGGCAGACCGACCAGCCGCTCCCGATCAACGAGCTGCTCGACCCGGAGACGTCGAGCCTGGCGAAAAGGTCGGGCAAGTGGCGCGCCGGGTTGGTCAGCCAGGCGAATGGGTCGTCAAGGTTGCGCTGGACCAGTTCGACGGCGACGAGCGCGGCGATCAGGCCTGGCAGCGGGTAGTCGCGCCAGAGGAGCGCGGCCGGCACGAGCAGGCCGATCGCGATCCTGGCCTGGGCCCACAGCATGGCCAACCAGCAGGTGCCGGCTCGGTACGGCGTGAGGTACGGTGCCTGGGCTCCCAGGCCCGGGGCGTTGTGAGTCGAGAGGCCGAGGAAGATCGAGAAGAAGAGCAGAGCCAGCGCTCCGATGAGGGAAAAGGCGATGGCCATCACCTCGAGCATCCACTGGTGGCCGTTGTCCACCTGCGTCCAGGCCAGCGTGATCGAGCCGGTCTGCAGGGCCGCGCGCGCCACCGGAGTCATGGTCGTGATGATCAGCGCGCCGTCGAGCAGGAGAAGCGTCAGGAGCCCGGCGGCCAGGTAGCCGACGAACCAGATCGCCACGAACGGGCGGGTCGCCAGCCACCAGGTGATGCGGCGCCGGATCCAACCGGTAAGAGACGGTCGGCGGAACCGCGGCTCCGGCTTGGCCTGAGCTTGAGGTGCCGAGAAATCACGGACCGGCGTGGGGGCCAGGGCGACGGGTCGAGAGTAATAGGCCGGGATATCGTCGTCGGATGGCCCGGCCCCCGGGCCGCCCATGGCCGCGGGGCCCACCGCACCGACTGGGCCCCCGAAACTCGCGGGACCGCTGCTTCCGATCGCGCCGGGAGGGAAGGGCGCGGGGGCCGGCGCTCCGCCCGACCGGACGACCGGTGAAGGCTCCTTCGGCTTGCTGCCGAACTTCTGTCGGCAGTGGTAGCAGCGGCCCGTGCCGGCGCGATTGAGCGACCGGCAATGCTGGCAGACCCAGAATTCGTCCACGCGCGAGCTTCTCTCCTGGCCTGGATGTAGGTTACGGGAACGCCCGTCTTGCCGGCCCCGATGATAGCCTCGCGGACGGGTCGCCGAGACACGCCCGAATGGTCATAGGACCATCCCAACAATGGTTCTGCCCAAAAGCTCGCGGGTCAATGCCTTCCTGGACCAAATCTACGGGTCGTCGGCCCAGGCCGAGCATATCCGCTATCGATTGCACCGACACATCGGCGTTACCATCGCGCCGTGCCCGACTCCCTCTCGTCTCAGGACTATGTGATCCATGCCCGCGGCCTGACGAAACGCTTCGGCGCCTTCGCCGCTGTCGACGGCGTGGATTTCGACGTGGCCGCCGGCGAAGCCTTCGGCTTCCTCGGCCCCAACGGTGCCGGCAAGACTTCCACGATGCGGATGATCGGGACCGTCTCGCCGGTGACCGCCGGGACGCTCACCGTCTTCGGGCTGGACCCGGCCCATCATGGGGCGCAGATTCGGTCCCGACTGGGCGTGGTTCCGCAGGCAGACACACTCGACAACGAGCTGAGCGTCCTCGAGAACCTGCTCATCTACGGCCGCTACTTCGGCCTGCCGTGGCGCGAGGCCCGGCGCCGCGCGGGCGAGCTGCTCGATTTCGTGCAGCTGACCGAGCGTTCCGGCGATCAGGTCGAGCCGCTGTCGGGCGGGATGAAGCGGCGCCTCGTGATCGCTCGGGCCCTCATCAACGAACCGTCGTTGCTCCTGCTCGACGAGCCGACGACCGGCCTGGACCCGCAGGCCCGGCACCTGTTATGGGACCGGCTGTACCGGCTCAAGCAGCGCGGCGTCACCCTCTGCCTGACCACTCACTACATGGACGAGGCGGAGCAGCTGTGCGACCGGCTCGTGGTCATGGACAAGGCGAAGATCGTGGCCGAGGGCTCGCCCCGCCAGCTCATCGAGCGCTACGTCACGCGCGAGGTGCTGGAGCTGCGTTTCAACCGCGAGGCAGGTGCGGGCGAGGCGACCGGCGAGGGCGTCAACCTGGACAGCCAGCTCGAAGGCCTGGCCGACCGAATCGAGCACCTGCCCGACCGTCTGCTCGTCTATACCGCCGACGGCGACGCGACCGCCGCCGCCGCCTTCGAGCGCGGGCTCCGGCCCGCCAGCATCCTGGTTCGCCGGAGCTCGCTGGAGGACGTCTTCCTCCGGCTCACGGGCCGGAGCCTGGTCGAGTGATGACGGCGGGCGCTCCGGTCGCCGCACGCCGCGGCCTCTTGGTCGGACTCACGTCGCACCCCTCGTTCCGATTCCTCGAGCACGACCTGCTCGTCTTCCGGCGCGGCTGGCACAGCTACATCCTCTCCGGTCTGAGTCAGCCGTTCCTGTACCTGCTGTCGATGGGCATCGGCCTGGGCTACTACGTGAATCGCAACGGCGGGGTCCCCGGCGGCGTTCCGTATCTGAACTACATCGCCCCGGCGCTGCTGGTGACGCAGGCCATGATGGCCGCCAGCGCCGAATCGGCCTGGCCGTTGATGAACAAGATCGCCTGGGACAAGACGTACCTGGCGGCCCTCAACACGCCGCTCGGCGCCACGAACCTGCTCGCCGGCGACCTGATGTGGATAGCCTTTCGGGCCGTCCTGATCTCGGTCCTGTTCTTCGCCGTGATCCTATTGTTTGGGGCCGTCAGCTCTCCGCTCGCCATCCTGGCCATCCCGATCGCCCTCCTCACCGCGATCTCCTTCGCCGCCCCGATCATGGCCTTCACCGCGACGCAGAAGACCGACCAGCCCTTCAACATGCTCTTCCGGTTCGGCATCACGCCTCTCTTCCTGTTCAGCGGCACCTTCTTCCCGATCGACAACCTGCCGCTCTTCGTCCGGCCGCTGGCCTGGTTCACGCCCCTCTACCACGGCGTCAGCCTGGCCCGGAGCTTCTCGCTCGGCCAGGTCGACCCTGTGGCGGACCTGATTCACGTGGCCGTCCTCTGCGGCTTCGTGGCTGCCGGCCTCGTCGCTGCCCGGATCACGTTCCGGCGCCGTCTGGAGGTCTGATGCTCGCGCTGCGCCTGTCCGCCCCGGCCGCCCTCACCAGGCCGACGCGCATGGTCGAGCGCAACCTGCTCGTCTACCGGCGGACCTTCATGGTCATCTTCTCCGGCTTCTTCGAGCCGCTGTTCTACCTGTTCTCGATGGGATTTGGGGTGGGCGCGCTCGTGGGCGCGGTCCAGCTGGAGAACGGCAGCAGCGTCCCGTATGCTGTGTTCGTGGCCCCGGCACTCCTGGCATCGTCGGCGATGAACGGCGCCATCTACGAAACCTCGAACAACTTCTTCTACAAGCTCAAGTACGCGAAGTTGTACGACGCGGTCATCGCCACGCCGATGTCGCTGAGCGACGTGGCCCGGGGCGAGATCCTGTGGGCCCTGTTGCGCGGCAGCCTCTATGTCATCGGCTTCCTGGCCGTGATCGCCGTGCTGGGCATCGGCGGCCTGGGCCTGATCAGCTCGCCGCTGGGGATACTCGCGTTCCCGGCCGCGATGGTCGTGGGCTTCGGCTTCGCGGGGGCGGGCATGGCCGCATCCACGTTCGTCCGCAAGTGGCAGGACTTCGACATCCTGCAGCTGGCGATCATGCCGATGTTCCTGTTCTCGGGCACGTTCTACCCGATCACGGCCTATCCGCCGGCGCTGCAGGTCTTCGTCCAGTGCACGCCGTTGTACCGGGGGGTCCACCTGATCCGGGCCCTCACGACGGGCACGCCGGACGTGTGGATGGTCGCCGACGTCGTCTACCTGGTGGTGATGGGCCTGATCGGCCTGGCCATCGTGTCCAAACGGCTCAACCGGCTGCTGCTGGCGTAGTGGGCGGCGCCGCCCAACGCCCTCGTCTCGTATCCTTTCGGCAGATGGCAACCGAACGCAGCTACTACGAGATCCTCGGCGTGGAGCGCAACGCCGACGACGCTGCGATCAAGCGCGCCTTCCGCAAGCTCGCCCAGCAGTGGCACCCGGACGTCAGCTCCGAGCCTGGAGCGGCGGAGCGGTTCAAGGAGATCAACGAGGCCTACCAGGTCCTGTCCGATCCGAAGCGACGCCAGATATACGACATGGTCGGGCGGTCCGGCCTCGGCGACATGGGCGGCGCGGGCTCGCCGTTCGGCGAGGGCTTCCCCGGGTTCGGCGACCTGTTCGACGCTTTCTTCTCCGGCATGGGCGGCGCCGCGGGCGGTGCCAGGCGCGGTCGACGGCCGGCCGGCTCGGACCTCCGCTATGACCTGCGGATCTCCTTCGACGAGGCGGTGCGCGGGATCGAGCGCGAGATCGAGTTCGATGCTCTCGACCGCTGCGGCACGTGCGCCGGCAGCGGGGCGGCGCCCGGCAGCACGTCCGCGCCCTGCTCGGCCTGCGGCGGACGGGGCGAGATACGGGCCGTGCGCCAGACGATGCTCGGCCAGATGGTCAACGTCACCGAATGCAGCCGCTGCCATGGCGAGGGGCGTGTGGCGGACGCTCCCTGCCAGACGTGCCGCGGCGACGGGCGAGCGCAGAAGCGAAAGAAGCTGCGCGTGACGATCCCGGCAGGCATCGACGAGGGGCATCAGATCCGCCTCTCCGGCGAAGGCGAGGCGGGGCCGCGGGGCGGCCCACCGGGCAATCTGTACGTGGCGGTGCACGTCACGCCGCATGCCACCCTTCGCCGCGAGGGAACGGAGATCTACCACGACCTGCAGCTCTCCATCGCCCAGGCCGCGCTTGGGACGCGGGCGCGGATACCCACGATCGAGGGCGAGGAGGAAATGGAGATCCGGGCCGGGACGCAGCCCGGGACGGAGATCCGGCTGCGCGGCCGTGGTGTGCCGCACCTGCGCCGGCCTGGGACGCGCGGCGATCTCCACGTCATCGTCCACGTCAACGTCCCGACGAAGCTCTCCAGGCGGCAGCGCCAGCTGCTCGAGGAGCTGGCCGCCGAGTCGGGCGAGGCGGTGCTGCCGGCCGGCAGCATCATCGATCGGATGAAGGATGCCCTCGGCTAGAGGGGGGAGTGGCGGCGCCGGCGGCGACGAGGCGGACGCGACGGCCGAGGGTGCGGCAGGAGAGCCGGTCGATTTCGCGGCGCTCGGGCCCGGCGTCTGGGTCGAGCTTTCGGTCGCCGCCGACATCGAAGCAGTCGAAGCGGTCAGCGAAATCCTGACGCGGTTCGCGCCGGGCGGGACCAGCGTCGAGCCGGGCTTCGGGCTGACCAACGAGGGACTCGGCGCCGTCGTCGATCCGAGCAAGCCGGCGATCGTTCGGGCGTATCTGCCGGGGCTCGATCCGGCGGGCGTGCGGCAGGCGATCGAGGAAGCGACGACCGCGCTCGGCCACCTGCAGGCCTTCGGGCTGCGGCCGATCGGCGAGCTGACGACACGCATGGTGCGCGAAGCCGACTGGGCCGAGGCGTGGAAGAGCCACTTCCCGGTGCTGCGGGTTGGGCGCCGGCTGGTCATCCGGCCGACGTGGCGCCGCCACCGCCGGCAGCCCGGCGACGTGGTCCTGTCGCTCGACCCGGGCATGGCGTTCGGGACGGGCCTTCATCCGACCACCCGACTGTGCCTCGCGGCGCTCGAGACCCTCGCCGACGAGGGCCGCCTGGCAAGCGGCGGAGGCCGCGTCCTCGACGTCGGCTGCGGCTCCGGGATCCTCGCGATCGCCGCCGGCAAGCTCGGGGCGCGCGACCTGCTGGGCGTCGACACCGATCCGATCGCCGTGGAGTCGACCCTCGCCAACGCGCGCCTCAACGGGCTGACCCGCCGCATCCGTGCCCGTCAGGGCAGCGTCCCGACCGGGGAGCGCCCGTTCGACCTGGTCCTCGCCAACCTCATCGCCTCGCTCCTGGTCCAGCTGGCGCCGGACTTGCGCAGCGAGCTCGCGCCGGCCGGTCGCATCCTGGCCTCGGGCATCTTCCGCGACCGAGAGGGCGACGTCGTGGGCGCCTTCCGCGCCGCGGGTTTGGAGATCGGGCGCCGCTGGGCAGAAGAAGACTGGGTCGCCCTCGAGGCGATGGAGCCGGTGGACTGAACGGCGCGCCCGACTGCTATCGATCCGGTCGGCCTGCCGCGATTTCCCAATTCACGCCAAACCGACATTGAGCAAGATCCGCGGGCATCCGAGGAGGCCGAAACGACTGAGCGGAGGGGTGTTTCGCCCGCGAGAGCGGATAGCCACGCCCGACTGAGCGTGGACCCCTTGCTGGGAGGGACAACCGTGCCGCACGGCGGTCGCGCGGGCGGTGCGCGTTTGTCGAATGTCGTCGTGATCTGAAATCGGCAAGAAATGAGGCGTCGGGCAGGGAACAGTGCGTGAGGGGATACGATCAGGGACGTGGATCAGATCCTGGCCCATCCTCGCCATGCCACCCGAGGCGCCCCGGTCCGCCGCGCCGCGATAGCCAACCTCGGCTGCAAGGTCAATCAGTCGGAGATGGACGCAGTCGAGCGGCTGCTGCGCGAGCGCGGCGTGGAACTGGTCGACGCGCACGAGGCGGCCGATCTGGTCGTGGTCAACACCTGCACGGTGACCTCGATCGCCGACCGCAAGTCGCGCCAGGCCGTGCGGCGGGCCCGGCGGACGAACCCGGACGCGCAGGTCTTCGTCACCGGGTGCTCGGTCGTGATCGACCCGGAGTCGCTGGCCGGGGCCGATCCCCTGACCCGACTCTTCGACAACGATTCGAAGGGTCGCCTGATGGCTGAGCTGGCAGGCTTGCTCGAGCTGGCCGACGGTCGACCGATGCCGACGCTCTCGGGGGTCGAATTGCCAGGCGGCCGAAACGGCGGTCGAGCCGGCGGTCGAGCTGGCGGTCGGGCGGCCGAGCCGAGCCTCGGCCGGGCGTTCGAGCTGGAGGCGGACGAAGGTTCGGTCGAGGACGCTTTCGGCGATCGAACCGACATCGACCGAACGCGCGCCTTCGTCAAGATCCAGGACGGCTGCTCGTTCCATTGCACCTACTGCATTATTCCGCGCGCTCGCGGCCCCGCACGATCGATTGCCGCCGACGCCGTGCTGGCCGAGGTGCGGCGCGCGATGGCGGCCAGCCATCGTGAGATGGTGCTGACCGGCATCAACGCGGGCACCTACGACGGCGGCCCCGCGGGCGAGGGCGCGGCGGCGGGCCTGTCGCTCGCGGGCCTGGTGCGGCGCATCCTGGCCGAGACGGAGGTGGAGCGGATCCGGCTCAGCTCCATCGAGCCGCAACACGTCACCGCCGAGCTGCTCGACGTCTGGACCGGCTCCGGCGGGCGCTGCCTGCCCCACTTCCACATCCCCCTGGAGTCGGGCGACGACACGATCCTGCGGCGGATGGGGCGCCGTTACGACGCCGCGTTCTACGGGGAGCTGGTTGCGCGTGTGCGGCGGGCCATCCCCGGAGTGGCCGTCCACGCGGACGTGATCGCGGGCTTCCCCGGCGAGGACGACGCGGCCTGGGCCCGAACGATGGCGTTCCTGCGGGTCCTCGATCTGGCGGGAGTCCATGTCTTCCGGTACTCGGCGCGGCCCGGGACGCCTGCGGCGCGAATGGTCGGGCAGGTGGATGGGCGGACGAAGAAGCGGCGAGCGGCCGAAGCGCTGACGCTCGCGGCGGAGGCGCGGCCGCGGTTCGCGGAACGGCATCTCGGCCGCGAGCTGCGGGTGTTGTTCGAGCGGCCGCTCCCCGACGGACGGTGGCTGGGCCACGCGGAGAGCCACGTCCTGGTGGCGGCGGCGCCGAGGGATGGCCGGCCGTTGGAGAACGCGATCGGCCTGGTTCGCGCTGAATCGGTGGATCCCACTGCCGCGGATCGCCTCGCCGGCAGCCTGATATCCATTTCGCGGGCGCAGGAGCCCCTGGCGGAACCGGCCCTCAAGTAGCAAGATCGACGTCGCCACAGCCTCGCCCCGTCGGGAGCATCAGGAGCGCGCCATGCCGTCCGATTGCCTGTTCTGCCGCATCATCGCCGGTGAGCTGCCAGCGTCCCAGGTCTTCTCCGACGAGTCGGTGGTCGCCATCCGCGACATCGCGCCCCGGGCCCCGACGCACATCCTGCTTCTGTCGCGAAAGCACATCGCCTCGGTGAGCCAGGTCGGCGAGAAGGATCGCGATCTGATCGGCAAGATGTGCGCGGTCGGCGCGGAGCTGGCGGCGCGCGAGGGGATCGCCGAGGGGGGCTATCGCCTCGTCATGAACGTCGGCCGAAACGGCGGCCAGACCGTCGATCACCTGCACGTCCATCTCCTCGGCGGCCGTCCCATGGCCTGGCCTCCCGGCTGATCTCCCGCGCCGCCCTCGGCGGCGGCCCCCGGGTTCTTGCCCAACATCACCCGGGGCAATACAAGGCGGTCGATCGCAGCCAATGAGGGCCGAGGGCAGCTGTCCCAGTCGCGCCTCACGCTCGGCCGGCGGCCGATCTGGTCCGATCCTGCTGCCAGGCTGCCGCTTCAGTCGCTTTGCATCGCCGGGGGCGATGTTGGACAAGGACGGGTCCGGGCGTTCCCCGCGGTCCTACCGGCGCCGCCCCTTCGCGGTTGCGACCGGCTCCCCGTCCTCGCGAACAGGGAGCGGCTCGTCGATGACCGCCCAGACTCGGACGCGGTCGCGCTGCACCTTGAAAGTGTGGGTTCGCGGGAAGTCGGCGTCGGGCCAGAGGCGCCACCCGGCGACGCGCTGATGAACCGCCAGGGTTCGATTGGCCGCCCGCACGGCCGCCTCGATCTCGGCCCGGACCCGAACCGGGTCGTCGATCTCGGGCGCGCGGGTCGCGTCGGCCGGCTCGCCGGGCTGGGGCAGCAGTGGAGCGCCGGGCGCCAGCACCACCGCCTCGATCCGGCCGGGCCGCTGCTCGACCACCACCGCGTCGCGGATGCCGGCGGTGCGGAGGGCGTTCTCGACGTCCTCCGGGTAGACGTTCAGGCCGTTGGGCAGGACGATGATGTCCTTCTTGCGGCCCATCAGGACCAGATGGCCGGACGCGTCGTGGCGGCCGATGTCGCCGGTCCGATACCAGCCGTCGGGCGTGAAGGAGCCGGCGCTCGTCGCCGGATCGCGCCAGTAGCCGCTGAACAGCGTCGGCCCACAGACCAGGATCTCGCCGTCGTCGGCGAGCTTGACCTGGACCGGAGGGATCGTCCGTCCCACCGTCCCGAGGCCGTGATCGCGCTGGTTCGTGGCCGAGGCGACGCCGCACTCGGTGGCGCCGTAACCCTGCATGACCACGACCCCGAGATCCTCCCAGGCCTGCTGCAGCGAGGGCGGCAGGAACGCGGCCGCCGAGACGATGAGATTGAGCGAGCCGCCGAACTGGCGATGAACCTGGGCGAAGAGGCGGCGCCGGGCCGGGTAGGGGAGCCGGCGGGCGATCAGGCGCACACGGTTGAAAGTAGCGAGCTTGCCCTGCCGGGCGACCTCGGCCTCGATGGCCGACCAGAACAAATCCATGATTTGCGGGACCAGCACGAGCGACGTGGTGTGGTGGTCGCGGATGGACTCGAAGATGACCCGCGGGCTGCGGCTGCGGACGTACAGCACGTGCGCTCCGACGCTCATGGCGTAGAAGATCAGCGCGACCTGCTCGAGCAGGTGCGAAATCGGCAGCAGCGATACGGCGCGGTGCTCCTGCTCGGGGAGCAGATTGTGGGCCGCGTCCATTGTCCCGATCAGGTTGCCGTGAGTCAGCATCACGCCCTTCGGCTCGCCGGTGGTGCCGGAAGTGAAGATGACCTCGGCCAGGTCCTCGCGGCCGGGGCGCCGCCAGGCATTGACCTGCGCCTCCCAGTCGGCCGGGAAGGTGGCGTCGGGCTCCGCGGCAAGTTGCTCGGCGACGGAGGAGGGGAAGTGCTCAAGCCGAGCGTCGGCGGGGTCCGGGGTGTCGCGGCCGGTGCCCAGGACGAGGTGGCGGGCGTCCGCGCGGGCCACGATCCGCTCGATCGCGCCGGATGACATGCGCAGGTCAAGCGGCACGGTGGTGACGCCGGCCCGCATTGCCCCGAAATAGAGGGCGGGCACGGCCGGGCTCGAAGGAGCCCAGACCAGCAGCCGATCGCCGGGCGCCAGCCCGAGCGCCCGAAGCCGCCAGGCGATGATCCGGCTGCGTCGGTTCAGCTCGTGGTAGGTCCAGTGCTCGGCCAACCCGTCGTCGCCGCGCATTCCAAAGGCAAGCCGATCGCCGTAGCGGTCTTCGCCCTGGTCGATGATGTCGAGCAGGCTGTCGAGTCGATCCATCCGCCGGCCATGGTACAGGCATCGCGGCCCGAGTCCTCCACGGCAGATGGGTCGGTAGACAACCCTGCGGGGATCGGGCTACACTCCGCGAGCCCTGTTCGTGGGCGGTCTGTGTGCGCTCCTCGGAGCGCGACTCTGGGCCGCGATCGCGGACGGGCCCCAAAGGAGGTGAGTCCCGGATTGGCAGAAGTCCGTGTGGGTGAGAACGAGAGCTTCGAGAGTGCCCTGCGCCGGTTCAACAAGAAGATCCAGCAGAGCGGCATCCTTGCCGAGGCCCGTCGCCGCGAGCACTACGAGAAGCCGAGCGTGAAGCGCAAGCGCAAGGAAGCGAAGCGCAAGAAGGTCGCCCGCCAGCAGCAGAGCTAGGCCCGACCAGACACGCTGTCGATGGGTCGCGCGACCGAGTTGCAGCTGCGCCACCGGCCCCGAGGTGCCACACTGGTGTCCCTCCGAGATCGACTCAATAGTGAGCTGAAGGCCGCAATGCGGTCGAATGACGCCACGCGCCGCGATGCGCTGCGCATGGTGCTCGCCGCCGTCCAGCGCGCCGAAAAGGAGGGCAAGCACGAGCTGGCCGACGACGAGATGCTCGGCCTTCTGGCCCGCGAGCTCAAGGTCCGCCGCGAGTCCGTGGATGCTTTCCGCGCCGGCGGCCGCGAGGATCTCGTGGCCAGGGAGGAGGCCGCCATCGCGGTCGTCTCCGAGTTCATGCCCCAACCGCTGTCCGAGGCCGAGTTGCGGGCCATGGTCGAGGCAGCCATCGCCGAGTCAGGCGCGGCCTCGCCGCGCGACATGGGCAAGGTTATGGGCATTCTCTCGCCCAGGACCCGCGGCCGGGCCGACGGCAAGGCTGTCAGTCAGCTCGTGACGCAGCTGTTGGCCGCGCGAGCTGCCGGCGGATCGTGACCGTGAAGCCGTGCTGAGGGAGCCGCGCGAGCTGCCGCATTCTTTCGGACGCCACGATGCCGTACGGCTCCTGATCGCGGCCTTCATCCTCGTTGCCGGGCTCGCCGTCGGCGTCGCCCCGGACCTCGCGCCCACCAACAGCGGGCTCGCGGCAGGCACGGTCGCCAGCGCCGCGGTTCGGGCGCCCCGCGACGCCGTCATCGACAACCCCGTCGAGACCCAGGCCGCCCAGGATGCCGCGGCCGCCGCCGTGCCTCCGCAATACGACTACACCCCACAGCGCGCCGCCACCATCGCCACCAGCCAGGTCGCGGCGTTGCAGCTGGACGTTGCCCCCGTCGACGCCGCCTTTAGCACGAGCAAGACGCCTGAGGCCCTCCAGGCCGCTCTGGCAACGGTGCTGCCATCGCTTCCGTCCAGCGCGCGGTCGATCCTGGAGGGGCTCGATGCCGCAGGCTGGGCGACCGTGGAGACGGCCGCGGAGCAACTCCTCGGGACAGTCGAGCAGTCGCAGGAGATTCGGGATGCCACGACCGCCCCGACGCTTGTCAGCCAGCAGATGCCGGTCGGCCTGAGCGGCTCGGAGCAGCAGCTGGTCGCGGCTCTGGTGACGCCGCTGGTCGTGGCCAACTCCACGTACAGCGCGACGCTGACCCAGCAGGCCCGGGATCAGGCCGTCGCAGGTGTTGCCACGGTGACGGACACGCTCAAGGCTGGCCAGGTCATCGTGGACCAGGGCCACCTGATCAGCCCGGCGGACATGGTCAAGATCAGCTACTTCGGCCTGGATGCGTCGAGTACCGATTGGGGCAAGCCCGCCGCCTGGGTCGCGCTCGGCCTGCTGGTGTCGGCTCTTCTGCTGGCCTGGATGTGGCGCTACCGCCCGGAATACTGGCATCGCGGCCGGACGCTCGTTCTGGTTGGCTTCATCTTCCTGCTGGTGGCTCTGACCGAGAAGCTTCCAGCCGGGCGAGCATGGCTGCCCTATCTCATACCCACGGCGGCCGCCGGGATGCTTCTGACCGTCCTGCTCGACGCCGGAATCGGGACGGTGATGCTGGCGCTTCTCGCAGCCTTGGCCGGGCTGGTGAACGGGTCGTCACTGGAGCTGTCGACGTATGTCTTCCTGGGCGGGCTGGCGGGCATTCTCGCCATCCGCAAGGGCGAGCGTCAGCAATTCTTCGTCCAGGCCGCGTTCGCCGTCACGCTCGCTGGGGTGGCGGTCATCGGCGTTTTCTCCTTGCTTGGCCAGCAGGACATGACGGGGATGCTGCAACTGTCGATCGCGGCCGCGGGCGGGGCGGTCGTCGCGACTGTGGTTACGCTCGGAAGCTTCGCCATTCTCGGCAACCTGTTCGGCATCCTGACGGGATCGCAGCTGCTCGAGCTGGCCAATCCATCGCAGCCGCTCCTGCGGCGGCTCCTGGTCGAGACGCCGGGCACGTACCACCACTCGCTCATGGTCGGCAACCTGGCCGAGCGAGCGGCCGAGTCGATCGGTGCCGACCCGCTGCTGGCGCGCGTGGCCGCCTACTACCATGACGTCGGCAAGCTGGCCAATCCGCTGGTGTTCATCGAGAACCAGCAGAGTGGCGACAACGTCCACAACCAGCTGGAACCCGAGGACAGCGCCGCGATCCTGCGGCAGCACGTCACCGATGGCGTGAACCTGGCCCTCAAGGCCAGGCTGCCGAAGCCTCTGATCGCCTTCATCCCGCAGCACCACGGGACCTCGCTGATCGCCTTCTTCTACGCCAAGGCGCGCGAGGCGGCCGCGGCTCCGCTGGGCGGCCTGGAAACGAAGGCGGGCCGAGCGGCGGCCGACTCCGTCGATCCGAAGCCCTTCCGCCACTCCGGTCCCAAGCCCCAATCGCGCGAGGCGGCGGTGCTCATGCTCGCCGACGGCGTGGAGGCGTCGGTTCGCTCGCTTTCGAGCCGCGACGAGGCCACAATTAGGGCGATGGTCACCCAGATCATCGGGGAGCGCCTCGCCGACGGGCAGCTCAACGAGTGCGACCTGACCATCCGAGACCTCGACAACGTCCGCGAGGCCTTCGTGGGGCAGCTGCTCGGCATGTACCACCAGCGGATCGCCTATCCTCAGAACAAGATCGTCGAGATCGAGTCGCGTCGCGGACGCGGCCTGGGCTAGA
>PLOC01000031.1:17421-38578 GCA_003141955.1 Chloroflexota bacterium
ACGACCGCCTCCGTCTACCTGCCGCCCTTCCGAATCGACGTCACGGCCCGGAATGGCATCGTCCAGCTGATTTCCCGGCATCGGCTGGTCGCGGCGGTCCGGCTGGCCCTCGAAGCCGCGGGTGCTCCCGGCCCGGCCTCGATCGGTATCGTGCTCTCGGGTGACGGTGAGCTGGCCGAGCTCAACGCCGTCCACCTGGGCCACTCGGGCCCGACGGACGTTCTGTCCTTTCCGTTCTTCCCGCCCGAGGCCTACCCCATGCACGAACGCGGCGTCCCGACCGGCCGCGATCCGTGGGTGGCAGCCGCGCTCAAGCAGGCCTTCGCTCTGCCACCGGGATTGCGGGCGCACCTGGGCGACGTGATCGTCTCGGTCGAGAGGGCAGTCGCCCAGGCGGCCGACGGTCTCGGCGGGCAGACCGGCGACGTTCGCTGGACGCCGGCCGAGGAGCTGCTGCTGCTCGCGGTCCACGGCACGCTGCACGTCTGCGGCTGGGATCATGACGACCCCGTGGAAGAGTCGGGGATGCGGGCGCTGGAGCGGAGAGTTCTCGCGTCGCTGCCACTTCACGACGCAGAGCGCGCGTCGTCGGCGGCGCGCGAAACGGATTCCTCCGAGGCGGCCGCGAGCCCGGATCGCTAGCGCAAACGCCGGATCGAACTCCGGCTCGAATCGGCCCCGGTTGCGCCCCGAAACCTGGTGTGCGGTCGCGCCTGATACCATCCGCGCAGGCCCTCCGGAACGGGATCAGGGCTTGTTTTGCGTGTCGCGATGCGTCGCGGCTGCACCTGCGGAGCAACGGTGAAGATAGTCGTCGGCCTCGGCAATCCCGGTGCCCAGTACGAGAAGACGCGCCACAACATCGGCTGGATGGTCCTCGACCGACTGGCCGATCGAGCCGGCTGGTCCGGCCGCGGTCGAACCCGGGACGCTGCCGCGATCGTCCAGGGGCGTTTCCGCGGGCTGGACCTCGTGCTCGTGAAGCCGCTGACCTACATGAACGAGTCCGGCCTCGCGGTTCGCAAGGCGCTGGCCCGCGAGCGCGCCCCGCTGGCCGAGCTGCTGGTCGTGGCGGACGACTTCGCCCTTCCCTTCGGCAAGCTGCGCTTCCGCGAGGGCGGCAGCGCCGGCGGGCACAACGGGCTGCGGTCGATCATCGAGGAACTGGGCAACGAGCAATTCAGCCGGCTCCGCGTTGGGATAGGCGATCCGGGACGGGACGCCATCGACCACGTTCTGAGCCAGTTCGGGCGGGGCGAGAAGGCCCGGCTGTCCGAGCTGCTCGACGCCGCGGCGGATGCGGTCGAAGCCTGGGCGCGGGAGGGCACGAACAAGGCGGCCAACCACTACAACGCCTTCGAGCTGCGGCCGGACGACGACGAACGAGCGGCGCCTCCCGGCGAGGTCGACGGGCCGCCCGGGCTCGACGGCATCCGGCGCACCCGAACGGGCTGGCGGAAGCCGAAGCCGCCCGAGGGTGGCGAGTGAGCGTCCGCGGAGGCCGTCCCCTCCGCCGCCAGATCGAGGCCGCTCTCAGCGGCGAGGCCGACCCGCTGGGCGAGGACGGGCTGGGCCTTCCGGACCGAGCGCAACCGGGCGGCGAGGAGGCGGACGAGTTCCCCGTCGGAGAGGAGCCGGCCGAGCCGATCCGGCGCGGCAAGCGCGGCCAGGAGCGCCACGTCGACGCGGCGATCCGCGTCGCGTACCAGGCCGCCCAGGCCGCCAGGGCACAGGCGAGTCGCGAAGCCGCCGCGGCGGTTCCGGGATCCGGGGCTGCCCCGAACTCCCGGCGGCTGCCGGACCTGCACGTCCTGCCGCCACTCCTGCACGCGAGCGGAGCCTTCGCCGCGCTTCGGCAGAGGCTCGGAACGGAGAGCGCGCCACTCCCCGGAGGCGGGCGCCACGCGTCGCTCGCGGCGGTGCCGCACGGCGCCAAGACATTCCTGGCCGCGGCGCTCGCTCTCGATGGCGGCTCCGGTGGCACCGGCGAGCGGCTCTGCTGGGTCGCCCGCGACGCCGAGATCGGCGATCGGGTGGCCGAGGAGCTGCAGTCGTGGCTCGGCGATCCCGACGCGGTCGCAGTTCTGGAGCCGCGCTCGTCCCTCGCCTACGAGCGCAGCGAGCTGGTCCGCGACGAGACCGCGGCTCGCGTGGCGGCGCTGGCCCAATGGCGTTCAGGCCGGGCGCGCGTCCTGGTCGCCAGCGTCCAGGCGCTTCTGCAGCACACCCTCGACCCGGCCGAGGTTCCGGCCGAACCGGGCCGTCTGCGCGTGGGTGCCCGCCTCCACCAGGATCAGCTGCTCCGCGAACTCCTCGCCCTCGGCTACGATCCGGTGCTCGAGGTCGCCGGCCGCGGCGAGTTCGCCCGCCGCGGCGGCCTCGTGGACGTCTTCCCGTCGGCGGCCCCGCTGCCGATCCGGATCGAGATGTTCGGCGACGAGATCGACTCGATGCGGTCCTTCGATCCGGCCGACCAGCGCAGCATCCGCCCCGTCGAGGAGGTGGCGCTGCTCCCCGCCAGTGAGTTCCTGGTGCCCGCCGACGGCATCGCCGAGATCCGGGGGCGGCTCGCCGGGCTGCCCGGGCGCCTCGCGGCCCGGCTCCCGGATCGTCTTGCCGCCGATCTGGCCACGTTCGAGGAAGGCGTCCGCGCCGGTACCGGGGAGCTGGGCGCGCACTCGGGCCACATCCACGACATCGCCGCGTCCGCCCGCGCGCTCGCGACCGGCGACGCGGCCGAGGTCTGGGCCGCCGTCCTGTGCCCCTCGACCGGTCTGGATCACGTGCCCGCGGGAACGCTCCTCGTCCTCGACGAGCCGGCCGATATCGCCGACGCGGCCGACTTCCTGTGGCGCCAGGCCCAGGAGCGTCGCGACGAGCTGGTCGCCGCTCGCGATCTTCCCGAGCAGTGGCCGGAGGCCTACCTGGGTCCGCGCGAGTGGAAGAGTCGCCTCCTGCGAGGCCGGACCCTGGAGCTCACTTGGGAATCCGAGGCAGCTTCACCGACCGGCGGCGGAACGCCGATGGGCGACCTCTTCGGCTGGCGCGAGCCGGCGCTGCCGCCGGCTCGGACCGCGCGGCTGGCGCAGACGATCGCGAGCTGGACGAGTGAAGGCGATCGAGTCGTGCTGGCGTCGGATCAGGCTCCCCGCCTGGCCGAGCTGCTGACCGAGCAGGGCATGCCGACGGCCGCGGTCGATCGAATCGCGGAAGCACCCGGTCCCGGCACCCGAACGCTCGTCGGCCGAAGCCTCAACGGCGGCTTCGCCGACGGCCCTGACGGCCTGGTCCTGGTAACCGACCGCGAACTCTTCGGCACCGTCCGGGTTCGTCGGCCGAAGGCTCTGCGGCGAGTCGTGCCCCGCGACATCCTGGAGCGATTGACCTCGGGCGACCTCGTCGTCCACGTCGACCACGGCATTGCCCGCTACGAGCGGATGCTGCGCCGCGGCGCCGCCGGCGAGGAGCGCGACTACCTGGAGCTGAGCTTCCACGGCACCGACAAGATCTTCCTGCCCGTCGAGCAGATCAACCGTATCAGCCGCTACTCCGGGGGTGAGAACCCCGACCTCAGCAGGCTGGGCGGCAGTGAGTGGCTGCGGACCAAGCAGCGGGTCAAGCGCGCGGTCACCGACCTCGCCAAAGAGCTGCTCGAGATCTACGCGGCAAGAGCCGCCGCGCCCGGCTTCGCCTACCCGCCCGACACCCCGTGGCAGCAAGAGCTCGAGGCCTCGTTCCCGTACGAGGAGACGCTCGACCAGCTCCGAGCCACGGCCGAGGTCAAGCTCGACATGGAGGCCGGCCGTCCGATGGACCGCCTCGTCGTCGGCGACGTCGGTTACGGCAAGACGGAAGTGGCGCTGCGCGGGGCGTTCAAGGCGCTCCAGGGCGGCCGGCAGGTGGCGGTCCTCGTGCCGACGACCGTCCTCGCGGCGCAGCATTTCGAGACCTTCAGCCAGCGCCTGGCCGCCTTCCCGATCACGGTCCGGCTGCTCAGCCGCTTCGTCGCGCAGAAGGAGCAGGAGGCGGCGGTCGAGGGGCTGGCCGAGGGCTCGGTGGACATCGTCATCGGCACTCACCGCCTGCTCAGCAAGGATGTCCGGTTCAAGAACCTGGGCATGGTCATCGTCGACGAGGAGCAGCGCTTCGGGGTGGCCGCCAAGGAGCGGCTCAAGAAGCTGCGCCGCGAGGTGGACGTTCTGACGCTCTCGGCCACGCCGATCCCGCGCACGCTCAACCTGGCCCTCGCCGGCGTCCGCGACCTGTCGCTGATCGAGACGCCACCGGAGGACCGTCTCCCGATCCAGACGCGGGTCGCCGAGGCCTCGGCCGGACTCGTCCGCGACGCGATCCTGCGCGAGCTGGACCGCGGTGGGCAGGTCTTCTTCGTTCACAACCGCGTCGAGACAATCGAGGCCCAGGCAGAGCAGCTGCGCCAGCTGCTGCCCGGGGTGCGGATCGCCGTGGGCCACGGCCAGATGCCGGAGGGCCAGCTCGAGAAGGTCATGATCGCCTTCGCCGGCGGCGCCACGGAGGTCCTCGTCTGCACCACGATCATCGAATCGGGCCTGGATATCCCGAACGCAAACACGATCGTCATCGATCGCGCGGACACGCTGGGACTGGCGCAGCTGTACCAGCTGCGCGGCCGCGTCGGGCGCTCCTCGCGACGCGCCTACGCATACCTGCTGTATCGCCGCCGTGAGCGGCTCTCGGACGTGGCCCGCAAGCGGCTGCAGGCGATCTTCAACGCCTCGGAGCTCGGCGCCGGCTTCCAGATCGCTCTGTCGGATCTGGAGATCCGCGGGGCCGGCAACATCCTGGGCGCCGAGCAGCACGGCCACGTGGCGGCCGTCGGCTTCGACCTCTACACGCGCTTGCTGGCCGAGGCGGTCGAGGAGCAGAAGGCGGAGTTCGAAGGCAGACCGGCCGAGATCGAACGTCCCGGCGCCGTGGTCGACCTGCCGGTGGACGCCCACCTGCCCGACTCGTACGTGCCCGACACCGCCCAGAAGCTCGAGCTGTACCGGCGTCTCGGCCGCGTCCGAAGCGCCGGCGAGCTGGCCGCCTTCCGTCAGGAGCTGGCCGATCGCTTCGGCCCCACGCCCCAGCCGGTCCTGCGACTGCTCGAAGTGGTGGAGTTGCGCATGGCAGCCGAGGCCGCCGGTATCGCCTCGATCTCGCGCGAGGAAGGTGAGCTGGTCGTTCGGCTCGGGGCGCTGTCGCGGGCAGCCGCGGTGCGTGCCCTGGCGCCGATGGGCCGCGATGCCGTCCGGTTCGGCACAAACCAGGCCCGCATCCGCCTTCCGCGCGACTCGGCCCGGGCCTGGAGCCTGGCCCAGTCCGTGGTTTCGAAGCTTCTGCCCGCCGCCGAGGAGCAGCGCGAACAGCGCGAGCGCGCGGCCGCCGCCCAGACTCCGCGTTGATGGCGGGGCTGGCCGGCGCTGCGTGGCGGCGACGGTTGGCCCCAGTTGGACTCGATCGCGTAACCTATGGGCGGCCGGAATCGACATCGATGGTGCGGGCTGGGCCACGGTGAGGTCCGTCACGGGCGGCCGGTCAGTTCCGTCGCATCCCGCTTCACGAGGATCAGACAGAAGGACAAGGGATGCAGCAGACGAACACGAGAAGGGCGACCGCCTCCCGCGAAAAGGACAATTTCCGCCCCGACATCGAGGGGCTCCGAGGGGTCGCCGTCCTGCTCGTCGTCTTCTTCCATGCCGGGCTGCTCTCGAACTCCCCCTTCCAGGTCCCGGGCGGATTCATCGGCGTCGATCTCTTCTTCGTGGTCTCCGGCTTCCTGATCACGGGTCTGCTGATCCGCGAGCGCGAGAGGACGGGCAGGGTCAGCTTCTCCAAGTTTTACGCCCGGCGAGTGCGTCGCATCCTACCCGCGGCCGCGGTCGTGCTGCTGGTCACGATCCCTCTCTCGTACGCGCTCGTCACCTTGATCCAGCGCCCGGACACCATGGAAGACGCGGCGACCGCCGCTCTCTCCTTCGCCAACATCCGCTTCGCAATCACGACGGACTACTTCAACCCGGTCAGCTACTCGCCGTTCCTCCATTTCTGGTCGCTCGGCGTTGAGGAGCAGTTCTACTTCGTCTGGCCCGCCCTGCTGTTCGTCGCGGCATGGCGCCGCCCGCGCCTGGGGGCGGGCCTAGCCCTGGCGGCGGTGGTCGTGGTCTCCTTCGCGGCCAGCGTCTACATGACCAACTCGAACCCGAGCTGGGCCTTCTACATGCTGCCCACGCGGGCCTGGCAGCTCGCCGCCGGTGGTCTGCTGGCGGTCGGCGCCGGCTCGCTCGCCCGGGCGCCTGCGGCGTTCCGACAGGTACTCGGCCAGTTACTCGTGATCCTCGGCTGGCTGGCGCTGGCGGCGCTGTTCGTCGACGCCTTCGCCCTCAACTCGGACGTCCCGTACCCGGGCATCGCGGCGCTTGTGCCGACGGTCGCGGGTGTGCTGCTCATCGCCTCGGGGACGCAGCCTCATGGTCCAGCCGTCCTGCTCGGGCTCGCCCCGATCCGCTTCATCGGCAAGATCAGCTACTCGCTCTATCTGTGGCACTGGCCGATGCTGATCCTTGGCGGGCTCTACCTGCAGGGGTCCATGCAGCCGGCCGTGGCCCCAGGGGCACTGCCGGTGATGCTCACCCCGGTTCAGGCTTATGTGCTCGCCCTCTTCTCCATTCCGGTGGCGACGGTGAGCTGGGGCCTGGTCGAGGAACCGTTCCGGCGCGGCTACATACCACTTCCGCGCCCCAGCCGGACCGTGATGGCGGGCGTGGCCGTGATGGTCATGGTCGCCCTTGTCGGCACCAGCTTCAGCTTCAGCGCCCAGAATGCGCTGGCTGACCTCGGTGGGGAAACAGCACAGGTCAACCCGACGGACACGCCGCAGCCGGACGTCACGCCCGGCAACAGCGCGACGGCCACGCCCGTCACGCCGGCACCCAGCTTCGCCACACCCGAGCCCGGTGATACGGCCACGCCGGTCCCGGGGATGACCCCGGCCCTGACGATGCCCCCCGCCGCCCCGCCGGCCACGAGCTTCGCCGTCACCAACGCCCTCCGGCCCACCCTGGCCAACGCGCCGACGGACTACGAGGCGCCCTGGGGGGATCACTGCCTGGGCTGGGAAGCGACGACGGTCCCGCCCGCCTGGGGCAAGTGCGTCTTCGGTAACCCACATGGGACCTACCAGGTCGCGCTGATCGGCGATTCACATGCCTCCGCGCTATTCCCGGCGGTCAACGCCGTGGCCATAGCCCACGGGTGGAAGCTGGTGGTCTACCTGAAGATCGACTGCTCCTTCGTCGACATCCCGATCTCGGACATCAACCTGAAGCGCACGTACACCGAGTGCGAGACCTGGAACAACAACGTCATCGCGCGGCTGAACGCCCACCCGCCGAACCTAGCCATCGTGTCCATGATGCGCGAGATCAACAACGTCAACCCATCCGACGGCACCATCTCGGCCCAGGGCAACGCCATGGCCCGTGAGATGGAGAAGATCCCCAGCTCCACCAAGGTCGTGATGATCCAGGACATCCCGGACCCGTGGTACTTCGAAGTGCCGACGTGCCTGTCCCAGAACCTCTCCGACTATCGCAATTGTGCCTACTCGCGCGCCAGCGGCTTCGGGCGGTCCATGGGCAAGCGCGAGGCCATAGCGGCCAAGGCGGCGGGGGCGAGCCTGATCAACCTCAACGACGCCATCTGCCCGGGAACCGGAGCGTGCCCGGCGGTCCTGAACGGCATGATCACCTTCCGCGACCAGCACCATCTGACGGCCACCTTCTCCGCCTCGTTGGGACCGGCCCTGGACCAGAAGCTGGTGGCCGTCCTCAACGCATCCTCCACGCCGCCGCCTTCGCCCTCCTCTTCGCCCTCCGGCTGATACGCCGCCCGACCGGCGATTTTCAGGTTGGGAGGTCAGGAGCCTGTGTCGCTGCGGTAGACTTCGCGTGCCGAACCCAGCCAACGCTTGACCGGAGGACCGCCTCGACATGACAGCCGAGGAGCTGCGAGCCAAGATCCGCGAGATTCCCGACTTCCCAAAGCCGGGCATTCTCTTCTACGACATCACGACCCTCCTGAAGGATCCGGACGCCTATCACCAGGCGATCGATCTCATGATCGAACCGTATCGCGACGCGGGCGTGGATCTCGTCGTGGGCATGGAGTCCCGCGGTTTCATCTTCAGCGGCCCGATCGCCTACCAGCTGCATGCCGGCCTGGTGCCGGTGCGCAAGCTCGGCAAGCTGCCATCGGAGACCTTTTCGGTCGAATACGCGCTCGAGTACGGTTCCAATACGCTCGAGATCCACAAAGATGCCATCGGCCAGGGTCAGCGCGTCCTGATCGTTGACGACCTGCTCGCCACCGGCGGCACCGTCCGGGGCACGATCGAGCTGGTGGAGCGGCTGGCAGGCCAGATCGTCGGCCTCGATTTCCTGGTCGAACTGCTCCTTCTCAAGGGCCGCGATCGCCTGCGGGAATACAAGACGACAAGCGTCATCCAGTACTGAGCTGCGGACGAGGTTTAGTGAGCTTCCCCGGCGCCCACGCAGAAAACGCCCTGGATCTCCCGGGGCAGTCCGCGACCCGCGAGGCTCCCGGCGCGCAGGTGCGACAGTGACGACGCGGGCGGTGGCCAGACGCGAGCGCGAGTCCATCTCGGTCCACGAGACGACCGACCGGACGCTGCTGCGAGCCTTCCTGGAGACGGATCGCCTGTTCGCCGCGTACGCCCTCTGTGACCTCGACGACCGCGAGTTCCTCCGCACCCGCTGGGGAGTGGCGACGTCCGGCGGTCGCCCGGTTGCGGTCGTGCTCCAGTACGCCGGCTACTCGCCCCAGCCGGTCTTCGCCATGGGCGAGAATGCGGGCATCGAGGGCATCCTCGCCTCCGTGATCAAGCCACGGACCGCCTACGTGGCCGCTCGCCTGGAGAATCTGCCGGCCGTCGCGGCCCACTACCGCGTCGACGCCGGGCCGGAGATGGTCCGGATGTGGACCGACAGAGCCCATTTTCGGCCCTTCCCGGCCGAGGTGGAGCGCCTGTTGCCGGTCGAGATAGGCGAGCTGAACCGCCTCTACCAGCTGGGCTTCGCCTCGTGGCTGCCGGCCAGCGCGATCGCCGATGGGCTGTACTACGGCGTCCGCGTCGGCGGCCGGCTCGTTTCTGCCGCTGGCACGCACGTCATCAGCGCCTCGGCGCGTCTGGCCGTGGTGGGCAACGTCATGACTCACACGGACCATCGGGGCCGCGGCTACGCGACCGCCGTGACAGGCGCGGTCACCTCCGAGCTCCTTCGCTTCTGCGATCAGGTCGTCCTCAACGTCCGAGCCGACAACCCGCCGGCCCTGGCGGCGTACCGGCGCCTCGGCTATCAGACGCACGCAACCTTCGAAGAACGGCTTATCCACCGCAGCGAGTCGGCCTGGAGCGGCTGGGCGGGTCCGATCCGTCGCCTCTTCGCGGCCCGCAAGGAGTCCTGACGCATGACTGCCACGACCCAATCGACGCCCGCCGCGTCGCCTCTGCCGGTCCACGATCTGGCCGACCTCGGGCTCGCCGCCGAAGGCGTCCGCCGCATCGAATGGGCGGAGCGTGAGATGCCGGTTCTGCGGCTGATCCGCGAGCGTTTCGAACGGGAGAAGCCGCTGGCGGGGCTGCGCCTGGCCGCCTGCCTGCACGTGACCACCGAGACCGCGAACCTGGCTCGGACCTTGAAGGCGGGCGGTGCCGAAGTCGCGCTGTGCGCCTCGAACCCGCTCTCCACGCAGGACGACGTGGCCGCCGCGCTCGTCGTGAGATACGGCATCTCGGTCTTTGCCCGCCACGGCGCCGACCGCGAGCTCTACTACAAGCACCTCAATCACGCCGCCGACCTACGCCCGCACATGACCATGGACGACGGCTGCGACCTCGTGACCCTGATCCACCAGGAGCGCCGCGGCCAGCTGTCCGAAATCCTGGCCGGAACCGAGGAGACGACGACCGGGGTCATCCGCCTCAAGGCCATGGCGGCCGACGGCGCCCTTGGGTATCCGGTCGTGGCCGTGAACGAGGCCCTGACCAAGCACCTGTTCGACAACCGCTACGGCACCGGCCAGTCCACCCTGGACGGAGTGCTGCGAGCCACGAACTACCTGATCGCCGGGCGGCGCGTGGTTGTCGCGGGCTACGGCTGGTGCGGCCGCGGCATCGCCTCGCGGTTCCGGGGCATGGGGGCGCAGGTCGCGGTCGTGGAAGTCGATCAGGTCCGCGCCCTGGAAGCGCTCATGGACGGCAACCTGGTCATGACCATGGGCGATGCCGCTCCCTGGGGCGAGATCTTCATCACCGCCACCGGCGACATCCACGTCATCCGGGCCGAGCACTTCAAGGTCATGCGCGATGGCGCGATCACGTGCAACTCGGGCCACTTCGACGTGGAGTTGGACTTGCCGGCGCTCCAGAAGCTGGCCGCCGGCCGCGTCCGCGAGGTTCGCCACAACGTCGAGGAGTACGACCTGGGCGATCGCCGGATCAATGTCCTGGCCGAGGGTAGGCTCGTCAACCTGAGCGCCGCCGAGGGCCATCCGGCCGCGGTGATGGACATGAGCTTCGCCAACCAGGCTCTCAGCGCCGAGTACCTGATGGCCCACCACGCCGAGCTGGCCAACGGCGTCTACGACGTCCCCGAGGCGATAGACCAACAAGTCGCGAGGCTCAAGCTCGAGGCTATGGGGATCGTGCTCGACCCCCTCACGCGCGAGCAGGCCGCGTACCTCGGCTCCTGGCAGCACGGAACCTGATCGTCTGGCCGGCGCACGCGGAGCGCCTGTCGCGCCGTCCGGGCGCCTGTCGCGCACACCGCCGTGGGGCACGTCAGAGGTACTCGCCCGGAAGGGCAGCCCCCACGTGCTAACCTTCGGGCTGCCCGTGGCGGGGACGGAGATACACGACGTCGCGCGGGCGCAGACCCTGGAGAACGATGGTGAGCTTCCTCGACGACCCTGCATACCTGTTCACGTCGGAGTCGGTGACCGAAGGGCACCCGGACAAGATGTGCGACCAGATCTCCGACGCGATTCTGGACGCGATCCTGGCCGACGATCCAGACGCCCGCGTCGCGTGTGAGACGGCCACGACCACCGGAATCGTCGTGGTCCTGGGCGAGATCACGACCTCGACGTACGTGGACTTCCAGTCGGTGGTGCGCGACACGGTCAAGGAGATCGGCTACACCAACGCCGACTACGGCTTCGACTACGAGACCTGTGGGACGATCGTGAGCGTCAAGGAGCAGTCGCCCGACATTGCCATGGGCGTCGACGCTTCCGGGCACGAGCTCGGCGCCGGCGACCAGGGAATGATGATCGGGTTCGCCTGCCGCGAGACGCCCGAGCTCATGCCGCTGCCGATCGCTCTGGCTCATGGCCTCGCGCGGCGCCTGGCCGAGGTTCGCAAGAGCGGCCAGCTGCCCTACCTTCGTCCCGACGGCAAGACCCAGGTCACCGTCGAATATGAGCGAGGCGTGCCCAGGCGCGTCACAAATGTAGTGGTAGCGGCCCAGCACGATCCCGGCATCGCCAACGAGAGGCTGCGGCCGGACATCATGGAGACGGTCATCCTGCCGTCCATCCCGGCAGAGTTGCGCTCGAAGGATCCTGTCGTCCACATCAACGCCACCGGCCGCTTCGTCATCGGTGGCCCCATGGGCGACGCCGGCTTGACCGGACGCAAGATCATCGTCGACACGTACGGCGGGATGGCCCGTCACGGCGGAGGCGCCTTCTCCGGCAAGGACCCTACGAAGGTCGACCGTTCGGCCAGCTATGCGGCCCGCTGGGTGGCCAAGAACGTCGTGGCCGCGGGGCTGGCGGACCGCTTCGAGATCCAGCTCGCCTACACCATCGGCATCGCCACGCCTGCCTCGGTGTCGATCGAGACGTTCGGCACGGAACGCGTTCCGGGCGAGCGAATCCTGGCAGCGATCCAGAAGCACTTCGACCTGCGGCCCGCGGCGATCATCGAGGCCCTGGACCTGCGCCGGCCGATCTACAAGTCGACAGCCGCCTACGGCCATTTCGGCCGGACGGACCGCGACTTCCCCTGGGAGAGCACCGACAAGGCAGCGGCCCTGGCGGACGAGTGCGGCGTTCCGATCCCCGCCGCCGCAGCCGGATCCTGATCGCGTGTACGCCGTTGTCCTGGCCGGCGGGGGCGGAACGCGGCTCTGGCCGCTCAGCACCCCCGAACGCCCCAAACCGTTTCTGCGGCTGATCGGCGACGAAACCCTCATCCAGCGTTCCGTGGCGCGGCTGGCGCCGCTCGTGGCGCCGGCGGACGTCTACGTCGTGGCCGATCAGCGGTACGGCGATCTGGTCCGCGAGCAGCTGCCCTGGATCCCCGAGTCCAACTTCCTNNATCGACCGCCCGGCCGACGAAGTGATGCTCGTCGTGCCGGCGGACGCTCACGTCGCCGACGAGGCCGGATTGCGGGCCGCGCTGGCGGTGGCCGCCGACGTGGCCGCGGCCGGCTATCTCGTCACGCTGGGCGTCACGCCGGATCGGCCCGAAACCGGGTATGGATACGTCCTGGCGCGGCCGCCGGCTCGAGTGGTGAACGGGCACGACACGTTCGAGGTGGATCGGTTCGTGGAGAAGCCCAGCGAGGATCGGGCGATCGAGCTGATAGCCACCGGGCTTGCGAGCTGGAACGCCGGCATCTTCGTCTGGACACGCGCCTCCATTCGCGACGGGCTGTCCCGGCACGCCCCGGAGATCGTCGGACCGATACGGGCCATCTGCTCGTCCGGCGCCACGGAGGACCTCGGCCACGCGTATCCCTTGCTACGGTCCATCTCGATCGACTACGCCGTGATGGAGCCTGCGTCGCTCGAAGGAGCGGTCGCGGTCGTCCCCATCGATGTCGGCTGGAGCGACCTGGGCAGCTGGGCGGCGCTGCGCGACGCCTGGCACGCGGCTTCGCCGGCCGGCGCGGTTCCCGGTGCCGCGGGCACCGGAAACAGACGCGATCTCGGTTCCTCGGGCGGTCTCGTCCTCGCCGGCGACCGGCTGGTCGTGACCATCGGGCTCACCGATACCATCGTCGTCGACACGCCCGACGCGCTTCTCATCTGCTCCGCGGATCGTTCGCAGGAAGTCCGAATGATCGCCGAGGAGATGGCCAGGTCCAGCCAGCCCGCCCCGACCAGGGAGAACAAACCTTGAGCGCCATCTCAGCCAACACGGAGCCGACCAGGATCGTCTTTGGGACGGACGGCTGGCGGGCACGGGTAGCCGAGGACTTCACGTTCGACAACGTCCGCCGCTGTGCTCGGGCGGTGGCCGAATACGTGCTGGAGCGCGGCGAGCAGTCCAAGGGGATCGTCATCGCCTACGACCGCCGCTTCGTGAGCGAGCACTTCGCCGCCGCCGCCGCCGAAGTCGTCCTGGCGCACGCGATCCCGGTTGCGCTGGCGGCCGAGGCCGTGCCGACGCAGATGTCCTCGTTCGAGGTCGTCCAGCGGAAGTCGGCGGCCGGAATCGTCATCACTGCCAGCCACAACCCCTGGACGGACAACGGCTTCAAGGTCAAGTCGCCCACGGGCGCGGCGGCCAGCCCCGAGATGCTCTCCGCGATCGAGGCAGTGCTGGCCTCCGACGCGGGCAAATCGGTTCCCCGGCGGCCCCTCGCCGAAGCCGAGGCCGCGGGTCTGCTGGAGCGCTTCGACCCGTACGCCGGCTACGTGGAGTTCATCCGCCCGAACGTGGATCTGGATCGTCTGGCCGCCGCCGACCTTAACGTGCTGGTGGATCCGCTCTACGGCTCTGGGGCGGGCTGGATCCCGCGGCTCCTGGCGGGCGGCAGGATCCGTGTCACCGAGATCCACTCGGAGCGGAACCCGTACTTCGGCGGCGTGAACCCGGAGCCGATCCCGCCCAACGTGGACGCCGCCCTGGCGAAGCTGGCCGGCGGCGGGTACGACCTGGGCCTGCTCCTCGACGGCGACGCCGATCGGTCCGGTCTCGCCGACGAACGCGGCACCTTCATCACGACGCTCCAGATCTTCGGCCTGCTGACCTACTATCTGGCGGAGCATCGGGGCCTGCGCGCGCCGGTCGTGAAGACCGTCAACGAGACTTCGATGGCGGAACGGCTCGGCGAGCGGTATGGCGTGCCGGTGTACGAGGTCCCGGTCGGGTTCAAGTACATAGGCCCCAAGATGATCGAGACCGGGGCCATGATGGGCGGCGAGGAGTCGGGCGGCTTCGGCTTCGGCATGCACCTGCCGGAGCGCGACGGCATCTTCACGGACCTGATGCTGCTCGACCTGTTCGTCTGCGAAAAGGCCGCCGGGCGGTGGCCGGCGAGCAAGGCGATCGCCCACCTGCACGAGATCGCCGGGCCCTCGAGCTATCGGCGCGTGGACATCCACTTCGACCAGGCGAGCTACCCGGCCCTGAAGGATCGCCTGCTGGCCGAGCTGCCCGACCGGGCTCCGGCGGCGCTGGCCGGAAGGCCCGTGGTGCGTACGCAGCCGCTGTCGACCAACGATGGCTTCAAGTTCTTCGCCGATGATGGCTCGTGGCTCCTCGTCCGCTTCAGCGGCACCGAGCCGCTGGTCCGGGTCTACACGGAGGCCTCCTCCTCGGCCGCCGTGGACGCGAACCTGGCCGCGGGACAACGAATCGTCCAGGGCGCCTGAATCCCCGGCCGACCTCGAACGAGCGTTCGGCTTCTTGCTCGCGGAGCCTGGCGGCCGCGTTCTCCGCCCGGAACCGCGGAAGCGCGGACTCGCTCCGCGACTCCGCGGCGGCCTCGTGCGACGCCTCGCATGGGCCTTTCGCGTACACACCGAATGACCATTTCGGTGGCACGGGACGAACCGCTACTTCTTGGCTCGCAGCTGTACAGTGAGGCGAACCGACCCCGGCCGTTCATCTGGGCGGTCGGCGACGGACCTCTTCGGGCAGGCAGGGCGACGGAGGGTACCGACGATGCACAGCACTCTCATCGGGAAGGTCGAGAAGGCGAACCGCTACGCCCGCGAGCTGGATCGGATCTCATTCGAACAGCTCGCGGTCACGTTTAGGGGTGACAACGACACTCATACAGTCCGACTCGACGGCGGAGCCTGGCAGTGCACCTGCCACTTCTTTGAGAGCTGGGGATCGTGCGTCCACGTGCTCGCCCTGCAGAAGATCCTGGGCGTCATGCTCCCCGAACCGGCACAGACATCCATCTTCAGCGCCCAGCCCGCCGTGCCCGCGTAAGAGCACCGCGCGGGGGGATCAAAGCGGGCCCGACGACCCGGTGAACATCACCGCCGCCCTGAGGGTCGTGCCCGGGTCGTGAGCTCGGTTTCGGCCGGCGGCCGGCCGATAGACCCACGCCTGAGTCAGTGCGAGCCTGGCAACGGCACAGGGCTCCTCCGTCTGCCGTCTCACGCAGGGACACAGCAACGGGCGAGAGTGTAGTCTTCGAAACGCGAGGTCGGCATTCTGCCCCGATCTCCATCGAGCATTGGGGGAAATCGTGAACGACACCATAGGATCGCTTGTGAATCACCGTGGTTTCCGCGCCGCTTCCTTCGCCGGTGCCGCCCTGGCACTCGCCCTGGTGGGCGCGGCGTGCTCCAGCGCCGTACAGCCCACCCCCATCTACGTGGTCCAGACGCCAACGCCGGTTGCCACGCCGGTCGCCACCCCGGCTCCGGCCACGCCAACGCCTGAGGCGACTCCTGTAGCCACTTTCACACCCTGGCCATCCGGGACGCCGACGCCCTCGGCAGGGCCGACCGCCACGCACACCGCCGCCCCAACGCCAACCACGTCGGCTGGGCCTACCTCGCCGGCCGCGTTCTGCACGGGCGGCTCCAAGAACCAACCGGAGTTCGTCAAGGCCGCCCACACGCTGAAGTGGAGCCTCTATTGCGCCAGCCTCAGCAGCGGCTGGTCCCTTGTGTCCATGACCTGGGATTCCACCAAGTTGCCCGGTGGGGCCAAGATCAGCTACAAGGGTCCGAGCGGCGCAACGCTCAAGGTCTTCGAGGGCGCGTGGTGCCTCACGACTCCCAGCGACTGCCCGGCCCAGAGCGGCGGCTCTCTCGGCACCGGCAGCTTCGGCGGCCTGGCCGGCAACGTCTACGGGACCGCTGACGGCGGTTATGGGATCTACGTGGCTCCGGGAACGTCGCACGCGTACCAGCTCGACGGCTACAACATGACCCAGACGACGCTGCAGGGCATCGGCCCCGATATGAAGGTTGTGCCCAAGACGTGAGAGACATTCGATCGGCTGCACGCCGGTCGATCCACCTCTGAACAATTCCGAGCGGCTGCTCCTCGAGCGGCCGCTCGGTCGTTTCCGGGCTACGCGTCTGTTTCGGGGTCCGCGGCCTCCGGCTCCGACGCATTGAGTTTCGCCGCGAAGCCGCTCTTGCGGGCCATGGGCTCTGGCTCGGCGATGAGGCCCGGCTCCACCTCCTGGTCCTGGCCGGCCTGAGGCAGGCGTGGCACCCGCACTGGCCTGCCCTCGCGTTCCTCAACGCGGCGAGCGGCACGCACGGCCACCGACTGGGTGTCGACTCGCATGTGCCCCAGGTAGTAGAAGAAAAAGGAGGCGAACACAGCCGCCACCGGGATGCCGAAGATCGCGCCGGGGATGCCGGCCAGCTTGCTGCCGATCATGACCGAGCCCAGGACCACGACCGGGTGGAGGCCCACCGCCTCGGCCATCAGCCGCGGCTGAATCACGTTCATCAGGACGAACCAGCCGACGACCATGATCACCATTGCCGGCAGCACGGCATCGGGCACGAAGAAGACCGCCACCAGCACCGGCGGCATCCACGAGATGAACGGCCCGAAGAACGGGATGGCCTGCAGCACGCCCGACGAGGTGGCCGTGACAGGCATGTACGGCAGGCCCAGGAGCAGGCTGGCGGCCATCGAAACCGAGCCGTAGATCAAGCCCGAGAGAGCCTGCCCGCGCAGGAAGCCACCGAATGATCGGGCCACGCTGTGCTCGAGCAGCTTGGCCTCGTCGGTGTAGGCGGGCGGGACGAGGCGGAAGAGGAAGCTGACGATCCGGTCCCGGTCGACGGCCATGTACAGCGACAGGAAGAAGACGAAGAGCAGGTTGCCGAACATGCCAAGACTGGCGACGGCGATAGCGCCGAGCGGCTGGGCCAGTTGTACTGCCCCGTTCTTGAGGTTGGCCAGCAGCAGGTTGATCTGGTCGTAGAGGCTGATCTGGTGGCCGCCGATGGAGTCGAGGCGGTTCTGCCAGGGCTGGAGAAGTTGTGCCAGGCGGTCGCCGGTCGGCAAGTTGGTGACCAGGTTGGTGATCGACGAGTAGAGCTGCTGAGCAACCAGCAGGATGGCCGCGACAAGCAGGACGATGAGCAGGGCGTAGACCAGGATGACGGCCACTGCCCGCGGCAGACGCGGTATCAAGTGCACCAGGGCGCTGGCGAGCGGACTGAGGATGAAGGCCAGCAGCCACGCCAGGAAGAAGATCATGATCACGTCGCTGAAGTACGTGATCAGAGCGGCGACCTGGAGGATGACGACGATCGCGACTGCGACCGTGGCCAGGATCACCAGCGCGGTCAGCCAGCGGTGCAGGCGCGGCGTCATGAAGGCGGCGGTGGAAGGCTGGTCTGGCATCGTCCCCTCGATCCTCGGCACGGGCTGACGCCGAGATGGTACCCCCCGGGACATCGGCTCGGTGAGTGCCGGCGGCGGGTCGGCGACCGCCGATCGGCGCGCGGCGACCCGCGCGGCCCATTCCTCCGCCGCTCCCAGTCCGACCTCGGTCAGGAGCGAGGCCACGGCCCGGCGGTGTTCCCCGGCGTCGAACTGGTGGAACGGATGCCCGGGCGGGACGCGTTCGTCGGTCCTGCCGGAGTGTTGCCATGAGCGCGTTCGGCGGAGCCCCAGGGCAGGTCGCCCGGTGGGGGCCGCTCTAGGGCCCCGAGATGGTCATCGGGGTGGGGCTCGGCGGTCGTCCGTCTAGGCGGCCCGGCGACCGGAGCCTGTAGCCGTCGTGGATCACGCAGGGTGTTGGCGCCATTTCGGTCACGAGAGCAACGCCGCGGACCGAGCCAGGCCCCAAGGCCCGGCCCGCTGCTGGACTGCAAGAACGGCACGCGCCTGATGCGTGGCTGCGCTAGTGTCCTACGCAGACGTCCGCCCGAAGCCCTCGATGCCGCAGGGAGATGCGGCAGGGGTGGCGATGCCGGATTGGGACGGGACGTTGGTCGGGGAGTTTTCGAGCTACGGCGGACGCTAGCCTGCTTTGGGGAAGGAGAACCGTCACGTGGCAACAGCCAAACGCCTGTATCTGTATGTAGTCTCGGCCGTCGGTCTGATCCTGATGGTGTCGGGGGCGGCCATTCTTCTGGAGCTCGTGCTCAACAAGGTGGGCGTCGGCCAGCAGTCGACCGGCGGATCGAACTCGAACCTCGACACGCTGAGCCTGGCGATCGCCCTCGGGCTGGTCGGTCTCGTCGTCTGGCTGGCCCACTGGTCGATCGTCGAACGGATGGTCAACGGGCAGTCGGATGTGTCGGCGGAGTCGACACCGGGGGCAGCTGATGCCGCCACGGCCGAACGCCGGTCGATCGTGCGGTCGGTCTTCCTGGCGCTCGTGACCTGGGTCAGCCTGGTGTGCGCGGCGACGCTGGGGGCCGCCCTCGCCGGCCGCGCGATCGCGGACGTCCTTGGCGCCAGTCAGGGCTCGNNGTCGCTGCTGCCGATCGACGATGCCTGGTCCCTGTCGATCATCATCGTGCTGTGCGCCATCTGGGCGTACCACGCCTGGATTCGCAGCCGCGACGTTCGCCAGGGACCGGCCATCAAGGGCGCCGCCGCCTGGGTCTCCAGGTTCTACCTCTACTACGCGGCGTTCACCGGTCTGATGACCGTTCTCGAGAATCTCTCCTCGCTGATAAACACGGCTGCAACCCAGGTGGCGCAGCCCGACCAGCTCACTTTCACGCCCGGCTCCACTCTGCCGACGTTCCCGTTCTCGACGACGGACCCCTCGGCATGGGAACGGCCGACGATCGCCGCCCTGGTGGGCATAGTGATCTACGGTGCGATGTGGCTGATTCACTGGATCTACTCGAACCGCCTGTGCGCGGGGTCGAGCGAGCAGTCGGCCCTCGAACGCTCCTCGAGAGTCAGGCTCGCCTTCCTCATGAGCGTGCTGGTCTACGGCGCGGCGACGATGGTCGGCGGTTTCGGCTCCGGGCTCGGTCAGCTCTTCAGCTCGGGTCTCGGCGTGGGCAGCGCCGGGCCGCTCTGGTACCTGGTGCTCGTTCCGCCCGCTGCGGCTTTGCCGGCCGGACTGGCCTGGTGGTGGCACCGGCGGCGGGCCCTTGCCGAAGCGACATCGCACCCGGAGGGCGTCTCGGCTAGGCGCATCGCCGGTTATCTGGTGGCCCTGGTCGGGTTGACGGCCCTGGCCGCCGGCATGGAAGATGCACTGGCAACGATCCTCGGGCAGTGGTTGGCGCCGACGACGAGCGTCCTCTTCGGGAACATCATCCCCACCGACTTTGGGTGGAAGTCGGCGGTCGCCGCGGACGGCGCGCTCGTGCTCGTCGGCGTGGCCGTCTGGGTCGGGCCCTGGTTGTTCGCCCAGAGGCGACGCGCGGCCGTTGCGGTCGAGCGTGAGGCCGAGATCGGATCTTCGTCGCGCGCTTACTACCTGTACGTCATCTCCGGTGCGGCCGTGCTGGTCCTCGCGGGGAACGCGGCGGTCCTCGTGTACCGATGCCTCCGCCTTGGCTTTGGGCTGCCTGAGGGTACCCTCGGCTACGAGGTCAGCGGTGCGATCGCGGCAGCTCTGGTTGCGGCGGTGATCCTGGCCTACCACGCCCGCGTTCTGCTGGAGGATAGGTCGAAGCCGGCGCCGATGGCGGGAGCGATGCCAGGGGCGATGCCGGGGCCGATGCCGTGGCCTGGGGCGCCGGCGGGCGGCCCGACGGGCGGTCCCATGCCGATGATGCCCGGGGCGTCGATGCCGCCGACGCCCGTCCAGGAGGCCGTGCCCGTCGAGGGCCAGACGCCTGGCCCGGATGAGTCCGTTGCAGCCGGCTCAGCCGGGTCTGCTCCGGTTGACGAGGGGCCGGCCTCGGGCAGCTAGCGTCGCCTTTCGCGAGTCGCCAGTATCTCGCTCGCCCTGCAGTCCGGGGTGCGGACGGGCTGGCGGTTTGACCGACTAGCGCAGGCCCATCCGTTCGCGAACCTCGGCCATGGTGGCCTGGGCGATCGGCCGAATCCGTTCGGCGCCCTCGTCGAGGATGCCGCGCAGCTTCGCCGGGTCGGCCATCAGCTCCCTGTACGTCTCTCGGGCCGGGGCGTAGTGGGCGATGATCCGCTCCGCCAGCAGCTTCTTGGTGTCGACGCAGCCGGTGCGGGCGGTTCGCTCGCCCTCCCAGATCTCCTCGTAGTCGTCGCCGAAATGGCGGTGCAGCTGGCAGACGTTGCACACCTGCGGCCGCCCCGGGTCCGAGCGAAGGATGCGCTGGGTGTCGGTCACCATCGACGTGACCTGCTTGCGGATCACGTCGGGCTCGGCCAGGACTTCGATCGTGTTGCCGATCGACTTGCTCATCTTGCGCTGGCCGTCGGTGCCGAGAACGACCGGCGCCTCGGTGTAGACCGCCTGCGGCTCCGGGAAGGTCTCGCCGTAGCGGGCGTTGAAGGCGCGGACGATCTCGCGGCTCAGCTCCAGGTGCGCGGCCTGGTCCTTGCCGACCGGCACGAGCGAGGCCTTGTAGAGGACGATGTCGGCGGCCTGCAGGACCGGGTAGGTGAGCAGGCCGTGGTTGACGTCCTCGGGCTGGTTCTCGCGCTTCTCCTTGTAGGTCGGAGTGCGCTGCAGCCAGCCGACCGGTGTCACGGTGTTGAAGAGCCAGCACAGCTCGGTGACTTCCGGCCGGTCCGACTGGACGAAGAGGGTGCAGCGCTTGGGGTCCAGGCCCAGGGCGATGAGCGCGGCCGCCATCTCGAGCGTCTGGCGGCGCAGTACCTCCGGGTCGTGGACGTGGGTCAGGGCGTGGTAGTCCACCACGCAGTAGATCGCCTGATACCGCTCCGCGAGCGCCACGTAGTTGCGGATCGCGCCCAGGTCGTTGCCCA
>PLOC01000031.1:38613-47083 GCA_003141955.1 Chloroflexota bacterium
GCGCTGCCAGAAGTGGCACGGTTGGAGGTAGGAAAGATGCCGGGAGATCGTCGACTGATCGATCGACGCCGGTCTGCCGCCCCGCGGCGGCGGGTCGGGCTGGCCGGCGTTCTCGTGGTTGCGGCCACGATGGTCGGTTGCCAGGCCGTGCCCGGCCAACCGGGCGCGACCCCGCTGCAGACGGGCACGACGGGGCCGACGGCGATCGCCACGGAGGCGACCGGTCCGGTGGCGACCGCCACGGAGGTTGCCGTGCCGACGGATACCCCAGTCGAGACCGACACGGCCGGCCCCTCCGTCAGTGCTCTTCCGACTGTGGCCGGGCGCGCGCTTCGCTGGTCTTCCGTGTCCCTACCGGCGAAGCTCGTCGCAACCACCGACTCGCCCTTCCAGAATGCGCTCTTCGGCTGGAGCCGCGGGTATCTGGCATTCCACGAGAACGTCAACAGCGGCGCCGCCGTCCCCTGGGTTTCGGCCGACGGACGCCAGTGGCAGCAGGGCAAGTCGCTCGATATGACCGGAATCGGGCAGGGGGCCCAGGTCGAAGAGGTTGTCGAGGGGCCGGCCGGCCTGCTCGCCCTCGGTCGCGCCCCCGGCTGCGTCGATGACGGATACGGGTGCGTGCCCGAGCCGGCGACCGCGCTCTGGACCTCCGCCGATGGAGCAAGCTGGACCCGAGTCGACCTCCGCAAGGCCTTCGGCGGAGCGGCGGTGGGAGACGTGTCGGCCGGGCCGAAGGGGTACATGGCCGTCAGCAGGTCCAGCGATAGCAGCACGGCCAGCCCGGCGGTCTGGCTATCGGCCGATGGGCAGAGCTGGCGCGCCGTCGCCCTCGCACCCGCGACGTTCGAGGATGCGTACCTGGCGCGGGGCACGGTCCTTGGCGACGGCTTCCTGGTGGCCGGTCGGATCGGCAGCCTGGAGGGCTGGGGCGGCGGCGACTTCCCGGCGACCACGCCCGCGATCTGGTGGTCGGCCGATGGCTCCGATTGGAGCCGCGTGACACTCGACGATGCCGCGACGGCTCCGGAGGCGGAGGCCGCGGTCACGACGATCGCCCCCGGTAGGCTCGTCGCCGACGTCGCCAGATGGGACTGCTCGTGCTCGCCGGATGGCGACGATCAGGCCTGGACCTCGAGTGACGGGCATACATGGAAGGCGGCCGGGACGGAGTTTCCGTCTTCGTCCGTTGTGCTCTCCGACGGCCACCAGGCACTGGAGGTCGTCACCTCGGACGGAGGCTTGGCGGTGGCCATGTCCCCGGACGGGTTCGAGTGGGCGCAGGTCGCCGTCTCGGGTCCGGGGCCGGCCGATCTGTCCGACGAGGCATACGGCCCGGCCGGCGTTCTGGTCGAAGACTCGAGTGGAAACCTGTGGCTGGCCACGATCAGCCAGGCTGTCGGGAGCTGAACGCCTTCCCGAGTAGGCCGCGAGCCGGGGAGCGGCGTACAGAGTAGCCGGTGCCTCGGGTACCATTCCCGGACGACGCACATCCAGTCCGTCACCACTGGCTGCGATCCCACCTCGGCCTCGCTGGCCCCAGTCCGACCCGCCCATGACCCCCGAGAGACGACCGCTCCGCGTCGCGATCCTCGGCGCGGGCACCGTCGGCGCGGAAGTGGCCCGTGGCTTCCTTCGCAACAGGGGCCGGCAGATCGGCCCCGCGGGCGGGCGAATGCTCGAGCTCGTGGCGATCGCCGACATGAACGTCCAGGGCGCCGTCGATCGGGGGATGCCGCGCGAGATCCTCGTCCCCGACGCCGCGGCCGTGGTCCGGCGGGACGACGTGGATCTGATCGTCGAGCTGCTGGGCGGCGACGAGCCGGCCCGCTCCCTGATCGCCGAGGCACTGAACGCGGGCAAGCCGGTGGTCACGGCCAACAAGTACGTCCTGGCCCACCACGGCGCGGAGCTGGAGAAGATAGCCCGCGCGAAGGGCTCACCGCTCCGGTTCGAAGCGTCGGTCTGCGGCGGCACGCCCGTGCTCGATCCGATCGCACGCGATCTGGCTGCCAACCACGTCCGGCGCGTGCGCGGCATCGTCAACGGCAGCACCAACTTCATCCTGACCCAGATGACGCAGGCCAAACGGAGCTACGAGGAAGTCCTCGCCGCGGCCCAGGCCCAGGGCTACGTCGAGCGCGATCCCAGCGCCGACGTGGAGGGCCACGATGCCGCGAACAAGCTCGCCGTGCTGACCCGCCTCTGCTTTGGCGCATGGCCGCGCGTCGAGTCCATCGTGGCCAGCCCGCCCTCCGTGCGCGGCGACGGCAGGCCTGGGATCACCGGCGTGTCGGCCAGCGACATCGCCGGCGCCGTCGCCCTGGGACTCGCCATCCGGCTCGTGGCCACGGCCAGCACCCCGGGAACCGCCGAACCAGGCTTCGGGCTGGCCGGCTCGGTCATGACCTCGGCCGTGCCGCTGGGAGCGCCGCTCGGTCGCACCGACGGCGTTCTGAACCGCCTCGAAGTCGATGCCGACCCGGTCGGTCGCGTTTCATTCGAAGGCCCGGGCGCCGGCGGCCCCGCCACCAGCAGCGCCGTTCTCGCCGATCTCCTGGAAGTTGCCCGGACCGGGCTCAGCACCTGGGCGGACCTGCCGCCCGCCGCCGCCGAGCTTGTCACCTTCGCCGACGACCGAGCCACCATCCGCCGGCCGTGGTTCGTGTGCATCCCCGGCTTGCTTCCGGACGAGGTTCCCGGACGTCTCGCCGAGGAAGTCGCCGGCCCGCCGCCGAGCGCGGTGCCCCGCCATCGGAGCCGGACCTGGGTCGCCGTCCAGACCCGGCCGCTGCCGCTGGCCGAGGTCCGCGAGGCGATCGAGCCGCTCATCGCCCCCGACCGCGACGTGCCCATCTACCCGATACTGACCTCATAGAGGGAGCTGATCGAAGTGTCCGCCTCGTCTGCCAATCCGCCCATCGCCAGCTCCGCGGCGCTCCCTCGCCCGCGTCTGGTCGAGCGCTACCGCGAGTTCCTGCCGATCACCGCCGCCACTCCGATCATCAGTCTCGGCGAAGGCTTCACGCCGCTGGTCCGGATCGACCACATAGCGAAGCGCATCGGCGTCCCGAACCTGTACGTGAAGTACGAGGGCATGAACCCGACTGGCTCGTTCAAGGACCGGGGCATGGTCATGGCCATCTCCAAGGCCGTCGAGGAGGGCGCGAAGGCCGTCATCTGCGCCTCCACCGGCAACACCTCGGCCTCTGCCGCGGCCTACGGCGCAGCCGCCGGGCTCGAGGTGATAGTCGTGCTGCCCAAGGGCAAGATCGCCCTCGGCAAGCTGATCCAGGCTCTGGCCGCGGGCGCGAGGATCATCGCCGTAGACGGCAACTTCGACGAGGCGCTGCGCGTGGTCCGCGAGATGGCGGAGCAGAGGGACCACCCGGTGACGCTCGTCAACTCGGTCAACCCGTACCGCATCGACGGCCAGACCACCGCCGCGTTCGAGGTCTGCGACGACCTGGGCCGCTCCCCCGACATCCTGGCCATCCCGGTCGGCAACGCCGGCAACATCACGGCCTACTGGGCCGGGTTCACGCGATACAGGGCCGTGGGTCGCATCGATGCCCGGCCGAAGATGTACGGCTTCCAGGCGGCCGGTGCGGCGCCGATCGTGCTCGGCCATCCGGTGGAGCACCCGGAGACGATCGCCACTGCCATTCGAATCGGCAATCCGGCTTCGTGGAAGCAGGCCGAGGCGGCTCGCGACGAGTCCGGCGGGCTCATCGAGACGGTCACCGACGACGAGATCGTGGCAGCGTACCGGGACCTGGCCACTGACCAGGGGATCTTCTGCGAGCCCGCTTCGGCGGCGAGCCTGGCGGGAGTTTGCAAGCTCGCCGCGGCGGGGCGGATCGACCGCGCGGCCACGGTGGTCTGCGTCCTCACGGGCCACGGCCTCAAGGATCCGGAGACGGCCGAACGAACTGCCGGCGGCGCCGGCGCGATCATCGATGCCGCGCCCACCACGGCAGGCGTCATGCGCGCCCTCGGCTGGTAGAGCGCTCGCCGAAGCCGCGACATGCAGGCTTGCGCACTCGATTGGCTCGAGCGAGCGGCCGCTTCGAGTGCTAAGCCATTCCCTGCTTGATCAGTTTCATCAAGTCCGCGTAGGTCTCGACGGCCGGGAACTGCGGGAATTGCTGTTTCACACCGTCTGGCGCGTGGAACAGGATGCCTGCGTTGGCCTCGCCGAGCATGGCGGTGTCGTTGAAAGAATCGCCTCCCGCGATGACGTGGTAATTCATCCGCTTGAACGCGGCCACGGCTTCGCGCTTCTGCTCCCGGATGCGCAGTTGATAGTCCACGATGTGGTCGTTCTCGACGACCAGGCGGTGGCACAGGAGGGTTGGCCAATTGAGCTGGCGGAGCAGGGGAGCGGCGAACTGCTCGAACGTGTCGGACAGGACTACGACCTGCACGAACGCGCGCAGTTCGTCCAGAAACTCCTTCGCGCCGGGCAGAGGAGCCAGCGTGCCGATGACACTCTGTATGTCTGACAGCTTCAATCCATGTTGGTCCAGGATGGCCAGGCGCCCGCGCATGAGGTTGTCGTAGTCCGGCTCATCGCGTGTGGTGCGGCGCAGTTCCGCGATGCCAGTCTTCTCGGACACGGCAATCCAGATTTCCGGCGTCAGCACGCCCTCCATGTCCAGGGTGACGATCGATTGCTTCATGGACGCGGAGTTTTGCAGAAGGCCCGCCACGTGTCCAGTTCGCCGGAGAGATCGAGCACCCACTCCGACAGCGCGGGCGCGGCCCGGCCGGGTGGCTTCGCCGTGGTCGGCAGACACGCGGAGACGCCGGGGGCTCTCCGTTTCGATGCCCCGCGGATCGCCATGCGGGGACAGCGGAGGCCTGGGACTCGCGCTGCGGCGGCTCGGAATTCCTCAACACGCACGGGGAGAGTGCTACGCGTCGCCACCGCCTCCGCAGGTTGGCCGATGGGCGCGGCGTGCGGTGGTCCGGGCTCGAATCACCGCCGTGATAGCCGCGAAAGGCTAACGATCACCATCGATAGGGCCTGCTTCATGAAGGCGGGTCGCTTCACTCCACTTACTACTCCCCCCATGCGTGTTAGGGAAAAGGGGCTTTCAGCGGAGTGTGGTCGCACGCTCCGACGCTGGCTCAGGCGTCGTCGCCCTCGTCGTCTTCCTCGTACTCGGGCAGGGCCGGCTCCCTCACGATCTCCGCCCACGGGGCGTAGAGGACCTCGGCATCCTCGGGTTCGAGCATGTCGGCCATGGCCAGGGCGGCGACGGCGTCGGCGACGGTCGGCCCCGCTGGTTCGCGGACGCGAGCCAGCCTCTGCGGCCCGCCGAACGAGTAGTCGCGTTTCTCGCTGCGGCCCTCCATCCAGGCGAAGACCTCTTCCTGGGCGAGGCGCAGCTGCTCGCGCCACTTCGGGTCTTCATCGGCGAGGGCCTGCAGGTTGCGGTGGGCGATCCGGAGCTCTTCCTTCGGCTGCTTTCGCCAGACTGCGACCAGCTCCGATGTCTCCGCCGCAGTCAGGGCGGCGAGCCTGGTCAGGAACTGCAGGACCAGCTCGGTGTTCGGACCGAACTCGCCTTCCGGCTCGGCCGGCTCCTCGGCAGGCTCCTCGGCACGCGCTTCGGCCGGCCTGGCTTTGCCCGAACCTTTCGCCGGCGCGGTCTTGCCTGGGCCGGAACCTTTCGCCGGCGCGGCCTCGTCGTCCTCTGCGGCCTCGTCGTTGGTGTCCATGATCTCGGACCACGGGCCGTACAGAGTGGCGAAGTCCACGTCCGCAAGCTCGTCCTCCAGGACCAGCGCGTCGACCGCGTCCGTGGCCGCGTCGGCCACGATCGAGTAGAGGTCGAACTCGTCGCCGTCGAGCTGCATCGCGGCCAGCCAGTCCGACACGGCGTGTTCCGCGGCCCACAGCTCGGCCTCCAGGCCTCCGCCGCGGTGGCGCCGCCGAACGACGAGCTGCGCGACCTTGCGCTCGTTCTCGGGGACCGCCTCGTAGGCATCGGCGATCGCCTCGGCCGTTTCGTCGTCGATGTCGGCCAGTGAGTCGAGCAACGAGGCGACGTCCTCGCCGTTGGGGCCGTACATGTCCGTCGGGTTCTGACCCGTCAGCCCGAACTCCTCGGCCTCGCGCTCGAGCTCGGCCTGCAGGTCGGCCGCGCGCTCGGCGTCGGTCCGCGTGTCCGGCTCGTCGCCCTTCGCGTCCTCGTCGCCCTGCCCGTCCTCGAGCCCGTCCTCGAAGCCCTCGGGCTCGAACGGCTCGGCGTCCGTCCCGTCCGCGGAGGTCCAGGTGAGCCTGTTCGGCTCGGCCTCGTCGCGGAGCCGGTTGGGAGCGCCCTCGTCCTTCTTGTACCGCCTGAACATTGACCCTCCACCGTTATCCGGTTGCGCCCTCAGCTGTGCGCGCCTTCAGTTTGCCACGCCGTCAGAACCGGCCGGCTCGCCCCCATCTTCGGCTGCCTCCGGCAGCGGTGGCGCGCCCACGAGATTGAACCACGGCGCGTAAAGCGCATCCGCGTCCTCCGGCTCGAGCAGATCGCCCACCACCAGCGCCGCGACCGCGTCGGCGAGGGCCGGGCCCGCCATCTGGCGAGTGGCGCTCTGGCCGGTCTGACCCATGAAGCTGGCCGTCTCCTGGAGCCGGCCGCCGTTCAGCCAGGGCGAGATCTTCTCCTGGGCGCGGCGGACCTGGTCGCGCCACTCGGGGTCCTCNNCGCCAGCCGCTCACGAGCCGCGTAACCTGGTCGGGCGAGAGCAGCCACAGCCGGTTGAGGAAATCGGCGACCGCGTCCGAGTTCGGCCCGAACTCGCCTTCGGTCTCCCCATCGTCGCCCTCGCCGCCCTGGGCCTCCTCATCATCCTCGGCTTCGGCGTCGCCTTCGATCTCCTCGAGCTCTTCCTGGATCCGTATCTTCTCGACGGCATCGGTCCAGGGCAGGAAGAGCGCCTCGTACTCGGGCTCCTCCAGCTCGTCTTCGAGGATGATGCCGGTGGCGGCATCCAGGGCAGCGTCGCTCACCTGCGAGCAGATGCGAGCCCAGTTCGGGACCGCCTTGACGTATTCCGGATACTCGGCCGCGACGGCCAGCCAGGCTCCGATCTCCTCGCGCGCCATCTGGACATGGCGGGCAATCTCCTCGTCGGCTTCGATCAACTTCCTGACGGCCTTGCGGGCGGCATCTCGATCGGACCTGGAAGCGCTTCGCCACGCTTCGGCAATCGCCTCCGCATCGTCCGGGTCGACCTCCTCCAGGCGCTCGAGAACTTCCAGGACCTCTTTGGCGTGGGGCCCGTAGAGCCAGACGTCGTTGTCGGCCAGGTAGTCGGCCGCCTGGCTCTCGAGATCGGCGTCCATGTCCTCGGGCTGGTCCGCGGTGTCCTCGGCTTCGCCTTCGATTTCGGCTACGGCCTCGGGCGCGTCTTCGACCTCGAGATCCTTGCCGAGGGCTTCTCCGGCTTCGTCGCGGGAGCCTCGGTCGCGTCGCCTGAACATGCGGTCCTCCGGTGTTCCTGCGGAGCCTCGTGGGCTCTCGCCTGGTACGCCGGAGGTCAAGCCGCTCCGTGCGCGTCGATGAATCGTCTCACACGAGCCCAAGCGTCGTCAGACTGAGTTTGAAACTCCGCCTGCTTGCGGTCGAAGAAGCTGTGAGGGGCATCCGGCTCCACGACGATCTCGCTCTCCACGCGGGCTTTCGCCAGCGCCTCGCGGAAGGCCTGCACGACCGCGAGCGGGATGCCCTGGTCGGCCCCGCCGAAGATGCCTAGGACCGGGCAGTCGAAATGATCGACGGTCTCGGTGGGAGCCGGCGTGTCGTTTCGGGACGGTCCGCCCGGCCAGCCGTAGAAGCCAATGACGCCCGCCAGCCTCAGGCCCAGAGTGGCCGCCAGGAAGGCGTTTCGGCCGCCCATGCAGAAGCCGGTCACGAAGATCGCGGGCCGGGCAGGCGCGGTGCCGGCCACCCGCAAGCCCCGATCGCTCAGGAATGCCGCAGCCGCCACGATGTCGGCCGACAGCCCGGCCCACGTCGTCTGGGCCACGTGCGGACCCGAGTCGAACGATTCATCGCGATCGCCGATCCCCGCGGTCCGGCCGAAGTAGTCGATGGCGATCGCCTCGACGCCGGCCTCGGCGAAGCGCACGGCCAGCTCCTCGTAGTAGCGGTACAGGCCGCGAACGTCGGGCAAAATGACGATCGCCTTGCCGGTCGGCGCCGCCGGCCAGGCATGGAAGGCCTTGAATCGATTGCCATCGGCGGCGGAGAGGATCAGCGGCTCGCGTTCGACGGCGGCCCCGGTCGCTTCCGGTATCGGGGGCTCGCTGTCCAGATCGAAGCACATGGCTCGACTCCTGTGGGGGTGCGGAGCCTATTCTTCCGGTTGGCTGCCCGGACGACAATGCGGATGGCTACCGGTTGCGCCTCGCGGTGTCGAGAAGGGCCGCGCTCGCTGGTAGAATGCCCGCCATGCCCAAACCGCT
>PLOC01000038.1:0-5642 GCA_003141955.1 Chloroflexota bacterium
TTGAAATCGCAATGGCTGGACATGACTTCCTACGACCACGATGAGAACTTCGGGCTGTATTTCGCGGTGCTCAAGAAAGGCGAGCCCAGCCCGCTGCTGCCGGAGAGCGATGAAGACCACGGTGTGGGCAGCGCGCCTCCGGGTGCCCCCGGCGCAGGCGGCGGCCGCGGTGGCCGTTCCGGCGGCGCCGCACCGGAGGGCGCCGAGGGAGAACCGGCCGCGGCAGCGGCGCCGCGCACGCCAGTCAACGTCCAGATCGATTTCGAGGGTTTCGAGCAACGCATCCTCGCCGTGCCGGGGGTCGCCGAGCGCCAGTATTCGGAACTCCGTGCCGGTGTAAGCGGCATTGTCTACTACCTGGAAGCCGCCGCGGGCCGTGGCGGGCGTGGCGAGGAGGCCAGCGGCGCCGGCGGCGGCAGCACCCTACAACGCTACCGTCTGAGCGACCGCCGCGCGGCGCCCTTCGTCACCGGCGTCGCGGCCTATAATGTCAGCGCCGATGGCCACAAGCTGGCCTATCGCACCAATGGCGGCGCCGGTGGCGGCCGCGGGCGTGGCGGCGCCGGCGTGGCCCCGGCGGCCCCGTCGCTCTTCCTGGTGGATGCCGACCGCCAGCCGCCCCAAGCCGCTCAGGGCCGGCTCAACGTATCGCTCCGCATGTACCTCGAGCCCAAAGAGGAGTTCAAACAGATCTTCTACGAGGGCTGGCGCAACCAGCGCGATTACCTGTACGTGCCCAANNGACATCATGGGCTCGGAGATCGCCATCGGCCACTCCTTCGTGCGTGGTGGCGACATGCCCGCCCTGCCCAGTTCGCCGGGCGGGTTACTGGGCGCGGATTTCGCCATTGACGGCGGCCGGTACAAGATCACGCGCATCTACGACAACGAGAGCTGGAATCCCGATCTGCGCGCCCCGTTGGCCGAGCCCGGCGCCAGCGTATCCACCGGGGATTACATCCTGGCGATCAACGGAGTCGAACTGCGGGCGCCGGACAACATCTATCGCCTGCTGGACGGCACGGCGAACCGGCAAACGGCGCTGACCATCAACAACCGGCCGGCGCTCGAGGGAGCGCGGCAGGTGACCGTCATCCCCATCGCCAGTGAGCAGGCCCTGCGCACCCGCGCCTGGGTCGAGGAGAATCGCCGCCTGGTCGATAAGCTGTCCGGCGGCCGGCTGGCTTACGTCTATGTGCCGAGCACCGGGCAGCCGGGCTACACCAGCTTCAATCGCTACTATTTCTCGCAGCAGGACAAACTGGGAGCGATTATCGACGAGCGCTTCAACAGCGGCGGCTCGGCGGCGGATTACATCATCGACGTGTTGCAGCGGGATTTCGACGGCTACTTCAACAACGTGGCGGGCGACCGCTATCCGTTCACCAGCCCATCGGCCGGCATCTGGGGGCCGAAGGTCATGATCGTCAACGAAATGGCGGGTTCGGGCGGCGACCTGATGCCGTGGATGTTCAAGCACCGCAAGGTCGGTTTGCTGGTGGGCAAACGCACGTGGGGCGGCTTGGTGCACACCGCCGACACGCCGCTTTTCATTGACGGTGGTTCCATGATTGCCCCCCGCGGAGGGTTCTTCACGCGCGAGGGCAAGTGGGCCGTGGAGAACGAAGGCACCACACCCGACATCGACGTCGAGAACTGGCCCAAGGACGCGGTCGCCGGGCACGACGCGCAGCTCGAGCGCGCCGTCGCGGAGGCGCTCCGGATGCTGCAGGAGAAGCCGGTCAACCGGTTGAGCAAGGAGCCGCCCCCGCCCACCTGGGGCCAGCGCAAGCAATCGGTGCGCTAAGACTTCGGCAGCAGCGGCCTCAGCCACGCGGGCGGCGGCATAAGCATATTGCTACCGCACGGTCGTATCTGCCATTCCTTGTGGCAGCGCGGCTCAGTAAGCGCCGTGGCCCCGGACCACCACGCGAATGGTCTGGAGCAGGATCATGCCGTCCAGCCGGGGCGCCCAGTGCCGTATGTAGTGGCTATCGAGTTCCACCCGCCGGTGGTAGTGGGTGTCGTTGCGGCCCGAAACTTGCCACAGCCCGGTCAGGCCGGGCAACACCTGGGAGTACAGCGCAAAGGCCGGTCCGTACTTGGCGACCTCCTCGCTCACGATGGGGCGCGGCCCCACCATGCTCATCTCCCCGCGCAGCACGTTCCAGAGCTGCGGCAGTTCATCCAATGAAGTCCGGCGCAAGAACCGGCCGAGGCGAGTAACCCGGGGGTCCCGGTCCAGCTTGAAGGCGTGACCGTTGATCGTGTTGTGAACCCGCAAGTCTGCCAGCTGTCGCTCGGCGTCGCAGCACATGGAGCGGAACTTGATCATGTCGAAGGTTCGGCCCTGCAGGCCAACTCGGTCCTGGCGGAACAAGATCGGCCCGCTGGAGTCGAGCCTGACCAGCAGCGCAAGCAGTGCCATGAGCGGCGCCAGGACCAGCATGAGGATTGCCGACCCGCCAATGTCCACGATGCGCTTCACGAGCAACCCGATGACCCGGTCGGGACCGTTTGCCAGCGAGTAAACGCCCACTCCGTCGATGCTCTCAAGGCGACCGAGAGACAGGACCCGCTCCATCGGGGCCACCGGGATCCTCACGACTTTGCCTTCCTGCTGGCACAGCTGAGCGGCCTGCTCGATCAGGTCTTCCATGACGAACGGCAGGCAGATGGCGACCTCGTCCACGATCTGGCTGTGGAACACCCTCTCGAGGTCATCGACGGAGCCGAGCAGCGGTCTGCCCAGGTAGACGCCGTCGTCCGCCGCGCCTGCCTTGAGGTGCCCGATGACGATCAGGCCGAGCTCCGGGTGACTTTCGACCATGTTGGCAAAGGCCTTCGCCCTGGCGTTGGCACCGAGGACCAGCATGTAGCGGACGTTGCGGCCATGGCGGCGAAAAAGGAGCAGCGTCAGCCGCATGGCCACTCGCAGCGTGAAGGCGGCGATGACCAGCAAGGGGAAGACGACCAGCAGGAGAAGGCGGCTCACGTCCGGTAGTTTGAAGAGGAACAGAGCGCTCAGCGTCAGCGCCAGGAGCACGACTGCCGCACCAATGACCTCGCCGAGCTCGCCCCGCATCGTCCAGCGCGACCGGCTGCGGTAGAGGCCGCGCATCCACAACAGGCCGATCCAGGTCGCGATGAACGCGCCAACGGCGAGTCGGGGGTCAGGGAGCGAGGTGCCCAGGGCCGAAGCCCAGGCCGAATTCAGCCCGAATCGGAGTTGGGCGGCGCAGACGACGACCGCAAGGGCAGCCAACGCGTCGGCAGCCATCAAGATGGCCTGGAACGCGGCCGCGTGGCGACGGATCATGAAGCTACCGCATCTCCTCCCCTTCCGGCGCCGACAGATACGCGGCCGGATGTTGCCTCATATTGTACTCGGCCACCCGACGCTGGGAACGGCAAGCCAGGATAGCCGACCCGAGGTGTGCTAGAGTCGGGCCGATTTGGATACTAACGTGCCGACCGCGAGGGGCCGCAGGCGATCGCCTTCCCTGGCCGCTCTCCTCTCGTTCCTGTGGCCCGGCCTCGGACAGCTCTACATCCGGAAGCGCCGCGCTGCGGCGCTCTTTGCCGTACCCCCGCTGGCTGCGGTGTGCCTGCTGGTCTACGCACTCCGGCGGGGGACGGTAGTCTTCGCGGCCCAGCTCTTCGCCGACCGGAACGTCGGACTGGCTGCAGTCGCGATCCTGCTCCTGATCGGCGTCTGGCGGCTTGCTGCGGTCGTGCATGCTTTTGCAGGCGGCGAGCATCGCCAGACCCGGAGGATTCTCGACAGGGTCGTCCTGGCGACGCTGGCAGCGGTCATAGTCATCAGCCACCTTGGCGGCGGCTACTACCTGCTGACATACTCGAACGCTGGGGCCCAGGTATTCAGCCCCCCCGGCGACAATTCCCTGCTCGACGAGGCGACTCCGGGACCCAGCCTGCCTCCCGGGCAGACGCCGACGCCTGAGATCACAGACGTGCCATTGACGCTGCCAACGGCGGGCAGTCGCGTCACCATCCTGTTCACCGGCGTGGACGCTGCCCCATCCCGGGGCGAGCATCTCTACGACTCCATCATGGTCGTGAGCTACGACCCGAAGACCAACTCGGTCCAGATGGTCAGCGTGCCCCGAGACAGCGCCAGCTTCCCGTTCTACTTCGGCGGCGTGGACTCGCCTTTGGTCAAGATCAACTCGATTCCGACCTACGTCAAGAACGGCTGGATCAAGTCGCCGGACAGCCCGTATATGACCCTCGTCAAAGAAGTGAGCTACCTCGTCGGCATCCCGATCAACTACTACGCCGTCATGGATCTCGATGGGTTCGTGAACATGATCAACAAGGTCGGCGGGATCGATGTCGTCAACCCGAGCGTGATCGATGACCCGTCCTACGACTGGCTCGATGGCAAGACGTACGGCTTCTACCTGGCCGCCGGGCCGCAGCACCTGGACGGCAAGCACGCCCTGGCCTATGTGAGGTCCCGTCACGGTGCCGACAACAGCGACTACATGAGGGCCTCGCGTCAGCAACAGGTGCTGGTCGCCTTGATGCACAAGATGGCTCAGCCCAGCGAGATACTGGCCCTGCCGAGCCTTATCTCGACTCTTGGATCGAGCGTTACCACGAACTTCCCGGCGAACCAGGTAGCCGACTACGTGGCGAACGCCCAGAACGTCCCGAGTGAGAACATCAAGCAGGTCGTGCTGGAGCCGCCGACGTACACGGTCACTGGAATCAGCGCCGTGACCGCGTCTACCTGTCTGATCAACGCCAAGGTCGCCGCGCTGTCGATCCAGTGGTTTGGCACGGACAGCCTCTGGTACGGCAAACCCGCGCCCAAAAACACCTGCCCGTAGTCGCCAGCCGCGGAGAGCACAGGGTAGCGCGAGAAACATGTTGTTGGACTCTCAGATCGAGCGAAAGGCCGTGAGCCCCGCTCCGTCCAGGCGTGTGTGCGTCATCGGGCTCGGCTTCGCCGGGCTTCCCACCGCGACCGCAATCGCCTCCGCCGGGCACCAAACCACCGGGCTCGACGTCGATGCAGCCAAGGTCGCCAGCATCAACGGCGGCCATGCCACGAGCGGCATACCCGCCGCCGCGATCGCCCCGCTCATCGAGGCTGGGTCTCTCACCGCCACCACGGACGCGGCGGCCATCGCGCGGGCCGACGTCGTGCTCATCACCGTTCCGACGCCGATCGACAGCGAGGGACGGCCCTACGAGGTGCCGGTGGAGCGGGCCTGTGAAACGGTCCTGGAGCACGTCTCGAACGGCGCACTCATCGTGATGCAGTGCACGGTCGTTCCGGGCACCACTCGCCGTCTTCTCGTGGATCCGCTCAACGCCGCGGGCCGCAAGGTGGGCGAGGACATCTTCGTGGCGTTCAGCCCTGAGCGCATCAACCCCGGTGACCCGGTCTACAACGTCAGCAACACCACCAAGCTCGTCGCCGGCGCCACCGATGCCTGTCTCGAGCGCGGTCGCGAGTTCGTCGCCTCGTTCGTGTCCACTGCCATGCCGGTGGCCTCACTCGAGACGGCCGAGTTGGCCAAGCTCGTCGAGAACACCTTCCGCTTCATCAACATCAGCTTCGTGAACGAGCTGGCCGTCCTGTGCGACCGATTCGGCGTCAACGCCTGGGA
>PLOC01000038.1:5703-5927 GCA_003141955.1 Chloroflexota bacterium
GACGTGATCGCGGCCTCGGTCCGAGCCACCGGACGAATGCCCGGGCACGTCGCGGATCGCCTGGCGGCCCTGCTCGCCGAGCGCGGTCGGGTCATAACCGGAGCGCGGGTGATCGTCGTGGGGCTGGCGTACAAGCCGGACATCGCCGACACGCGCCACTCTCCGGCGGTCGGCGTGATCCACGAGCTGGAGTCTCGCGGGGCAGAGGTTCTGGTTCACGATCC
>PLOC01000038.1:5939-6444 GCA_003141955.1 Chloroflexota bacterium
GGGCTCGGCCCGCATCGTCTCTCTCTGAGCCGGGATCGATTGGAAACGCCGTCCTCGCTCATCGATGCGGCGACTGCCGGGCAAGCCGCGGTTGTCCCGGAGCCGGCGGTCAGATATGCGGCAGAACGGCTCGTGGACGACCTCGCCAGCCTGTATCGTCACGTGCCAACAGAGCGAGGTGTGAAGTTGTGATCTCGGGTCCGCTGCCTATCGGCGTGGCCGCCTTCTTCGTGGCGGTGCTGATGGTGCCGGTGACGAACAGGCTGGCCTTTCGCTACGGGGCGGTTGTCCGCCCACGTGCCGATCGCTGGTCCCGCCAGGTCGTGCCGATCCTGGGAGGCCTGGCCGTGGCGATCGCAGTCGGGGCCGTCGCCTGGATGGCCGTCGACGAAGGCCTGACGCTGACCGCATGGCTGGCCGGCCTCGTCGGCGTCACGGTTCTCGGGCTCATGGACGACCTGTGGGACGTGCACCCGCGCTACCGCCTGATCGCCGAGGCGCTGCT
>PLOC01000119.1 GCA_003141955.1 Chloroflexota bacterium
TTGTTGGCGATGACGATCAGACGATCTACGGCTGGCGACTCGCCGACGTTCGAAGGGTGCTCGCCCTCGCGGAGTCGCTGCCGGGGCTGAGGCGGATCGACCTGACCGTCAACTACCGCTGCCCGCCGGCCGTGGTGGATCGGGCGGTTCGGCTGGTCGAGCGCAACGAGGAGCGGTTCGTCAAGACGATCCGGCCCGGGCCGGTCGCGGCGGGCAGGCTGATCCTCGCGCCCGACAGCTCGGACGAAACCGCCCGGATCCGGCGCGTGATCGCCAGCTGGCCCGACGACGGCGGCACGCGGGCGATCCTGGCTCGAACCAACGTCGAGCTGCTGCCGGCCGCCGCCGTCGCGGTCGACATGGGGCTGCCGTTCCGGGCCCCCAGGCTGAGGCTGCTCACGGAGGATCGTCGGGTCGATGCGATCCTGCGCGCGGCCGAAAGCGGGGCGGGCGGTGCGTGCGTTGGCGGCGCGGGCGCGGGCGCCGGCAGCGCGGCTCTCAGCGGCGGCCCTGCGGACGGTCCGCTGCTGCCGAGGCTGGCGGCGCTGGCGAGGAGCGGAATCGAGCTGCCCGAACCGCCGCCGCGCTCGGGCGCGGACCCCGACGCGCGGGATCTGGACGAGCCACTCCCCGTCGAGACGGGCGATCTGCTGGCGGCCCTCGTCGGCTGGGCCGCGCCGTACCGCTCCCTCGCGGACCTGGCCGGGGCCGTGCGACGCCACCGCGCTCGCGTTGCCGAGCTGCGCCGCTACGATGCTCAGCTAACCCTGGCCACGGCCCACGCCACGAAGGGACTCGAGTTCGACCATGTGGCGGTCATCGGCATGGATGCCGGCCGCTTCCCGTCGGCCCGCTCGTTGCGCGACTCGACCGAGCCCCAGCGTGCGCTCGAGGAGGAGCGCCGCCTGGCCTACGTTGCCTGGACGCGGGCGCGCCGATCGCTGACGCTCGTCTACGATCCCGCCTCGCCGTCGCCCTTCCTTCTCGAGGCGTTCAGCGATCGGGAGTTGGGCGTGGAGCGCGACTCCGAGTAGCCACCGGCGGCCCGGCGCGCCCGCCTCAGGCCTGCTCGACTACCAGGCTGTGCGCGATGCGGTCGTGGTAGCCCCGCCGGTCGGGATCCTTGCGAGCGCTGTAGGTCAGCAGCCATGCCCAGCCGATGGTCAGGATCCCGAACGCCGGCCTCAGCAAGTAAGGGACCGCCAGGTAAAGCGCCAGTGGGCCCTGGAGCAGGGCCCACCGAACGAGTGAGTCGGCCGGGCTCAGCCGGTGTCCGGTCGACTCCTCGCCCACCTGCAGGCCGAGAGCCTTCTGGCCGATCGAGCCGCGCCAGATCGACCAGGTCGCGACGAAGTAGACGGCCTGAACGAGCCCGCCGATCAGCCCCGCGATCATCGCGATGCGCTCGGGGGGCGTGCCGCTCGAGTCTGAGCTCCCCTCCAGGGCCATCGCGATGCCGCCGAAAAGCAAGAGGGCGATGACGTTGTCGACAACGTAGGCCACTACGCGACGGTTGAAGCTCGCCACGCGCAAACCGGCCGGCAGCTTCGCGCCGAAGACCTGCCGGTTGTCGCTGTCGGCCGCCGCCTTCCTCTCCGCCGGCTCGCCACCGCCGACCGCCGCGGGCGGCTCGCCCAACGCCGGTAGCTCGCCGCCGGACGCGAGGTCCGCCTGCGGCAGATCGGGCGCGCCCGGCTGCGGGCCGTACGGATAGACCGGCCAGGGAGCGTAACCGGGTCCGGAGCCGGGCGTCGGGCCTGGGCCGTATGGGAAGCCGGGCGGGCCGTATGGGAAGCCGGGGGGGCCGTACGGTACCTGCGCGTACGCGGTGCCCCACGCACCGAACGCCTTCGCCCGCCCCACGACGACAGAGCGGGCAAGCCTGTCGTGTAGGCCCCGCCTGTCGCGGCTGGCAGCCGTGCTGATCAGAAGCAGGAGCGGCCAGGCCCAGCTCGCCAGACTGCACAGCGAAACGAAGTCGCCTCCGGTGTCGTTGTAGGTCGCGTTGATGTAGCTGGTTCCGCCGGCGCCGGCGATATCGGCCGGGATGACCGTGGCCAGCAGCTCGCACATGGCCACGAGCAGGACTGCGGTGGCAGCCGCCGGAATGCCGCTCACGAGCACGGCGCGCCAGGTCGCCCGCGGCAACGAGAGGTTCTTTCCGGTCGCGGCGTCGGCAACCTGCAATGAGAGGAGCCGCTGACCGGGCAGGCCTCTGAAGCGGGCCCAGCAGGCGGCCGCGTAGGCGACTGCCAGGACCACCCAGACCGTGCACCAAGCGATCAACGGGGCCACGTTCACGCTGAGCAGCGGCACGGTGGGCTCAACGTACGGGTTGACGTTCATCTGCCGGACCGCTTCCGGATTGAGCCCGACGGCGCCGGTCGCGACGGCGAGAGCCAGCGGGATCAGGCTCAGCAATCCAAAGACAAGGAGGTCGAGGAGCCATGCGCCCAGCCGAGCGCCCGCACCGGCGACGCGCAGCCCGACCGGCAGCGGCATGGAGGTGCGAGCCCCTCCGCTCACCTGCCACGTGCTCAAACCCTGACCTCCCGCTACCGATCGATTGCACGGCGCGCGTCTACGTCCCGCCGACAGAGCATACCCGCCGTTCAGCGCTCCATGGCATCGCGGGCCAGGGCTTTCAGGAGGCGGTCGAGATCGGCCAGAAACGGCTCCGTCAGCTCGGCGGGAAGCGCCTCGCGAATCGAGTCCTTGGGCCCGTAGGCCGCCCGGGCCCGCATGGCAATCCGGCGCAGATCGGCGATGCCGGCGTCTCGGAGTTGCCCCGGCAGCGGCGTCAGGAACTCCGCCCAACGTACCGCATTCCGCACCCGGGCAGCCTCGAGCAGACGATCCGCGATCCGGGCCGCAGCCAGGGCTGCCTCATCGATGGCCGGACGCTCGTGGCGCGCGGGACCGCGGTCCACGGCCGTCACGCCAGGTACCGCTGCTCCGGCACAGGCTCTCTGGACTGGGTGACCATCAGTGCCAGCCTCTTGCGCTCGGTCCCACCCACCATGATCCTCACCGAGTACTCCCCCTGGGTGGTCAGGGTCAGGTTCCACAGGTCGACGGCCAGGGTCAGGATGATGTCGCTGGGATCCTGCGGGCCACGAGCTACCACGCGCCCCGCTGAGCCGGCGACCTTGGTGCCGTCGGGTGCGGCAAGAATCAACTCCAGGTCGTGCTCGCGATTCCGCTCATTGGCGCCCAGCCTCAGGCCCACCACGACGGCGAGATGGGGGTGCTGGAACGGCAGCGTTGGCCCGCTCAGGCGCGTGACCCCGCCGCCAAGCACGTGGAACTTCTGACCGGGCTGGACTTCGGCCGAGTCGGCAAGAAAGGCGTACTCGATCTGAGGCATGAGTCCATCGTAGCGGGTGGCCGCGGGCGTGCCCGTTCCGTGTGGCCCGCGCCGGGCTACGGATTGGCGGTGAGGGACGCCTGTTCGAAAGCCTTCTGGATCGAGTTCTGGAGATTCGTGAACTCGTTCGTCAGGTTCAGACCGTTGGTGGTCTGCATTTTCGTGTAGAAGGCGGCCGTCAGGTTGATGACCGTCTGGAAGTTCGGCAGGTCGGCTTCCGGGCTCGGGTTGGCGGGGTAGTTCTCCATCTCCTGCAGAACCGACCAGGACACGGTATTGCCCGGGAAGATCTTGGCAAGATACTGGTTGAACTGGGCGAACCAGGCCGGCTGGTCGGCCGTCGCAGCCGGCATTCCGCCGTACGCGATCTGCAGGCTCTTGTCGGCCATGATCGCGGTCATCGCCGTGAAGGCGGCGTCCGGGTGTGCGGAGCCCTTGGGGATCACGAACGTGTCGGCATCCATGGGCGACGAAGTCAGACCGTTGTAGGACGGCATGACCGCGATACCCCATTTGGCGAACTTGGGGCTCGAATTGCCGTTCTTGTCCACCGGGCCGCCGTACGTGCTGATTGCCCACGGCCACGAGACGGCCATGGCAAGGTGGCCCGAGGCGACGGTGGAGCCGTTGCCCAGCAGAGCCGAGTCGATGACCTTCTCGGTCGGCGCGATGTGGGTCTGCCACATGGCGTTGTAGTACCAGGTCCAGGCGGCCTCCCAGCCGGCCGGTATCGTGGCCGTGCCAGCGGGACCGAGGAAGGTGCCCGCGGAGAAGCAAGAGGCCATAGTGCGACCGTCGGCCCACTGGAAGTCGATGCCGTACTGGGCAATGCTGGTGGGACTGAAGCCAGTGTCCGTCGACTTCTTGCCCTTGGTGTCGACGGTGAGCTGTGCGGCGATGGTCTCGAGCGTATCCCACGTCCAGGGTTGGCCGTTCCACGGATCGCCTACCTTCGTGGGCAGATCCGGCAGGTTCGCCTTGGCGAAGATGTCTTTGTTGTAGAAGATGAAGCCCGGGTCGATGAGGTAGGGAATCCCGACCTGGCTTGTGCCCTCCTCGAGAAGATCGACGACGGCCGACGGGAATCTGGTCATGTCGTAGCCGGTCTTGGCGATCTCGCCCGAGAGGTCGAGAAAGTCGCCCCCGAACCCATTTCGGCTGCGCACGCCGACCGGGCCAACGATATCGGGCGCGTTGCCGTTGGCGATCTCGGCCTGCAACGTTTCGTACGCCGTATCTGTGGGTACGATCTCGAGGCTGATGTAGATCTCATTCTGCGAGGCGTTGTAGGCCTTCACGAACGCCTCTTCAGCGCTCACCTGGTTGGCTGCGTCCCCCAACCCCAGGCCGACGAACCATCTCACCACCGTCACGCCGGCGGGAGAGGCCGCCGGCAATGATGGCGTGGGAATCAGCTCAACCGGCGTCGTCTTGACGGGCGAGGGGCCGCACGCGCTCGTCACGAGAGCCGCAATGACGGCCAGCATGGTCAGGCGCAACCCGCTCCTACGCATTGAGCTCACCTTCTCCAATCCCTCACTTCCCCGTCCCCGCGCGAAGAAACCGGCGGGCGGCCCGTGCGCACCGAACAAGCTTCTGCCGACCCGCGTCGGCCCGGAGGACTGTAGCAGGCTCGCGGGAGGAAGTTGTCACGACTCGCGTCGCGGGGGCCGGTCGGCGCTCAGTCCTCGCGGATGTCCCGCGACGCCACGGCCGCCGCCCGCTTCCTGGGCGCCGGTCCGAGGCGAATCTGTGGTATGTCGGCCGCCGGCGAAACGTGTCCCGACGATTCGGCGAAGGTGACGGCGGAGAGCGGCACGACCGGCTCTCCCCGAAGCACACGGCCGAGGTACTCGCCGGTCGCGGAGCCCGGAATCCGGGCCACGTCCTCCGGCGTGCCCTCGGCTATGACGTAGCCGCCGCGGTCGCCCCCCTCCGGCCCCAGATCCACGATCCAGTCGGCGGTCTTGACCACGTCCAGGTTGTGCTCGATGACCACGACCGTGTTGCCCGCGTCGACGAGGCGGTGAAGGACGTGGAGCAGCTTCTCGACGTCGGCCATGTGGAGCCCCGTGGTTGGTTCGTCCAGGACGTAGAGCGTCCGGCCGGTGGCCCGCTTCGACAGTTCGGTGGCCAGCTTGACGCGCTGAGCCTCGCCACCGGAGAGAGTCGTGGCCGGCTGGCCTAGGTGGACGTATCCGAGGCCCACGTCGTTGAGCGTCTGGAGCTTGGCGCGCACTGCGGGCACCGGCGCAAAGAAGTCCAGCGCCTCCTCGATCGTCATCTCGAGCACGTCCGCGATGGATCGACCCTTGTAGTGGATCTCCAGCGCTTCGCGGCTGTAGCGCTTGCCCTTGCAGACCTCGCAAGGGACGTACACGTCGGGCAGGAACTGCATCTCGATCTTGAGGATGCCATCGCCCTTGCAGTGCTCGCAGCGGCCCCCCTTGACGTTGAAGCTGAAGCGCCCGGGCATATAGCCGCGGACGCGTGCCTCCTGCGTACCCGCGAACAGCTCGCGGATCGTCCCGAAGAGACCCGTGTAGGTGGCCGGATTGGACCGCGGTGTCCGGCCGATCGGGCTCTGATCGATGTCGATAACCTTGTCGATCGCCTCGAGACCCTCGATGGCGTCGTGGGCGCCGGCCCGCTCGCGGGCGCCGTTCAGCTCGCGGGCGAGGGCCCGGTACAGGACGTCTGAGACAAGCGTGCTCTTGCCCGAGCCCGAGACGCCGGTGACGGCCACGAAGCGCGCCAGCGGGAATGTCACGTCCACGTTCTTGAGGTTGTGCTCGCGAGCGCCGCGAATCACGAGCGACTGGCCGCTCCCGCGGCGACGCGTCGCTGGGATCTGGACCTGGAGTTCGCCGCGCAGATATGCGCCGGTGATCGACCGCGGCTCGGCCAGGATCGCCTCCAGGGGCCCCGACGCCACGATCTCCCCGCCGTGCTCCCCTGCCCCGGGCCCGATGTCGATGACCCAGTCGGCCGTCCGGATCGTTTCCTCGTCGTGCTCCACGACCAGGACCGTGTTGCCGAGGTCGCGCAGCCGGGTGAGCGTGGCAATCAGCTTGGCGTTGTCGCGCTGGTGGAGGCCGATCGAGGGCTCGTCCAGGATGTACAGGACGCCCATCAGGCTCGAGCCGATCTGGGTCGCCAGGCGAATGCGCTGGGCCTCACCGCCCGAGAGCGTCTGGCTCGTCCGGTCGAGCGTCAGGTAGTCGAGGCCGACGTCGAGCAGGAAACCCAGGCGCGACGAGATCTCCTTGAGCACCTGGCGGGCGATGGCCATCTCGCGTTCGGTCAGCCTGGCCGGCAGGCTGGTGACCCACTCGCAGGTGGCCGTGATCGAAAGGGTGGAGACCTGCCAGATGTTCCGGCCGTCGACCGTGACTGCCAGGATCTCCGGCTTCAGGCGCCTGCCCTCGCACGTGGGGCACGGTCGGGCGACCATGTAGCGCTCCAGCTCGGACTTGATGAAGTCCGACTCCGTCTCGCGGTAGCGCCGCTCCAGGTTGGGGATGATCCCCTCGAAGGTGGCGCCGTACGTGTTCTCGCCGCGCTCGTGGCGATAGCCGATGACGACCCGCTCGCCGCGCCCCGAGTAGAGGATGTAGTCCAGCGCCTCCGGCGGCAGGTTCTTGACCGGAGAGGCGTAGTCCCAGCCGTGCTCGCGGCAGACCGCCTCGATGATCTTGCCGTGCCAGGAGTTCTCCATCGGCAGTCGAGCCCAGGGCACGAGCGCGCCGCCCGCCAGAGAGAGGTTCTTGTTCGGGATGACGCGCTCCGGGTCGATCTCGAGGCGGCTGCCGATGCCGGTGCAGGCGGGACAAGCGCCGTGGGGCGAGTTGAAGCTGAAGCTGCGCGGCTCGAGCTCGTCCACCGTGGTGCCGTCGTACGGACAGCTGTAACGCTCGCTGTAGCGGCGCTCCTCGAACTCCGGCGCCTCCCCGTCCCGCGGCGCCGGCGCGATCAGGACCACTCCCTCGCCCAGGCGCAGGGCCGTCTCGACGGAGTCCGCCAGGCGCGTGGAATCGGGCGGCCTGACCGGCTCCTGCGTGTCGGCGCCGGCCGGAGCCGCCTCGCCGGCCGGAGCGACGGCCGAAGCGTCGTCCGGCTCCTCGCCATGCCGCACGACGAACCGATCGACTATGACCTCTATGGTGTGGCGCTTGTACTTGTCCAGCTGCCGCGTCTCGGCGAGGTCCATCTGCTCGCCGTCCACCCGGACGCGGGCGAAGCCCCCGCGGCGGATCTGGTCGAAGACCCGGTCGCCCTCGGTCTTGCGGTCCTTGATGACCGGCCCGAGCACGAGCAGCCGCGTCCCCTCCGGCAGGTCGTAGATCTGGTCCACGATCTGCTGCACGCTCTGGCGAGCGATCTCGCGCCCGCACGTGGGGCAGTGCGGATGGCCGATGCGGGCGAACAGCAGGCGCAGGTGGTCGTAGATCTCGGTCACCGTGCCGACAGTCGAACGCGGGTTCCGGCTGGCGCCCTTCTGGTCGATCGAGATCGCCGGGCTCAAGCCGTCGATCTGGTCGACATCCGGCTTCTGCATCTCGCCTAGGAACTGTCGGGCGTACGCGGACAGGCTCTCGACATAGCGTCGCTGGCCCTCGGCGTAGATCGTGTCGAAGGCGAGGCTGCTCTTGCCCGATCCGGACAGGCCGGTGATGACGACCAGCCGGTCGCGCGGCATGGCAACGGTGATGTTCTTGAGGTTGTGCTCGCGGGCCCCGCGAACGACCAGCTGTTCCTGCGGCATAGGCCGCCATTGTAGAGCAGACACGAGAAACAGAACAGATGTTCCGAGCGGTTATCGGCGCTTGACCCAACCCTCGCGTCGCGAGCCGTCGGCTTTCGATCTCCTGGCGGCCCGCTGAGCCCGGATACGCGGGGGTCGCGTCGCGAGCCGGCAGCCGATCCCCTGCCAGCCCGGTTCGACTTGGAAGACTACGGCAAGGGCTGCCAGGCGAGCCAGTCGGCCCCGGTCGTCCCAGCCAGGAAGATGCCGCTCTTCCCGCCGGTATCCCCCACCAGGATGCTCCCGTAGTAAGGCTGCCCGGTGCCGAAGTTGGTGATCGTCGAGGCGGCGAAGACCGTTTCGTCGGGCGACCAGTCGAGGTTGCCGTCCGCAGTCGACGTCAACAGGGCGCCAGCGAACACGTCCCACGCGCCGGTTGTTCCGGTGGGGTCGTACCAGTAGTACTCAGCGTACGTGCTGCTGCCAAGCTCGGAATCCGGCTGCTCTCGAAGAACGGCCAGATGCTCCCGGTCGCTGCCCCAGACAGCGGAGCCATCCTGGGCGCCGGTCTGGCCGAGATCGTGGTCCGGGTAGTAGCCGAGGGTGTACTTGGAGGGGGCTGGGCCACGGATGTCGATGACGTGAGTCCGCCACTGGGTGCCAGAGTAGACGATGTACGCGAGAAGCCCGCCATCGGGCGAGACGTACACGGCGGAGTAGTTGGCCGATGGCATGATCAACGTCACGGCCTTGGTCGTGACGTTGATTCGCTCGATGGGTCCGGCCTTGCTCGAACGCAGCGTGCCCAATAGCAGTGGCCTACGAGCGATCACCACGGCCGTGCCATCGGGGACCCAGGAGAGCGGTTCGGCCTGGGGCAGGCCCGGCGCGATGTCGGTGAGCCCGCCGCCATGGGCGTTGAGCGTGTAGAGATCGCTCGTGTAGTTGAGGTTCATACCGCCGCAGGCGTAGCCGCTGCGGCGGTAGAAGGAGAGCTTCGTGCCGTCGGGAGTCCAGGCAAAGGAGCCGTCACCGGCCACGAACGGGATCGGGACCGGCGTGTACGCACCGCCTCCGACCGGGTAGATGCCGAGACTGGGCACGCAGTTCGAGTTGTAAGTGATGACTTCGATCGCGCTGCTGTCGGCGTTCCAGTGGGCATAGGCGCCCAGAGCTAGTGCCTCATGCCGCAAG
>PLOC01000092.1 GCA_003141955.1 Chloroflexota bacterium
GGCTGGCGTGGTCGCCGGCGTCGCGACTGCCGCGGGCGGTGCCGAGGCGCCGGCCGCCGCGGATCGGCGAGGGGCCGGCGTCGCCCCGGCCGCGCACACGCCGCCGGCCGAGACGGGTGCCGCCGCAACCCCCGAAGCGGGCACATACTGGAAGCCTTCGGCGTCACCGTCGTGCAGCGCGAGGGTCGAGATGCCCACGTCCGCGAGCTGCCACGATCCGCCGCCGCGAGCCACGAAGACGGCCCAGTAGCTNNCCGCCGAACGTCTGGCTCGACCACGCCACTCCGGAGAGGTTCAGCAGCTCCTCGCCCGAGATGGAGCTCGCGTCGAAGGCGACGCAGCGGGTCACGACCGAGCCGTCCCCGTGTTCCACGAGCAGCGCGGCGTGGTGCGAGCCCGCGGCGGCGCAGGTGGGTGCGAGCGGCACCACCGGCGCGAGCGAAGCGAGCGCCGCCAGGATCGCGACGGGCAGGAGCAGCGCCAGGCGGCGCATCACCGCTCCCACGGCCGGGCGAGGTAGAGCCAGCCCCCGCCCAGCACGACGACCAGCCCCAGCAGCGCGGCCGCGCCGTACAGGAGCACCGGCGGCGCCGATCCGCCGGACGGGCCGGGCGCGGGGCTGTCGGCGACGAAGGTCGCGCCTTCGACCTGAGCCGTCGGGGTCGTCGATTCGGTTGGGACCGCGGTGGGGACGGGCGTGAGCGTCGGCCCCGTCGTGTTCGCAAGCTCGGCCTGCCCGGTCGGGCGCGGTGTCGAAGCAGGCGTCGGTCGAACGGTCGGCTTCGCCGTCGGTCGAACGGTCGATCGAGCCGTCGGCCTGGGCGTTGGCTTCAGGCTTGGGCTGGTGGTCGGCTTCGGGCATTGGATCGCCGGCAGGCTTCGACCGCTCGTCGGGTGTACCTCGCCGGCGTAGGGGACGCGAACGAGGGCCGCCGGAATCTGGCTGGTCGTGAACGCGTTCGCGGCCTGGCCGGGGTAGGCGAAACCGCCGTCGGCGGCCTGGGTCGACCGCAAGTGCGTCAGAACCGAGTTGCCGTCCTGCGACCAGCCGGTGCCTTCGGGATCCTGGCCCGCCGCAATCAGCGCCTGGAGGACCATCGCATCGGAGTCCGGATCGCTGGCGGGAGGTCCATACGTGGTCGAGTTCTGGTACGGAAAGCCGCCGTCGGCGAGCTGCTGCGACTGGAGGTAGGCGAGGGCCGCCTCGTCGGTCGAGTGGTCGCCGGCTGCGTCCAGAGCCATCAGCGCGATGGCCGTGGAGTTGGTGTCGCCGCCGCCCGCCGCGACGGGCGCGGAGCCGTAGCTCCAGCTGCCGTCGCTGTCAGCCAGCGACTCGAGCTCGGTGATTGCCTTCGCAGGCACCGAGCCGCCCGATGCCACGACCGCGAGGATCGCGAACGCCTCCGAGAACGTGGAGCCGTCACCGTAAGCGCCACTGTCCGGGTGGTAAAGCGCGTCGAGCCGAGCGAGAAGGTCGCGCCCCGCGAAGCTGGCCGGATCTCCGCCGGCCGCGACGACCGCCAGGATCGTCTTGCCCGTCTTCGCCGCGTCGCCGGCGGCCGCGTCGGACGCGGTCGCGAGGTAGCCCAACGCCGTGGCGGTGCCCGTGCAGTCGAGGAGAGTGGCCGGATCGTAGCCCGCGGCCGCCGTCCCGATCACGAAGTCGGCCGTCTCGCCGAGGGAGTGGTCCACGGAACCGTCCGGCAGCTGAGCCTCCCAGAGGTATCGGAGAGCGGCAGTTGCCCGTTCCGAATCGGTGGGCGCGGACGCCGATGTGGGGAGCGCAGCCACCAGACCCAGTGGAACGGCGAGGAGAGTCGCCAGTATCGCGCTGGCGAGGACCAGTCTTCGCATTCTTCCTCCGGCGGCATGCCCGCCTGCCGGGGGAAACCTCGCCGCCGGAGGCCTCCCATCCGATCCGCGCAGGTGGGTGACTTGCGCCGTTCGGTCAGGTCTCCTGGCTTGCGGATCGTCGCTGCTGGCCGCCTTCCCGGGCGTTCGCCCCGTGGCATCTGGCCAGCCACTCCTCGCTCACAGTTGCGCGACAGCGCCGGTTTCGCACCGGCTTCCCTGAAACGAGCGGCTCTATTCGTGATGGCATGCGGAGGGTACAGCGCGCCGGTGCCGGCCGCCAGGCCCATCGCCGCCACAGCCGACCGGAGCGCTATCGTTGTCGGCAATCGCTGCCACCGGAGGATAGTCATGGCACCCGTTCGGTTCGGACTGTTCCTGCCTCAGGGCTGGATCCTCGATCTCGTGGACATCGAGGATCCGATCGAGCAATACGAGACCATGAGCCGGGTCGCTCAGACGGCCGAGCGCCTGGGCTTCGACTCGATCTGGCTGTTCGACCACTTCCACACCTACTTCAAGCCGGTGCTCGAGACGACCTTCGAGTGCTGGACCTCGACGGCGGCGCTGGCCCGCGACACCAGCCGCATCCGGCTCGGCCAGATGGTCACCTGCAACGGCTACCGCAATCCGGCGCTGATGGCGAAGATGGCCTCGACGGTGGACGTGCTGAGCCACGGCCGGCTCGACTTCGGGATTGGGGCCGGCTGGTACGAGCACGAGTACCTGGCCTACGGATACGACTTCCCACCGACGCCCGGCGAGCGGTTGCGGATGCTGGGCGAGGCGCTCCAGGTGATCCGCGCCATGTGGACCGACCCGTACGCCTCGTTCGAGGGCAACTACTACAAGGTCTCCGGCGCCATCAACGAGCCCAAGGGCGTCCAGAAGCCGCACCCGCCCATCTGGATCGGCGGCAGCGGCGAGAAGGTGACGCTCAAGCTCGCCGCCCAATACGGCGACGCCACCAACTTCGGCGGCCACGTCACCGACATGTCCTGGTACACCCACAAGCTCGACGTGGTCCGGGCCCATTGCGAGGGGTTCGGGCGCGACCCGGACGCGCTGATCCGGTCCACGAACGTCGAAACCACTCTCTTGCGGGCGGGCGACGATGCAGTGGCGCTCACGGAGCGCTATCGCCGTGGCCAGTCGCTCGAGGAGTACAAGACCCACGCCGTCGTCGGCGGCCCGCAGGAGGTCATCGACACGTACGGCCGCCTCATCGACGCCGGCATGAACTACATCGTCGTCTCGGACGTGCCGGGGCTCGCCACGACCGACATCCTGGAGTACCTGGCCGCGGAGGTGCTGCCGGCGTTCCGGTGAGGCCACGCCGACCGCCGGCGCAGTGAATCCGCGGCCCCGCCGGCGACCTGGACGCCGCCGCGGCCCTAGAGCGAAGCGCTCAAGATCGCGGCGATCTCGTCGTCGGTCAGGACGATCGGGTTGGTCTTCATGCTGCTGCCGCGCGAGTCGGCGACGACGGCCGGGATGTCGGCCGCGGTGATGCCGTACGCGGAGAGCCGCGGGACGGCGAGGCGGGCACGCCAGTCTTCTAATAGCTGGACCAGCGCCGCGCGCGCCTCCCCGTCGGTTAGCGCGGCCGCGCCGCTCCCACCGAGCAGCCGCCCGAGCTCCGCGTATCTCCCCAGCGCCGAGTTCCCCGGCTCGCGCCGCTCCAGCGCCGCCACGTTGACCCGAGTTGCCGCGGCCAGCGTCGCACCGCAGGCGACGCCGTGCGGGATCGGGAAGAGCGCCCCCAGCGGCGAGGCAACGCCATGAACGGCGCCGAGCCCCGTCTGGGCCAGGCAGATCCCCGAGCAGAGCGCCGCCGCGGCCATCGCGGCGCGCGCCGCGTCCGCGGCCGGCGCGCCTCCCAGACCCGCGACCGCCATCTCGTGCCAGGCGAGCAGCCCCTCGCGGGCCGCGGCCAGACCCTTCAGCGCCAGGCCATCCGCCACGGGATTGGCCCGGGTCGATAGGTAGGACTCAAGCAGCTGGGTCAGCGCGTCCATGCCGTTGGCGGCGATCAGCTCCGGCGGGCAGCTCGCCAGCAGGTCCGGGTCCAGGATCGCGACGCGGGCGATCAGCCCCTCGTCGCGGAAGGAGCGTTTGAATCCGCTCGGGCCGCGAACGCTCAGGACCGCGTTCTTGGTCGCCTCGCTGCCCGTGCCTGCGGTCGTCGGGACGGCCACGAACGGCACCGCGGGCCCCTTGTACGGGAGGCCGGGCGCGAGGCCCTCCAGGTGATCCATGACCGAATTGCCCGGGATCAGCAGGCCGGCGACCGCCTTGGCGGTGTCGAGGACGCTGCCGCCGCCGATGCCGACGACCACATCGACCGGCTCGCCCGCCGGCCGGCGTCCCCGGACGCGCGCGACGATTCCGTCGACCAGCGCCGGAGAAGGCTCGCCCGAGACGCCTTCGACCTCGAATTCGACGCCGGCTGCCGAAAGGCTCGCCTCGATCCGAGCCCAATCCTCGCCCTCGGTGAAGCCCGGCCGCCGGACGATCACGAGGGCCCGCCGCCCGAACCGCCGGACCACGCCCGGCAGCTCGGAGATCTCGCCCGGCCCGGCAACGATCTCCGGCAGCCTCAGCGTCGAGACGTACTCGAAGCCTTCCATCGGCCGCTACCGGCGCGCCTCGGGCGCCGCGGGGAACAGCCCGTCATACCGGACGCCGACTCTCGGCTCGGCCATCCAGTCTGTCGCGGCGTCGCGCCAGGCGGCGTAGTGGGCCGTCTCCTTGTGCGCCTTCGCCGCGGCCTCGTCCCGATAGGCCTCGTACAGAATGAAGCGAGTCGGGTCCTCGACCGACTGCAGGACGTCGAAGCGGAGGTTGCCCGGCTCCCGAACCGAACCCTCGTGGTTGGCGCGGGTCGCATCGATGAACTCGGCCAGGTGCTCCGACTTGACGTGAATGTTGACCAGGGTCACGTACATGGTTCCTCCCGGGCGTCGCCGCGGCGTTGGCAGTGGCCCTAATCATCGGGCATCGGTCGAGAGGGTGGCTTCGGATCGCCTACGGCGTGAGCGGGCTCGGCGGCGCGGGCGGCGTGGCGACCGCCGCCTCGGGCCAGACGATCGCCATGACGACGATCGTGCTCTTGGTGCACGATCCGCCCGGGCAGACGGCCAGAGCGCGACCGGCCTCGACCTGGGCCACGACGACCTGACCGAGGAGCGAGTCCGGTAGATCGATCGTTGTCCCCACCACGACGCCATCGACCATCCAGTAGCCGCAGGCGGGTGGCTGGGCCACCGGAGTGGCCGGGGCGGCGCATGTGGTATCGCGCGTCAGCCTGCCGCCGAGCAGGAAGATCGGCGACGAGGGTAGATTCGACGCCCGGTACACCGTCGCACCGTTGAGCGTGGTGGGCACGCCGTCGGGCCCGACGGCCCCCGATCCGGTGGATGCGACCGGCCCCGCGCTCTCAGATGAGGCCGGGTTCGGGCTGCCAGTTTCGCCCGGCGTGGGCGACGGTGCGGCAGGCGCCGCGCCGCGCCAGACCACGCTTTCGACGACGATCGATGTCTGGCATTGGGCGCGGTCGGAAGCCGGGCACTGCGCTGCCAGCGGGTCGTCGATGTGGACGCGGGCCACGACGATCTCACCGTTCGGCTCGTCGATGTTGCTCTGCGGCGCAAGCTCGAGGCCGTCGATCGAGAGGATGTAGCAGTACGGGATCAGCTGCTGCTCGGCGGCCGTCTCGTTCATCTGCATCGGACAGGGCGGCATGACGGACGGCTTGGTGAACGGGCCGCCCAGCAGGAAGCTGCCGGAAGTGGGGAACGAAGCCTGATCCGCGGCACGGTAGACCCGCTCACCGGCGATCTCGGTCGGCACGGTGGGCCAGACGACCGCCTCGCCGACGACGGCGGCTTCGCAGGCGGCCTGCTGATCCACCGAGCAACCGGCCGCAACCGGATCGTGGGTGTGGACGCGCACTACTATCGCCGGTCCGCCAAGCCAGCCAGACAGCGAACTCGATCCCTCCGGCGCCAACATGAGCAGGCCGGAGCCGGGGTTCTCGTTGGCGGACGGCGCCAGCTCGACCCCGCCGCACTGGCCCAGAAGATCGGCCTCGGCCGATGGCTGCGGCAACCACGTCGGGCAGGACATGACGAAGTCGAGTCCGTACCCGCCCAGCAGGAAGCTGCCGCTCAGGTTCTGCCACTCCGCCCGGTCGGTGACGCGGTAAACATGCTCTCCGTCGATCTGCGTCGGGATGCCGTCGGCGCTCATCACCACACCGGAGGCGGCGGGAGCGGGCGCGACCACGGAACCCATCCCGGGGCCGAACAACAGCCCCGCGCCGACCAGGACCGCGACCACCAGGACGGCGGCCGACGTCATCGGCAGGGCGATCTTCGGCCAGGGCCGGCGCGCGCCGCGGGCCGCCGGCACGTTCCCGGCCAGCTTCTCGCGCAGGGCGGGGTAGTCCCGCTCGGCGCGGTCCAGCTCGACGGCGAAACGGCCGGAGAGCCGCTCTTCGAGCTTGTTGTTGCCGTTGCCTTCGGCGGCAGCGCCGCCGTGCGTGTCAGTCTTCATCGAGTAGCTCCCGGAGTCGCGCCAGGCCGGTCTTGAGCCGCGCCTTGGCTGTGTTCTCCGTGACGCCCAGGGCATCGGCCGTTTCGCGCACGGAGAGTCCGACCATGTGGTGGAGGACAACAGCGGCCCGGATCGGGCGCGACAGGCGCCCCAGCGCCTCGTCGAGCTCGATCGATGCGGAGGTGCCCGGGCCGCCGACCGGCAGCTCGTGGACCTCCGGTTCGAGCCGGAGCGTGCGACGAAGCCGCCGCACGACTCGCACCGCTTCGCGCGTCTGGACGGTCAGGAGCCAGGCGCGAATCGCGCGCGGGTCCCTGATCGTCGGCGCCGCACGGAGCGCCCGCTCGAAGGTCGTCTGGACCAGGTCCTCCGCTTCGGCCTCGTCCCGGGTCATTGCCCGGGCCGCGGCCAGTAGCAGCGGACCGTGGACGTGCAGCGTGGCGACCCACTCCGGAGTCGGCGCCAGCGCGGACATCGTCCGAGGCAGCCGCCCTGGGGCGGCTCGATCCTGATCCTCGTCGAGCGGTTCCGTGATGATCCTCACATCACATAAGAGGCTCGGGGAGGCCGAAACGGGTATCGGCCCGGCTCAGTCTGGATCGAATTCGCGGGTCGCGCCAGGTCCTACCGCCGCGCCCGCCGCCCGTCGAGCGTCAGCTCGAACCAGATGGCCCTGGCGGGGTCGAGCAGATTCTCCTCGATGCGGCGGATCGACTCGCGGTAGGCGGGCCAGATGGCCAGCTCGAGCGCCGCCGTGGGCGAGACCCAGCGCATCGCGTCGTGCTCGTGAGAGAGTTGCGGCTCAGCGCCGGCGCTGACCTGCACGGCAAAGACGGCGCTGCTGAGGATCGCCCCCACCGACGGCTCGTGGAACTGGTTTACCTGGTCCAGGTCGAAGAAGCCCTCGATCTCGGCCGCGCCAAAGCCGGTCTCCTCGCGCAGCTCCCGCAGCGCGCCATCGGTCACCGACTCGCCGGCTTCGAGTGAGCCTGAGACGCACTGCCACAACCCCGGCAGGATCCGACCGGGCGAGCGGCGCAGCAGCAGGATCTCGGGCCCTTCCGCCCGGAAGATCCAGACGTCCACCAGGTCCGGCCGAAATGGGCTCACCGACACTCCCGGCCCGCGGGCCAGTCAGATCCGCTCGAACCGGTCGACCGGGAGGATGAACACGACCGCGCCCCCGACCTCGACCTCGAGCGGGTAGGGCAGGAAGAACTCGCCCGGCTCCATGATCGGCGGGATCGGGCTGACCGTCTGGGTGCGCGAGTGGCAGTTCTCGCGGACGTGGCCGATGATCTCATCGACCTTGTCGTCCTCGACGCCGACGATGACGATCGAGTTCGACTGTTTGAGGAAGCCGCCCCAGCTGTGCAGCCAGGTGGCGCGGTGCTCATGCTTGAGCAGGACGTCGATGAGGACCTTAGCGTCTTCGTTGTGGACGATAGCGACGACGAGCTTCACGGGCCGAGTATATTCGGAGAGGGGTATCGCGCGAGGCGATGCGGGGCCGTACAATCGCGGCGGTTTCACGTCGACGCTTCAGGGGAGGACCCGTGCCTGGCGAACGGCCGCACCACCACCGATCAGACGGCGCTCTCTTCGCGGCAGCCGCTGCCGCCGTCGCGCGAAGCGACGATCTCGACGACGCCCTGGCCGAGCTGCTGGGGCTGGCTGGCGAGCATCTGGGAGCCAGCGCCGGCGCGGTCTACATTCTCGACGGCGACCACGACGAGCTCGAGTTGGCGATCACCTTCGGCATAGCTGCGGAAGTCGCCGCCGACGCCGGTTCGGTCGCGTCGGTGGCCGAGAGCCACGACCCGCTGGCCAATGTCACCAGGTCGCGCCATCCGCTCGAGATCGACGACGCCGGTCATGTGCCGGTGCTTCGCGGCACGACCACCGCATACCTGCTGCCGCTGATCGTGAGGCGCGACGGAATCGAGATCGCGCTCGGGACCATGGCGCTCGGATTCGCGGGGCCGCTCCCGCGGCGCGAGACGCTGCTCGGTGCGGAGCCGCTGGCCGATCTGGCAGCGGTCGCCGTGGAGCGGGCGCTGGCGGTGGCGATGGGCTCCGAACGCGCGGAGTGGTTCGATCGGCTGGCCCACACCGATCCGTTGACCGGGCTGGCCAACCGCCGCGCCGTCGATCGGCTGCTGGAGCTAGAAGTCGCCCGCGCCGGCCGCCAGGGAGTGGCGCTGTCCGTGGCGCTGTTCGAGATCGACCATTTCGAGGAGATCCAGCGGACCGGCGGCAACGCTGCAGGCGACGAGGCTCTGCGCCGCGTGGCCCAGATACTCGCCGAATCGGTCCGCCTAGTGGATACCGTCGCTCGCTACGCCGGCGACCAGTTCCTGCTTCTCGCCCCGGGACCGGATGGGTTGATCGTGACGGAGCGGCTGGTGCGCGGCATTAGCGCCCTGGCGCCAGTGGACGGCAAGTCAATCACCGTGTCGGCGGGGATCGCCGGCTTCCCGCTGGACGGCCGCACGACCGAGGAATTGATCGAAGTCGCGGAGCGGGCGATGCAGTCGGCCCACGAGGCGGGCGGCGCGAGAGTCGTGGGCCGGACGCCCCCGGCGAACTAGCAGCGCGTCCCGAGCAAGGCGGAGCCGGACGCCAGGCGGCCAACCGCGCCAGGCGGCGAACCGCGGGACAAAGCGCGGGTCAGGCCGGTGTCGTCACGGACGGGAGCGAATAGAGCCAGAGCGTCCCCGTCACAATCGCCGGGCCGGTGGGCTTCTGCACTCCGCTGTTGGGCTCGAGGCAGACCATCAGCCACAACGAGGTGGACGGGAATTCATTGTCCATCTCCAGGAAGCCCTGGCCCTGATCGTCCACTGTGAACCAACCGGCCCTGGTGATGGCGCCGCCGTCGACGCTCGACCAGACCATGTAGACCTCGTCGCCCGTAGTCGGCTCCAGGCCGTGCAGCAGCACCTGGACGTGACCGCTCGGCAGGAGAAGAGCGTCCCCGGCCCCTTGCAGCCCCGTCTCCGGCGTAAGAACGAAGTGGAGGACTCCCGGCACCGTGTACTTGCTGTAGAAGTTGTTGGCCGTAGCCTGCGCCTGATGGGCGTGGTTCAGATCCCCCTGCACCGCGGCCGCATATCCGACCAGGCTGACGACCGCCACGGCGGCAGCGACGCGGGTAAGCCAGGCTACTGCGCGCCGGCTGCGAAGGGCTCGAACGCGTGCCAGCGATACCACCCGAGCGGAGCGCACCGGCGCCAGAACCGTGAACACGGGCGCGGCCTCCGGCGCGGCCTTCTCCGCCGAACGAGCGCGCAGATCCTCCAGAGCGGCGGCCATGACGGCGGCGCGGAGGTGCTTCGGCGGCTCGACCGGATCGAGGGAGCCTCCAAGGTACGGCACGACGCCGCCCATCTCTCGCAGCTCCGGATGGGGCTTCGCGCAGGTGCTCAGGTGCTCGCGGACGGAGGCCATGTCTGCCTCATCCAGCGCCCCCAGAACGAAGCCCGGAGCGAGATCACGAACGCGATCGCAGGCGATGACCATCTCAGGCCCTGCCTTCCGGGCCGGTGAACGGGAGCGCTGCGGCTCCGGCGGCCCTGGCTGAAGGGCCCGTCCCGTCGGACCCGTCGTCAATGTCCATCAGTTCGCGCCGCAGCGAGACCAGCCCGAGCCGCATCCTGCTCTTGACCGTGCCAAGAGGGGCGCCGGTCCTGGTGGCGATCTCCCGCTGCGTCAGGCCATCGTAGTAGGCCAGCTCGATGGCGTCGCGCTGCGCCTCCGGCAGCTTGGCCAGCGCGAGCCTGATCTTCTCGGCATCGAGCCGCCCGGCGACCTCAGGCCAGATATCGGGCAGCGTCAAGGCGACCGGAAGCGGTTCTTCACTCTCATCGCCGATGGTCACGCCGTTGCGGCGGCGGCGCATCGAGTCGATGGCACGGTGGCGGACGATGGCCAGCAACCAGCCCTTGACGCTGCCCTTGTCTTCGGCATAGCGGCCGGCGTTGCGCCACAGGCCAAGGAACGAATCCTGGACGACGTCTTCTGCCAGCCCGGTCTCGGTTGTGATGCGCAGGGCGAGCGCATATGCAACCGCGTGATAGCGGTCGTAGAGCGTCTCTAGCCCGCCGATCTCACCGGCGGCGACCTGGCGCATCAATTCGGCCTCCGATTGTTCCTCCGAGGGTCCCTGGGACATGACCAGGGGTGTGGGCAAGACCACCGGGTCCCTCATCTGTCCATTCGCAGCGAGCTGCGTTCCGGTTCACTCGAATGGAGAGGAGAGGCGTCGGGGGCACCCGCGATGGTGCGCGTGGGCACTTTGCGGCCTGGGCCGCCGGGGCCCAGCCTCGGCCGGAGCGCCTCGAAAATCGCTTGTTCGATCGCTTCGACCGTCAGCCGGCCGTCGATGATCACGAAACGGTCCGGCTCGGAGGCTGCCAGGGCCAGGAAGCCGTCACGCACCCGGCGATGGAAGTCCAGGTCGGCCCGCTCCTCGAAGCGAGTGATCTCGTCCGCCTGCTTGCGCGCCAGGCCATCCTCGACGGGCAGGTCGATCAGCACGGTCAGGTCCGGGCTGAGGTCGCCCACCGCGAACTGCGCCAGCGAGCGCAGAGCCTCGAGAGGCTGGCCGGCGCCGAACCCCTGGTAGGCGAGCGTCGAATCGCCGAAGCGGTCGCAGATGACGATTTCGCCACGTTCGAGCGCCGGCACGATGACCTCGGCCGCGAGCTGGGCCCGGGCGGCATTGAAGAGCAGCGCGTCCGCCGCCGGCGCGGGCGACGGCTCGGGGGCGTGGAGCAATATCTGGCGAACTGCCTCGCCCAAGGCCGTCCCACCCGGCTCGCGCGTCACCACGCACGGCAGGCCGGCGGCGGTCAAGCGGGCAGCCAATCGCTGGGCCTGGGTCGACTTGCCGGAGCCCTCGGGGCCCTCGAGGGTCAGAAAGAAGCCGCGTCGGCGGCCGCCATCGAGGTGCATGCCTTCGAGTCTAGCCGAGCCGCGGGGCGTTGCGCGGGTCCCGGGCAGACAACCCCACTCGCGGGCGTCGGCCGCGCCGACCTAATCCCACGGGCAGGTCCGCGGCCGAGCTCATGGGTAGAGGCGGACCCGGCGGTAGGGCTCGCGGCCGCGCGAGCGCGAGATCAGGTTCGCGCGTTCGGCCATCTGGTGCTGCAGCCGGCGAATGTAGGCGTTCTGGGGCGAGAGCTCGACCGGCTCCACGTTGTGGATGACCATCCCGATCGCCTCCTCGGCCTCGCGCAGCGCAGCCTCGCGGGGGTCGACTTCGAGCGAGAAGATCGAAGTCAGGCTCGCCTCCATCTGGACGATGGTGTTGCTCTTGAGGACGTATATCGGCAGGCCCCGATCCTCCGCCTCGCGCAGGCCAGTGGTCTTCTGCCGATACTCGCTCTTGAGGGTCATCACGACGTCCGCCTCGTCCGGGTCGCGGGCGATGATGACCGGCAGCTGCAGCTCCTTGATGGCCTGCTCGAGTCGCTTGCGGCTGATGCCGTGGGGCAGGACCCGCAGCGTCGGCAGGATCGAGCCCGAGTCGCGGACGCGCAGGACGGGAGCGCCGCTCTCCTCGTCTGAAGCCTCGCCATCGGCGCGAGTCCGGACCACGTCAGCCAGCGCCTCGTCGTCCTCGCCGAGCTCGTCGACCAGATCCTCGCGGTCTTCGTCCGCGTCGCGACGCATCGCGCCGGGAGCGGCCGCCGCACGCCGCGCGGTCCCCGCCGGCTCGTTCTCCTCGTCCACGACGTCGGCGCGATAGTCGTTCAGGGCGCGCGTCGCCTGCTGTGCCCAGGAGCGCTGCCGCTCCAGCTCCCGCTGCTCGCGCGCCCGCGGCTCCGGAACCGGCAGCGCTCCCCGCTCGATCGGGCCGCGATCCGCGATCTCTCCGGCCTTGAACGGCGAGACGGGCGCTTCGCCCCCGGCACCGCGCGGCGTCGCTGCGAATCGCTCTCCGGGGAGAGTCCGCGCACCCGCATCGGGGCCCGTACCAGGCCCGCCGGCGGGCCAGCCTTGACCAGGCCCTCCGCCGGGCCCGCCGCCCGGGGCACCGCCGGGCGCGCCGCCGTTGCCACCCGACCCTTCGCCGCTCCGAGTCCGGCGCGTCACATCCCGGACCTCTCGCGAGCCGCGAACGGGCGTCCGCCAGCCGCCGCCCGCTCCGGGCCGATACCCCGGCCGCACCCCGCCCCGATCCACCTCCCGCCAGTCGGCTGGGGAATGGTACGAGCCCGAGCCGCGCCAGCCCGGCTCCGTGCGCCAGCCCGGGCCGGCGCCCACGAGCCCGGCGAATCGGTCGCTCCCAAAGCGGTCGCCGCCACTCAACGCCTCGCGCGGCGACGGCTTGGGCCGCGACTGGGAGCGGTGCACCCCGCCCTCGTCGCGCCAGCGCAGCTCGGAGGAGATGGGGTCGCCCCGCAGCAGCGCGTCCACGGTCTCGGCCACGTCAGAATGCACGGTCACCTTCTCACGGTCGAGGATCTCGACGATGACGTCGAAGGTGGGCGGGGCCTTGCGCTCGAGGACGCTCTTTTGCGAGCGGCGGCGCCGCGCCTCCTCGTCTCCGAGCGTGACCGTCTGGATGCCGCCGATCAGGTCCGTGAGCGTCGGGTTGAGCATCAGGTTGTCTAGGTTGTTGCCGTGGGCGGTGCCGATCAGCTGCACGCCACGCTCGGCGATCGTCCGGGCGGCCTGCGCCTCCAGCTCGGTCCCGATCTCGTCGATGACGATGACCTCGGGCATGTGGTTCTCGACCGCCTCGATCATCACCTCGTGCTGCAGCGAGGGCGTTCGGACCTGCATTCGGCGGGCCCGCCCGATCGCCGGATGAGGGATGTCGCCGTCGCCGGCAATCTCGTTGCTCGTATCCACGACCACGACCCGCTTGCCGTGGTCGTCGGCCAGGACGCGCGCCGCCTCGCGCAGCATCGTCGTCTTGCCGATGCCCGGCCGGCCCATGATCAGGATCGACTTCCCCGACTCGACGAAGTCGCTGATGATCTCGATGGTGCCGTAGACCGCCCGGCCGATGCGGCAGGTAAGGCCGACAATCTTGCCGGTTCGATTGCGGACCGCGCTGATTCGATGGAGCGTGCGTTCGATGCCGGCGCGGTTGTCGTCGCCGAAGGTGCCGATGTGGTCGACGACGTACTTGATGTCGGCCTCGGTGATCTCGCGTTCCAGGAGGGTCACCTCGCTGGCCGTCGAGCGCGCCTCGGGCCGGCGCCCCAGATCCATCACGACCTCGATGAGGTTCGCGGGGTCCGTCAGCGCATGCACTGCCGCAACCACGTCGGGTGGGAGGGCCGCCAGGAGCAGATCCAGATCGTCGATCGACTCCCGCCGGCGGTTCCCGCCCTGATCAGCCACGTCTTCTCCTGTGCTTTCGGGTTAGCGTACAGCCGGGACGAGCGCGGGCTCGGCGACGCGGACAACGGCCTCTTTCATCAGCAGCGTCACCGTCTCCAGGCTCGAGAAACCCGCCTCCTCGAGGCGGCGATCGACCGGCGATTCGTAGGTTCGGACCGGGGCGAGGACGCCGTTGTCCGGGCAGTTGCCGCCCTTCTCGATCCGGGCGCGGATCAGGCCCAGGCCGAAGTCCACAAGTGAGTCGAGGTCGGCGCCCGGCCTGGCCATTATCTTCAGGTAGTGGGGCTGCTCTTCGCGCGCGACGCCCACCTGCAGCAGCGCCGTCAGCCTGTCCACGCCACCCTCGCTCGACTCCTGGACGAAGGCCTCGACGTCCGCAAATCTCAGGATCGGAGCGAGACTCGAGCGGGGCACGCGCGTCGAGGATCCCTGGCGCTCCCAGTCGGCGAGGCGGTATGCCTCCAGGCGCGCGACCGGCTGGGGCGTGACCGATGCGTACAGGCGAGCAAGCGGCAACGCGTCGAGCGGCTGGCAGGAGCGAATGCCTGCCGAGCGGACCATCTCGTCTGCCCAGGCCGCCGGCAGCGGCCTGCCCGGGCCGCGGAACAGCAATATCTCCTGGCCGTAGCGGGCGAAGCCGGCCTGCATGAAGAGCTCGACGTTGCCCTGGACGTCGGCGCATGCCACATGGAATCGGAACGCGCCGCGCTTCGTCCCGTCGCGCAACAGGTGCTGCACGAGCCGGTAGCGGGTGTCGCCCGAGTCGCCCGAGCCGATTGCGTCCAGCTCCACGATCGTCATCTCGTCGCGGGAGGCGTCGCGCTCCACGCGCAGCAGGCCCGAGAGCCGCCGCTCGTCCTCGTAGACGAAGAGCAGATCGTTGGGCCGGAACGCGCCGAGCGGAAGCCGGAACAGGCTGAAGACGCCGATCCGCGGCCCGCTGAGCGGCAGCCCGAGCGAGCGCGCGTCGACGTGTTCCTGCTGAGAGAGCCGGGACAGCTCGCCCAGGGCGGCAAGGTCGGTCAGTCGGGCCAGGCGGACGCGGCCCGTCACAAGGCCTCCCCGAGCGACCACGGCTCCGCGCCGGCAGCCGCCGTCCCCTCGCGGGGCTCGGCGTACTCCGCGGCCATCGTGGCCACGAGCCGGTGGATCCGGGTTTCGCCGGCCAGCTCGGGATGGAACGAGATCGCGATCACGTTGCGCTGGCGGACGGCCACGACGCGCTGGTCCGGGAGCCGGGCCAGAACCTCCACGCCGGGACCCAGGCGCTCGATTATCGGAGCGCGGATGAAGATGGCATGGACCGGCCGATCGCCCAGGATCGGCATCGCCAGGTCCATCTCGAACGAGTCGAGCTGGCGCCCGAACGCGTTTCGCTCGACCGTCACGTCGAGAATCGGGAAGACGGGCTCCTCTCCGCCGGCGATCTCCCGGGCCACGATGATCATCCCCGCGCAGGTGCCGAGGATCGGGGCTCCCGACCTTGCCAGCGCCATGATCGGCTCCCGCAGGTTCCAGCGAGCCACGAGCTTGCGCATCGTCGTGCTCTCGCCGCCGGGCAGGATGAGGCCGGAGATCCCCTCCAGGTCTTCGGGCAGCCGAACCGGCACCGGCTCGACGCCGATCGACCGCAGTGTTTGGATATGCTCGATGACAGCGCCGTGGAGCGCCAGGACTCCGATTCTCATCACGCGCTCCGGGTTCGCATCGGTCCCGCTGGACCGTGCGTCCCGCTACGCCGGGCTACCAGCCCCGGACCGCCAGACGCTCCGCCTCCGGGATCGTGGCCGCCGCGATGCCGCGCATCGGGCTGCCCAGACCCTTCGAAACCTCGGCGATTATCTTGGGGTTGTCGAAGTGGAGAGTGGCCTGGACGATCGCCTCGGCCGTCTTCGCGGGGTTCTCGCTCTTGAAGATGCCCGATCCCACGAACACGCCCTCGGCGCCGAGCTGCATGGCCAGCGCCGCGTCGGCCGGAATGGCGATGCCACCGGCCACGAAGTTGACGACGGGCAGCCTGCCTTCCGCCGCGACCTGCTTGACCAGGTCGTACGGCGCCTCCATCTCCTTGGCGGCGACGAACAGCTCGTCCTCGCGCATCGACGCCAGGCGGCGGATCTCCGACATCAGCGTTCTGATGTGGCGGACGGCTTCGACGATGTCGCCGGTGCCGGCTTCGCCCTTGGTCCGGATCATCGCCGCGCCCTCGTTGATGCGGCGCAGCGCCTCACCGAGATTGCGGCAGCCGCACACGAACGGCACCTTGAAGGCGTGCTTGTCGATGTGGTTGATTTCGTCGGCCGGAGTGAGGACTTCGGATTCGTCGATGTAGTCGACGCCGAGCGCCTCGAGAACTTGCGCTTCCACGAAGTGGCCGATCCGAGCCTTGGCCATGACCGGGATGCTGACCGCCGCCATGATCGCCTCGATCATCGCGGGGTCGCTCATGCGGGCCACGCCGCCTGCCGCCCGAATGTCGGACGGGACGCGCTCGAGGGCCATGACGGCACACGCCCCGGCGTCCTCGGCGATCCTGGCGTGCTCAGGCGTAACGACGTCCATGATGACGCCGCCCTTGAGCATCTGGGCGAGGCCTTTCTTCGTGGCCCAGGTGGAGGTCTCGGCGGTCATTGGAATGGCTCAATCCTCAGCTGCGGCAGCGATGCGGGGCGCGATCCTTTGCGGCAGCGACCCGCCTCACGCCTCCGAATTATAGCCGGGACAACCTGGACCCCAGCCTGGAGACCAGTCCGCGCATCGAGCCGCGGATCGCGCGGCGGGCGTCGCCCGAATTTCGAGGTTGCCGAACCTGTATCGGACCGAAACCGGACCCTGGGGCGCGGCGCACCTCGGGCGCGTCGCGAGGTCGACCTCTCGTGTCATCCTGTGCCCGCCCGCAACCCGGAGGGGCGATCCTCATGACGTTCACCGACGGCTATCTGGTCCTGCTGCCCGGCTATCTCGTCCTGCTGCCCGCCGCCCCGATCGCCGCCTGGATCCTGCGACGCAGAGCGGATAGACGCTGGACGCTGCTGGCGATGCTTGCCCTGACGCACGTCACCCTGGTGGTGACCCTGACCATCTTCCCCATCCCGATCGCAGGTCAGGACTTCTACCGCCAGACCAGGGGCATGAGCGATGACAACGTGGTGCCTTTTGCCACGATCGCTTCGCAGCTCCAGCACCTCACCTGGGACACCTTCCGGCAGCTGGTCGGAAACGCCCTGGCGCTCGCGCCACTCGGCATCTACGGACCCGGGCTGTGGCCCGTGCTGCGCGACTGGCGCCGGTTCCTGGTCGTGGCCGTGGCCTTTGGGGTCGGCATCGAGCTGGCCCAGTTTGCGGGGTCCCTCATGGAAGGCTTCACCTACCGGGTCACGGACGTCGACGACGCGATCATGAACGCGGCTGGAGCGATTGCGGCGTTCTTCATGTGGCGCCCGATCGAACGGCGGCACCTGATCGAGCGGCTGGCCGGGCGGTGGGGCGAGGCGAAGCCGGCAGACGAGGCAGCGAACGGGGCGGCGGGCTAGAGTCCGCGGCATGGCGCCCGAATCTCTTGCCCAGCTTTCCACCGAGGTGGTCGCCTGCCGCCGGTGCCCACGGCTGGTGGAGTGGCGCGCGGAAGCGGCGGCGCACCCGCCCGCAAGGTTCAGGGGCCAGCGCTATTGGGCTCGGCCACTTCCAGGCTGGGGCGACCCGAACGCCCGCATTCTGCTCGTGGGGCTCGCCCCGGCCGCCCACGGCGGCAATCGCACCGGCCGGCTCTTCACCGGCGATAGATCGGGCGACTTCCTGTTCGCCTCGCTGCATCGGACCGGATTCGTCAACCAGCCGACATCGACCGACGCGGCGGACGGCCTGTCCGCGCGGGGTCTGTACATCGCCGCCGTGGTGCGCTGCGCCCCGCCGCAGAACAAGCCACTCCCCGAGGAGCGCGGCAACTGCCTGCCCTATCTGGTCCGAGAGTTGCGGCTGCTGGCCGAGGTGCGAGTCATCGTCGCGCTCGGGAAATATGCCTGGGACGGCGCCCTGCTCGCGCTGAAGGCGGGCGGCGCCGGGTCGAACCCGAGGCCGGTCTTCGGCCACCTTGCCGAGGCCGCCGTCGGCGGCTACGCCCTTCTGGGCTCATACCACCCAAGCCAGCAGAACACCTTTACCGGCCGCCTTACGCCGGCAATGCTCGACGGGGCGATGAGCAGGGCGCGCGAGCTGGCCGGCCTCGATTGACGGCCGCAGTCGCAAGCCGCCCGCCGGCTGTTCTCGCGGCCCCGTGGCGCCGTAGAATCAGCCTCGTGATCGAGGCGCGACTGCTGCTGGTTGACGACGACGTTCCGCATCTCGACGCGCTCGCCGAACGGTTGACCGGCGACGGCTTCGAGGTGGCCCGTGCGAGCAGCGCCCGCGAGGCACTCGAGCAGCTGGATGCTGCCTGGCCGGACCTGGTGATCCTCGACCTGTTGATGCCTGGCATGGATGGGCAGACCCTGGCGGGGCGGATCAAGAGCCGCGCCGACCTTCCGATCCTGGTGCTCTCGGCCATCGTCGAGGCCGACAGCAAGGCGAATCTGATCGCCCGCTATGCCGAGGACTACGTCACCAAGCCGTACGACTACGCCGAGCTGCTGGCCAGGATCAGGCGCGTTCTACGCCGGTTGCGCGACCAGATACCGGTCGAGGAGCTGGCCCTGGGCGACATCACGCTGACTCCCCGCAAGAGAGAGGCCACCGTCCGCGGTCGCCGCGTGGCCCTGTCGCCCACCGAATCGCGGTTCCTGGCAACTCTTGCCGCGAGCATGCCGGCGGCCGTCGCGACCGAGCAGCTCCTGCACAAGGTCTGGGCCGACTCGGACGCGGCCGACCCGGCTTACGTGTGGGTCACGGTGCGGCGGCTGCGCCAGAAGCTGGAGTTCGACCCGGACCACCCGATCCACCTGCTCACCGAGCCCGGTGGCGGCTACCGCCTGGCCGCAGGAGAGCTGCGGCCGGGCACGGACTGGGCGACCAGGCGCTGAGCGAGCGCAATGGATCGTTCGTTCCGGCACACCCCAGGACGTTGGGTGGCTCCGACGAGCCTTTGGTACTTGCGTGGTCAAAACGCACCGATTCGGCGGCTCACCGAGCGCTACGGTGCCTCCTCCGTTATGGTAGGTGCAAGGAGTCGACCCTAACCTCGAATTCTCTGGAGTCTATATTTCCCGTCCGCCGGGGGAGCCGATGCGTAGCCGCCCACGCCCAACCGCAGATCGAGGCCGTCGCCGTCATGGCGGCCAGGCGTTGGTGGAGTTCGCCCTCGTCATCCCGATCTTCCTGGTCCTGGTGGTCGCGATCGCCGAGTTCGCCTTCTTGCTCACGGTCAAGACCGGCATCACCTTTGCCAGTCAGGACGGCACTCAGTACGCCGCGGAGCTTGGCAACGCGACCGACGCCGACTGCTACATCCTCCAGCGGATCGAAGCAGACGTTCAGGCTCCGGTCGACGCGTCGCGCATACAGAGCGTGTCCATCTTCTGGACCAATCTCACCGGCGCCAACCTGGGCGCGGACACCTGGAATAGAAGCGGAACGCACCTGTGCAACAACGGCGTGACGATCCCGTACACGCAGATGACTAACGGCTACCCGGCCGCCAATCGATGCAATGTCGTGCTTGCCACGGGCTGCGCGACCGGCCACACGGGCGTGGACTGGATCGGCGTGACCATCACCTACGCATACCAGTGGATCACGCCGTTGCCGGGCATGATCGGTCTCGGCGGCTCGCCACCCACCTTCGTCGAGACGAACACGAGTCGGCTGGAGCCGATCCAATGACGCGGGCGCGGTCACGCCGCTCTATGCGGGGCCAGTCTCTCGCCGAGTTCACGCTGATCCTGCCCGTGATCCTGGTCATGGTCCTCGGGATGCTGGAACTTGGCTTCGCGATCAATCACAACACAGCCATCGAGACCGCGTCGGAGGCAGGCGCTCGAGTCGGCTCGGAGCTGGTCAACGGGAGTAACACCTGCGGCGGCGGCGTGACGGCCAGCTCCCAGCTCGTCGACCCGGAGATCATCGGCGCCGTCGAGGGAGCCCTTGTTTCGCCCGGCTCGCCGGTCAACCCGGCCCAGGTCCAATCGATCCAGATCTTCCTGGCCAACGCGGACGGATCTATGTCCAGCAGTGTCAACACCTGGAAGTACTCCTACCGGGGCGGGCCATTGCTGGCCGGCGCCGCGCAGAACCTCGATTTCGTCCAGAAGTCGGCCAACTGGGACGCCTCGACGCGCTGCGGATCGTCGCCCGCGCCGTCGATCGGCGTCCGCATCACCTACACGTACACGTTCATCACGCCGCTCGGGGCGTTTGTGTCCATGTTCAGTTCAGCCCAGATCACGATGACCGACCAAACCGTGATGGCATTGGAGCCACCTACGCCATGAGCCAGCCACTGCTTCGGATACATCTTCACGGACGCCACAAGGTCGAGGACCGAACCGGCCGCGACAGAGCGAAGATCGACCTGACCGCCAAGGAGGCGGGCCAGATCATCGTCGTCTTCGCCCTGATGCTGACAGTCCTGATCGGGCTTGTCGGGATCGCCATCGACGTCACGTACGCCTGGCGGACCGGGCTGCAGATTCAGCGCGCGGCCGATGCGGGGTCGCTCGCGGGCGTGGTCTACCTGCCCGGCGACGTCACCACCGCCGACAGTACCGCCATCGCCGAGGTTGCGGACAACGGGTACACGGCGAACACGACGACGACGGTCACCGCCGCTCCGAACCCGGCCAACAACCGGCAGCTGAACGTCACGGTGACCGCCCAGGTCCCAACCTTCTTCATTCGGATCTTCGGCATCAACAGCTGGACGATCACCCGCCAGTCGCGCGCGGCATTCGTCATGCCCGTGCCGATGGGCAGCCCCCTGGCTTACTACGGCGTTGGATGCCTGATCCTCACCGGCAGCACGCCTGCCTGCAACTCGAACGGCACCGGAGCCAGCGGCGTGACCACCCTTGGCACCTCCGGAGGCACGCCCCTGAGCAGCCTGGGCGCCTGGGGTGCGGTCATCACCAAGGGCGGGTACGAGTCCAACGGCGACGCCTATTCGCCCGCGAACAACAACGACCAGTCCTGGACCGTGAACACGACCACCAATGTGTCGTACGACCTGAACGGGTACTACTACACGGCCGTGCTTCCGGCGGGGGGCAGCATCGAGATCTTCGATCCGGGGTTCTGCGCGATGGGCGGCAACGGCGCCAGCGGGTACCTGGGCACCGGCGACCACTGGATTGCGGGCGCCAGCAACCCCGTCTCCACGTACTACACGCTGTGGGACACCCACAACGTTCCTCTCAATCCGGGTGGCTGGACCAAGACGGGCAACGCCTCGGGGACGACATTCGAGAACGAGAAGGGCTACGACCCGGCCAACCTCGGCACCGGCGGGGCCCCGAGCGGCGCCACGTCGGGTTGCAACAGCAACGGCCTCGACGCCTACCACGACAAGTGGTGGACGCTCGCCAGCTCACTACCCGCGGGGACGTATGAGGTCGAAGTCTCGACCACGAACCAGGGCGACTCCAGCGTCAACGCCAGCACCAACGCCGAGAACATGTTCTCCATCATGGCTGTCGGCGGCGGCTCCCCGGCGGTCTACGGCTACAACAGGATGGCCGTCTACAACAACCTGGTCGCCACCGGCGTCCTCCAGCAGTTCTACATGGCCCAGGTCGACCAGGTCACGGGTTCGGGCAAGACCCTCACCATCGACCTGTTCGACATCGGCGACTCGACGGCCGGGTACATCCAGATCTTGAGCCCCAACGGCCCCGGGGGTACCCAGACCGTCGTCAACAATTTCAGCTACACGACGTTCAACTACAACTCGGCCGGCGCCCGGGTGAGTCCCGGCAACTGCGTCGCCGGTAACTCTGACACATGCTCAGGCACCGGACGCAACAAGATCACGGTCGCGACGTCCGGCGGCGGGTCGAGCTTCAACAACACCTGGATCGAGATCACGATTCCGCTCGGGAACACCTACGGAAGCGGCGGCCTCTGGCAGGGCGGCTGGTGGCAAGTTCAGTACAACGTCACCGCCGGCAACGACACCACGACCTGGTCGGTCAACGTGATGGGCAACCCCGTCCACCTCGTTCCAACGAACTGATCGGTCACTCCAGCTGAGTCTTCGGTCCGAGGCCCCCGGCGACGGGGGCCTCCCGTTTCTGGCGTCAGTGCCGCGCGAGCCCGGTGCAAGGCCCTGCTCTGGTAGGATGCGAGCATGGAGGGCGTGGTCCTGGTCCTAAATCAGAACTATGAGCCGCTCAACGTGTGCAACCTGCCACGCGCCTTCCGGCTGGTGTTCGGCGAGCGGGCCGAGGTGCTCGAGTACGACCACCAGGTGATCCGGACGCCGCGGGCAGACTACCGCGCGCCCGCCGTGATCCGCCTCCAGCACCAGATCAGGCGGCCACGGCCACGGGTGAAGCTGACTCGCCGCGAGATCTTCACGCGCGACTCCTACACGTGCCAGTACTGCGGCCACCAGAGCGGCGACCTCACCCTGGACCACGTCGTGCCGCGCCATCGTGGCGGGTCCCACACGTGGGATAACCTGGTCACGGCCTGCAAGTCGTGCAACCATCGCAAGGGCGGCAAACTGCTCGACGAGGCCAAGCTTCGATTGGCCCGCCGCCCGATCGAGCCACGCTGTGACGTCTACTCGCTCTTCACGCCGTACCTCCGCGACGACCGCAACGGGAGCTGGCGCTCGTACCTCTTCCTTGGCCACTGATCTCGGGGCCGAAGGGGCCCGGGGGCAGGGAGCGGCGCCGGCGCCGCAGATTCCGACGCCGGTCGCGGAGTTGCTGGCCACTCTCCGGGGGGGCGGTANNCGGATCCAGAGCCTGTTCCCGCGCTCGCTGTACGAGAACCGGTTCGGGACCGTGGTCGTGCGTCATGCCCACGCCCAGTACGAGATAACCGCGTTCCGCCGCGACGTCTCGTACTCGGATCACCGCCACCCCGACAGCGTCNNACTTCACCGTCAACGCCATGGCCTGGGGCGGCAGGCCGAGTGTGGAATCGCTGTTCGTCGACCCTCACGGCGGGCGCGCGGACCTGGCCCGGCGGCTGCTTCGGGCCGTCGGCGACCCGGACCGCAGATTCCACGAAGACGCCCTGAGAATGGTCCGGGCGGTTCGCCTGGCGGCGACGCTTGACTTCGAGATCGAGGCGGAAACGCTGGCTTCCATCGGCCGGAACGCCGAGCTGGCGCGCCATCTGTCGGGCGAGCGGATCGCGGCCGAGCTGCTCAAGCTCCTGGCCGCGCCTCGTCCGAGCGTCGGGCTGCGCCTCATGGAGGAGACCGGCCTTCTGGCCGTGATCGCCCCGGACCTCGCCCGCCAGCCCGGGATTCCTCAGAACAAGGTCGGCGGCGAAGACCTGTGGGACCACACCCTCCGAACCGTCGACGCGGCGCCGAATCGCACTCTGGTCCGGCTGGCTGCGCTCCTCCACGACGTCGGCAAACCGGACACTCTCGCCGAGGGGCACTTCCACGGCCACGAGACGGCCGGCGCCACGATGGCCCGCGAGTTCCTCTCGAACCTCCACACCTCGCGAGCCCTCCAGGAGCGCGTGGCGCACCTGGTCCAAAATCACATGTTCTCCTACCAGCCGAACTGGAGCGACGCCGCCGTAAGGCGCTTCATCCGAAAGGTCGGCCCGGGCTCCATCGACGACCTGCTGGCCCTGCGAGCCGCCGACAATGAGGGCAGCGGGCTCTCGGCCGAGGCCGGGCTGCTGCCGGAACTGGGGCGGCGGGTCCGCGACGAGCTCGCCGCGCACGCCGTCCTGGGGCGGAACCAACTTGCCGTCGACGGCAACGACCTCAGGTCGGAGCTGGGAATCCCACCCGGTCGATTGCTCGGCCGGATGCTGGACGATCTCACGGAGCGGGTGATCGCCGAGCCGGCGCTCAACGATCGTGCGATCCTGCTCGAGCTGGCCCGCGCGCAGGTCGATGGACCGGCGGGCAGAGAATCCGATGGGCCCGCGTCGGGTCGCATGAACGAGGCAGGTTGATGTTCGAAGTGCTGCTGCAGGCCGACATGGCCCTGGCGAGCGGAGCGCTCGACCAGGCCGAGCGGTCGTACTGGCAGCTCATCGAGCTGGACCCCGCGAACGCGATCGCGGTCGTGGGTCTGGCCCGCGTCTCAATGGAGCGTGGCGACCATCGTCTGGCCCGGACATTCGCCGACCGCGCTCTGGCGATGGACCCCGAGATGGTCGCCGCGAAGAGGATCCTCGAAACTCTGAATGGAGGCGCCGCCGAGGCGCCCGGTTCGGAGCAGCCGGACCTGCCGCTGCTGGCCGCGCAGCGCCTTGAGGCGTTGGGCCGGCGGCGCGCCGCGGCCGCCCAGGACGGGGGCGTCGACGCGCGAGCAGGCGGCGGCAAACCGGGGAAGCGGGGCAAGGAGGCGGTGGACGAGACCCGCAAGCCACTCCCACAACTCCCCGCCGAACCGCTGGCGGAGCGGCGGCAGGCCGGTCGCCAGGCCGCCGCGGCCGCTGCGGCCGCGGCGGAGGCGGCTCCGCGACCTCAGGCGCCCCCTCGCCCCAAGGCGCATCAGGCGCTTGGCGATCGAGCCCACCGTAACCTGCTGCCGGAGGATCTGAAGCTTCGAGCGCGGGCGGATGACCCGTTCGCCGCCGCGGAGTCGGCCGCGGCCATCGAGGCTGTCGACGAAACGGACGACGTGGTCATCGAGGCGCACCTCGGGCGGGCCGCTCGGGCCCCGGACCAAACCGAGGACAGGCTGGGCGAGATTCTCGGGGCCGTCGATGCCACGGGCGAAGACGAGAGCATCGCCATGCGCCTCGCGCTGGTGGCGGAGGCGACCGACCTGGACGCGACCGAAGTCGACGCGGCGGCCGAGGAGCGGGAGGCGGCCGAGCTGGACGAGGGCGTGTTTGGAGTCGCCGAGCTAGTGGCGGCCGAGGAGCTGGGTCCGGCGCCGACCCGGCGAATCGACCTTGACGCCCTGGAGGCGGACCTGCGCGCAGCCGAGTTGCGGGCCGCGCAGCGTGAGGTGAGTGAGCACGACGCTGTGCCACCGACCGGAGCCGACGAGGAAGCCGAGCTAATGGCCGCGGAGCTCGCCTCGGCCGAGCTGGCAGCCGCCGAGCGCGCCTCCGAATGGATCGCCCAGGGGGAGCCGGAGGCCGCGGAGCTCGATGCTCGCGGTGGCCGGCGCGAGCCCATTGTCCTTCCCGCGGCCCCTCGGGCGGCGGGCGAGGAGGCCACCGAGGAGGACGCGGAGTCGGAAGCACTGCGCGAGGCCGTGGCCCTGGTCCTGGGCGGCGAGGCGGACGGCTCGGGCAACGCGGGCAAGGCAGACGAGGCCACCGCAACCGAGGCGGGAGATCCGGCCCTGCGGCCGGCCGGAGGTCGGCCCCAAGCGCCGGGCACGAGCCCGCTTTCACCCTCCGAGAAGTTGACCGGGAACGGCGGTCCCGGCGAGTCTGGCGCCGACGACGCAGAGCCGGCCGATTCGGATTCGAGCGCGACCAAGGAGCCTCGCCGCAAAGGGCTCCTGCGAAGATTCAGAGGAGACTGAATGCGCATTCTCGTCACCGGCGGTGCCGGGTACATCGGTTCGGTATCGGTCGAGGCGCTGGTGGCCGCTGGTCACGAGGTCACCGTCCTCGACGACCTGTCGACCGGCTACCGCGGAGCGGTCTCGCCGTCGGCCCGACTCGAGGTCGGCAGTTACGGGGACACGGCCGCCGTGGCCGCGTTGCTGGAGCGGCATCACATCGACGCAGTCCTCCACTGCGCCGCCAAGTCGATCGTCGGCGAGTCGATGACGGACCCGGCGAAGTACTTCCGCGAGAACGTCGCCGGCGGCGTCGCGCTGCTCGAAGCGATGCGCACGACGGGGACACGGCGCATCGTCTTCAGCTCCACGGCGGCGACGTACGGCATGCCCGAGCGGACGCCCATCGTCGAGACGGACCCGATTCGCCCGATCAGCGCCTATGGCGAGACGAAGCGCTGCGTCGAGGGCGCGATTCGCTGGTACGGCCACGGCTACGGACTGCGGAGCGTGATCCTGCGCTACTTCAACGCCGCCGGCGCGAGCCCCGCCTGCGGCGAGGGACACAACCCGGAGACGCACCTCATCCCGTGCGTGCTTGGGGCGGCAGCGGCCGGGCGCCGGGTCACTCTCTTCGGCGACGACTACCCCACTCCCGACGGGACATGCGTCCGCGACTACATCCACGTGGAGGACCTGGCTCGGGCGCACATGCTCGCGCTCGAGGCCACGAATCCTGCGGACACGCGCACCGGCCCGGCGTCGGGGCCGTGCGAGCCATTGATCTGCAACCTGGGGAGCGGCACCGGCTTCAGCAACCGCCAGGTCGTGGCCGCTTCGGAAGCCGTCGTCGGCCGACCGATCACCGTCAAGATTGGCCCACGTCGCCCGGGCGATCCGCCGATCCTGGTCGCCAGCCCGCAGATGGCGCACGAGAAGCTGGGCTGGAACGCCAGCATGGGCACCCTCGAGCAGATCATCGGATCGGCCTGGACGTGGCAACGCGCCCACCCCAGGGGCTACGCGAAGTAGCAGTTCCGGGTGCGCGTCCGCCGGTCAGCGGTGGTGGCGCCGGCATCAATCGAACTGGGTCTAGAATCGGCAAATGCCGCCTCTGCGCCGCAAGGCCGACCCACCGCCCCCGATCGACCCCGCCGAGTGGCGCCCCCAGGCCTTCGGGAAGAAGGGCATTCGCTCCATCAACGATCCGATCATCGAGCCGGCCTGGAGCGGCGTGCGCGTCATCGTCCGCGTTGGACGCGGGCCGGACGGGTCGCCGGCGGTGACTCTGACCGATGAGGACGGGCTCGATTCCACCGCGGAGTTCGCCGACGTAGCCCAGGCCATAGCTGCCGCGGCGCTGACCGACGAGCTCATCCTGGACGGCTATCTGACGGTCGAGCCGACCCAGGACACAAGGGGCCTCGACATGAGAGCGATGGAGACCCCGACCAAAGGCGAGCTCCTGACCCACATGCTCGTCGGCGGCCGCATCCGAGTGCCCGAGCCCAAGCGCCAACTGGACCCGGACCGCCCCATCGCGTTCGTGGCTGTAGATCTGTTGCTGATTGACGGAGACAGCCTGGTCGATCTGCCTCTCCTCGAGCGCAAGCGGCTGCTCGACACCGCCCTCAAGGCCGACTACCTGGTTCGGATCACGCCATTCGTTCGAACGCCCGTCGGCTCGCTGGCTCTGACCTGGCACGCCCAGGGTTTTCGTGAGCTGGCCTACAAGCCCGCCAACGGCCGCTATCAGCCTGGCGGTGGACCCGGCGACTGGGTCGTGGTGCCCATCAGATCCCGCTGAGCGCCGACCAAGCCCCCAAACGGCGACCCGCGGTTTCAGGCCGGGACTGGCCGCTCGGTCCGGCGGCGTGGTACGGTGCACCGGATGCCTGCGAGTGCGCTGACGCCTGCCATTCGGGATGAGATCGCGCGACTCGGCTGTGCCGACATCATGGTCGGCATCCCGAGCTATCGCAACGCGGCCACGATCGGCCACGTGGTTCGGGCTGCCCAGGCCGGCCTGGTCCAGTACTTCCCGGATCTTCGCCCCGTTCTGGTGAACGCCGACGCAGGCTCCCCGGACGGAACGCAGCGGGTGGTCGTTGAAACCGAGCCGCCTGGATACGTCGAGCAGATCCTTCTCGTCCACCCGAAGAACCGGCTCGATCGGGTCAGCCTGACCTATCCCGACGTCGACGGCGTGGGAGGCAAAGGGGCCGCCCTGCGGACCATCCTCGAGATGGCCGCCGCGCTCGATGTCGGGGCCCTGGTGGTGGTGGATTCGGACCTGCGCTCGATCGTCCCGGAATGGATCGAGCTGCTGGCCGGGCCGATCCTCAAGGGTGGCTACGACTTCGTGACGCCGCTCTACTCCCGCCACAAGTACGACGGCACCATCACCAACACCGTCACCTATCCCGTGACGCGGGCACTGTACGGCCACCGCATCCGCCAGCCGATCGGCGGCGACTTCGGCATCAGCGGTGACCTGATCCGCGACTATCTCGCCCAGGAGACCTGGACGCCGGACGTATCGCGCTTCGGCATCGACATCTGGATGACGACGACCGCGCTGACCGGCGGCTTCGCCGTCTGCCAGAGCCGCCTCGGCGCCAAGATCCACGACCCCAAGGATCCCGGGGCGGACCTGGGCCCGATGTTCCGTGAGGTCGTCGGGACGCTGTTGGGCATGGCCAAAGACAACGCCAATCGCTGGCTGGAGATTTCCGGCAGCCACGAGGTGCCGGCCTACGGATTCGAGCGGTACGCCGATCCGGCGCCCCTGGAGGTCAACACGCTGCGTCTGCTGAGCCAGTTCCACGCCGGGGCGCTGACGGTCGCCGACACATGGCGCGGGATGCTCGGGCCGGACAACTACAAGAGCGTGGTCGAGCTGGCCGGGGAGGCCGGGGCGATGGCCGAGGCCGCGGCGCGCAAGCTGGGTCTCACGGCCGAGTCGTGTCAGGGCTCCGCCGGCAGCGACGGGCTGCCTGCCACCGACGAGCTGTCGGACCTCGTTGCGGGCTTCCACTTCCCCGACGACTTGTGGGCCCGCGTCTTCTACGACCTGCTCGTCTCGGCAAGCTTCGGCGGGGTGCCGACCGAGCGACTGGTTGCGGCGTTCGTGCCGATCTACTTCGGGCGCGTCGGCCGCTTCGTGATCGAGAACCGGCGCCTCTCCACCGAACAGGCCGAGGAGCGGGTGGAGCGCCAGGCTCGCGAGTTCGAGCTGCTCAAGCCGTATCTCGTCGAGCACTGGACCGAGGCGGCGAAGGCCGGCGGCGCGGCGCGGAAGCGGGCGGCCGAATGACGCGCTCGCCGCTTCCCGCACGGATCCTGATCCCCGTCGCCAACCCGCTGACCGCCGAGGAGCTGGTCCGGATCGGAGCCGCCCTGCTCGACCGCAAGAGCGGCAGCCTGACCGTGCTCGGGATCGTGGAGGTGCCCGAGGGAACGCCTCTCAGCGAGGGCGCCACCAAGGCCCGGCAGGCCCGCCGGCTGCTGCAGCGGGTCCTCGACTACGCGCCTGAGGGAGTGACGGTCCACACCGTCGTCCGCATCGGGCGGCGCGCCGCGGAAGGCGTGATCGAGGCGGCGACCGAGCTCGACGCGCAGCTGATCGTCTTCGGTTGGGGCGGCAAGCCCTCCGCGCCCAGGCCGGGCGCCGAACCGCCCGTCTTCAGCTCGACGATCGACGAGGTCGTTCGAGACTCGCCGTGTGACATAGCCGTCGTCAAGCAGGGCGCGCCGATGCAGATCGGGCGGATTCTCGTGCCGATCCGAGGCGGCCCCCACGCCGAGCTGGCCCTCCAATTCGCCGATTCCCTGGCCCGTCGCGGCGGCGGAAACGTCGTCGCCCTCCACGTGGTGCCCGCGGGCCTGAGCTCGACCATCCGCTCGCAGGCAGCGAAAGCACTGGCCCACTTCATTCGCCAGCACGCCGACGGCCACGTGGAGCAGACCGTTCTCGAGGCGCCGAACGTGCGCAATGCCATCCTCCACGAGGCTGAGCAGGCCGACGTGGTCGTGATGGGCGCGTCAGCCTTCCCGGCCACCGACAACGGCCGGACGTTCCTCTTCGGCGCGCTACCGGAGGCGGTGGCGACACGCTCGCGCAAGACGGTGATCGTCGTCAAGACGCGCGAGGCGATCGGCGAGGCCACATTCGATCGGCTCGAGAAGCGGGCGGAGACGCTGGCCGCGGCCGAAAAGGCGGCCAACGAGTCGCGCGCGGTGCCGCTCCGAGTGGAGCGCTGGTTCGGCGAGTCCAACTTCCATCACCGCGAGTTCGCCGACCTCGACCGCCTGGTCCATCTCAAGGAACAGGCCGGCCTGACCGTCAGCCTGGTGCTGCCGGCCCTCAACGAGGCCGAGACGATCGGCACCATCGTGTGCCGGGCTCGACGCGACCTGATGGAGCGCCACCCGCTGGTCGACGAGCTCCTGCTCATGGACTCCGACTCCACCGACGAGACGCGCGAAATCGCCGCGTCGGAGGGAGCTCGGGTCGCGATCCACTCCCAGGTGCTGACTCGCTACGGCAGCTACTGCGGCAAGGGCGAAGCGCTCTGGAAGAGCCTGTACGAGACCAGCGGCGACATCATCGTCTGGGCCGACACGGACGTGCGCAACTGGCATCCGCGGATGGTCTACGGCACCTTGGGCCCGCTCATCGCCGAAGAGCGGCTGCAGTACGTCAAGGGCTATTACCGCCGGCCGATCGTCGAAGGCGGCGTCCTCAAGGTGGGCGGCGGCGGGCGAGTCACCGAGCTGGTCGCGCGCCCGCTCATCAACCTCTTCTACCCCGAGCTGTCCGGCCTGATCCAGCCGCTCTCCGGCGAGTACGCCGGGCGCCGGACTCTCCTGGAGACGATCCCGTTCTTCACGAGCTATGCAGTCGAGATCGGGCACCTGATCGACGTCGCGGAGAGGTGCGGGCTCGAGGGGCTCGGCCAGGTGGACCTGGAGCGGCGGATCCACCGCAACCAGGAGCTCGAGGGTCTCTCGCGAATGAGCTTCGTCATCCTCCAGGCGGTCATGAAGCGGCTCGAGGAGAAGCACAAGGCGAGTCTGTTTGCGGAGCTCGGTTCGACGATGAAGCTGCCGCGGTCCGGCGGGGGCAAGCTCGGCCTGGAGGTCATGGATCTGGCCGACCACGAGAGGCCGCCGATGATCCGCATCCCCGAGTACCTGGAGAAGCGGCGCCTGGCCGCAGCCCCGCCGCCCGCAGTCACGCAAGCCGCTCCGGAAGTCACGGCCTCGCCGGCGGCCGAGCCCCGATGAGGGGCGCGGAGGCTCGACGGCTGCGAGTCCTGCTCGCCCCCGATTCCTTCAAGGGCTCGCTGACCTCCGTCCAGGTGGCGCGGGCCCTGGCTGCGGGCTGGTCGCGGGCTCGCCCGGGCGACGAGCTGATCCTGGCCCCGCTCGCCGACGGCGGCGAGGGCACGCTCGCGGCGATCGCCGAGAGCGGCGGCTGGGAGTGGCAGGAGTGCCCGGCCCACGACGCGCTGAGCCGGCCGCTGACGGCGCGCTGGCTGCGCTCGCTCGACCTGGAGAGGGGTGCGGTGGAGCTGGCCGAGGCGTCGGGGCTGTCGCGCCTGCCCGCCGATGAGCCGCGCGCCCCGCTCGCGGCCACGACAGAGGGGACGGGCGAGATCCTGCGGGCGGTCCTCGACGCGGGCGTTCGGCACGTGGTCATGGGAGTCGGAGGCAGCGCAACCACAGACGGTGGCTCGGGGTTGCTGCGTGCGCTCGGGGTGTGGTATCGCGGCGGCTCCCCGGAGCCACTCCCCGGACCGATCCCCGATCTGGCGGCCGTCGACTTTGCGAGTCTGGACGTGCGCCTAGCGGAGCTGGAGCTGCGCGTGGCCTGCGACGTCACCAACCCACTCCTCGGCGAGCAGGGAGCGGCCGCCGTCTATTCCCTGCAGAAGGGCGCCTGGCCGGAGGATACCTCGTACCTGGAAGCCTGGCTCACCCGCTACGCCGACCTGCTGGAGGCCGCCGCCGGTGTGCAGGCACGTGAGGAACCCGGCGCCGGCGCCGCCGGCGGGACCAGCTTCGGGCTGATGTGCCTGGCTCCGCATCTCCGCTCGTTCGAGCTGATCCCCGGCGTGGAGCTGGTGATGCAGGAGACGGGCTTCGATGCGCGCCTCGCGGTGGCGGACCTCGTCATCACCGGCGAGGGCCAGGTCGATGCGCAGACGGCTTTCGGCAAGACGGCCCTCGGCGTGGCCAGGCGCGCGGCCGCGGCCGGGGTTCCGTGCCTGGCGGTGGGCGGCGGCGTGACGGCGGAGGGAGCGGCGGTTCTCGCGGGCCAGGGCTGCATCGCGGTCCCGGTCGTCGACCGGCCGATGGCGCTCCGCGACGCCATGGCGAAGGCAGCGCCGCTGGTCACGTCCGCCGGGGAGCGGCTCGCGCGACTCGTCGGGGTCGGCGCGCTGGCGGCCGAAAGGCAAGCGTCGCCCGCATGAGCCCGACGGCTCGACCGCAGGTCGGCCGATCGGCTGCGCCCGCCAGGTCGGCTATGCCCGCCAGGTCGGCTGCGCCCGCCAGGTCGAAGCCGAAGTCGACCTCCCGCCCCCGAAAGCTCGGCCCCGAACAGGTCGCCCGCGCCTGGGCGCGCAAGCTCGACGCCAAACGCCCGGGCCTCGTCTCCTTCGTCCTCGATCGGCTGGCCGAAGCCAACGGCCGACCTGTCTGGCAGCCTCGCCTGGACCCCGTGAGCGAACTGATCCTCACGATCCTGTCCGCCAACAGCGCCGACATCAACGCCGAGGTCGCCTTCGAGGCGCTCCGCGCCGCCTACACATCGGCCGCGGCGCCCGTCGCCGCCTCCACCGAACCGCGCGCGCTTCCCGGCTGGGGCGGCCGCGGCCTCCCGAATCTGCCCCCGCCCGACTGGTCGGCTGTGGAGGCGGCCCCGCTGGCCGAACTGACCGACGTCATCCGCCCCGGCGGCATGGCCAACCAGAAGGCGCCGCGCATCCCGGCCGCGCTCAGCGCCCTGCGCGCCAACGGCGGCAACTACTCGCTGGACTTCCTGGCCGCGAAGCCGCCGCTGGAGGCCCGCGACTGGCTGGCCGCCATCCCCGGCATCGGAAAGAAGACCGCGTCAGTGGTGCTGCTGTTCAGCTTCGGCACGCCGCTGATGCCCGTGGATCGGCACGTCCTGCGCGTCAGCCAGCGCATCGGCCTGATCCCGCCGAACGCGGACCCGGACCAGGCCCACGACCTGTACCTGGCGATGCTGGCCCCCGAGCAGATGTATGAGGCCCACGTCTCGCTGATCACCCACGGCCGCCGGACGTGCCACGCCCAACGCCCCGACTGCGAGCACTGCCCCGTCGCCCCGCGCTGCCGCTACTTCGACCCGAAGGCGGAGTAGGTCGCGGGCCGTCGGACATTGCTCGGCGCCAGCAGGCCAACGGCAAGGGCGGCCGAGACCCCGATCGGGACGATGACGACGGCGCCGACCGCGACGCCCAGTTGCACCGCGGTCATCAGCGACAGTGCGAGGCCGATGAGGACGGCCACACGACCCGGCGATCCCAGCCAGATGAAGATCCCGACGACGATCGCCGGAACGGCGTAGAGCTCAGCCACCAGGAACAGCCCGATCAGCGCCCACGCAGCGTCCCGGCCATCGCTCGTCTGGAAGTAAGTGATTGCCTGGGCGGCCGCCGCGAAAGCGCCCATGGCTGCCAGACCGATGCCACCGATCGATCGCAGAGGCGATGCCAATCGCCTTGCGAGTGGGGGCACTCTATCGACCCTTTCGGTCCTGGGAGGGCGAAGTGCGGCGCGGACGCCCGTTTGTTCCAGGTAGTGGATCGGCGCGACGAGCACCATCCCGGCGAGCGCGATCTGGATGCCGGCCACGTACACGAGCAGCGGTTCGACCGCGAAGACCGCGATCGCCACCACGACAGCGAGGCCAAGGAGCATCTTCAGCCAGGTCACCGGCCACGCGTATCCGTAGTGGAGGCCCACACCTGCGGCGGTAACTCCGATCGTCAGCCCGCCCAGGACAAGCCAGACCGGCACGAAGTCCAGGCCCATCGCAAGCGCCGCCACCACGACACAGAGCAGCCCGAGCAGACCGGTGTAGATCAACACCCACGCGAGCAGCCGCACTCCTAGCGGCAGGATTGCCTTCGACGAACCCGGCTGATCCACAAGCATCTGGCGCTCCATCGTTGGTCTGACGGAAGCTTCGCTCGATGTCGCGCGACCCGGTATCGCCTGGGCGACACCCGACTCGCCGGGTGGCAGCTGCGGCCATCTCTCCGGCGGCGACCCGACACCTCGCATCTGTCCGGCTGGGCCGAACAGGAATCGGCGATCTGGCGGGTTCGGCGGACCCCACGGGCTCATCGTGTCTCAACGAGGGCCCAGACGGGACCGATTACTCGTCCCAGCGACCGTCTCGGTCGGCCAGCGGCCCGATTCGCTCCGGTGCGCATGCCCGAGCCACGCATTCGCCCCGAATCTGTCCGGCTGGGCCGGAAATCTGCAGGATTGACGCCGGTCGTCCCAGGCAGCCGTGCCACACCGCCGCGCCGCGCGCTGGCCGCCAGCCGCCGGCTCGCAGCGCCACTCCCCCACCTATACTCGCGACAACGAGACCGGCGCTCTCGCGGGGAGGCATGCAGCGCGAATGAACGAGCACAGGCCGCGACGGATCCTGCTAGTCGACGACGACCCGAACCTGCTCGTCGTACTGGCCGAGCAACTCCGCGAGGATGGCTACGACGTGGCGACTGCCCGTGACGGCCAGGAGGCGCTGCGGCGCCTGGATGCCGGTTGGCCGGACCTGATCCTCCTGGACCTGATGATGCCGCGCATCGATGGCCTGGCCCTGGCGCGCCGGATCAAGGCCGAGGCGGACCTGCCGATCATCGTCCTGTCCGCGATCGACACGGCCGACAGCAAAGCTCGCCTCCTCGACGAGGTCGCCGAGGACTACGTCTCCAAGCCGTACCACTACCCCGAGCTGCGGGCCCGAATCCAACGCGTCCTGCGCCGGCTGGGCGACCGCATCCCGCGTCAGTCGCTGGTCCTGGGGCCGAACCTCACGCTCGACCTCCATCGTCGGGCCGCGACGGTGGCCGGCACGGACGTTCAGCTGAGCCCGACGGAGTCGCGGCTGCTCCAGACCCTGGCGGCCAATCTCGGCGACATCGTCACGACGGAGACTCTCCTGGCTCGCGGCTGGACCGAGACCGAGGAGGCCGACCCGTCCTACGTCTGGGTATCGATGCGCCGGCTGCGCCAGAAGGTAGAGGTCGATCCCGGCAAGCCGGTCCACCTTCTGACCGTTCGGGGCGTCGGCTACCGCCTGGTCGCGAGCCGTGACGACGCCTGAGCAGCCTGCGGCCGAAGTCGACCGACCGGGCGAAGCCGAACGCTCGGCCGACCGCCCGGAAGATGCGCGCGCCCGAGGTCGCGGCCTCGACCTGCCGTTCCGCGTTCTGCTGACGATCGGCCTCATCGTCGCGGCCCTCCTGCCGCTCGCCGTCTTCGGAATCATCGTCATCGCCGCAGGCTGGGAGAGCAACGAGCGCGCCGTCACCAGCCTGCTGGCCCTCGCCATCGCCGGGGCCGGCTTCTTCGGGTTGCTCGTGGCCGCCCTGGTCGTGGGCAGCCTGACCGCGCCGCTGCGCCGCATCACCACCGCCGTAGAGCGCGTAGCGGCCGGCGAATCCAGCCCGCCGATCCATCTCACCGGCGACGACGAACTGGCCCGTCTGGCCGAGAGCCACAACCGCATCGCCGCCGACGCCCAGCGCCGCAACGCCGAGCTTGCCGCCCTCCTGACCGCGATCGCCGCCTACGCCCCGAGCCAGGGAGTGGCTCCGCTCCTGGCCCAGGCCGAGCGCGACGCCCGCCAGATCTTCAGCCTGATCGATTGCCAGGCCAGGCTCGGGAGGGCCGACGCCGTCGCCCGTGAGGAGCGGATCCCCGGCGACCCGGGCCCGGTCCGGGCCGAGATACGCGCCGGCGCCGAAACCCTGGGGGTGCTCACCGGCCATGTGCCGGCGACCCGCAACTGGGAGCGCGCCGACCAGGATCTCCTCGAGCTGTTCGCCAGCGAAGTCGGCGTGGCCCTGCGCAACGCCGAGCTGTTCGGCCGAATCGAGAGCCAGAACGCCCAGCTGCGCGAGCTCGACGCCGCCAAGGACGAGTTCCTGCGCGGCGTCAGTCACAACCTGCAGACGCCGCTGACCAGCATCCGCGCCTACGTGGAGCAGCTCCGGACGACCACAACGGACGCCGAGACGGATCGCCGCTTGGCGATCGTGGCCGAGCAGTCGGGCCGTTTGACACGGTTGGTTCGCCAGCTCCTGACCGTCACTCGCCTCGAGGCGGGGGTGCTGCGCGCCGAGCCCGAGGTGATCGCGATGGCGCCACGTGTCCGGCGCGCCTGGGAGGCCCTCAACGCGACCGGCGCGACCCTCGAGCTGACCGACGATGCCCGCGGCTGGCTGGCCGTGGCGGACCCGGATCAGCTGGACCAGGTGCTGTGGGCGCTGCTGGACAACGCCGTGAAGTACGGCGGGCGCGAGGGCCGTGTGGAAGTGGCCGTTCGCGTCGACGACGCGATCGATCGGATCCACGTCACGATCACCGACCATGGGCCGGGAGTTGCCGAGGCGGATCGCCGGCGCCTCTTCACCCGCTTCACGCGGGGCGCGGGCCAGCCCAGCGGCGAGGGCACCGGACTCGGCCTCTACGTGTCGCGTCAGCTCCTGCAGGCCATGGGCGGCGAGCTCTGGCTCGAGCCGGCGAAGACAAGCGGGGGCGCAGCCTTCACGCTCGCGCTCCCGGGGGAGCCGCCCGCCGACGAGGGCTGAGAAGGCCGCGGGCGAGTGGCTGGGAGGGTGGATCCGGGCCGCCGCGCCCCCAGGCGGGGGCTGTGCGCGCCGTCAACCGGGTCCCGTGCGCGGTCCGCCGCCTGGCGTAGTGTCGGGTACGGTCGCTGGATTGCCACGGTCGGGGAATGTCCAGAGCGGCCCGGCTGGTTCAGGATTCCGCAAGGGAGGCCCGCCATCGTGGCAGGCATGTAGCGAAACACGGCGCCCATTGACCGGGGTTCAGATCTCTGGCCGGGTGCCGACAACTAGAACGGGTGCGCCAGTCGCACCTCATTGGTGCTACGCAGGAAAGGCAATGGGCGGCAGACCTGGGTTCTTCGGGGGCTTTCGACCGGGCGACGCGCCGGAGCGCGACGTCGAGTTCGGCCCCGGCTCCGAAGCGCAGGAGGACTCTCCGTTCATTCGGCTGGGCGACCCTCGATCCGGCCGAAACGACGGCGAGTTCGGCACTGCCTCCGGCTTCGACCCCGTTTGGGGCACGCTCGGTGCGCCGGTTGCGCAGGCCAACGACCCGTGGCGAGAGTCGCGCGAAGACGTCGAGGCCGGACCGATCGTCGACGTCGAAATCTTCGGCAACGGCTTCCAGATCTCGGGCCAGATCTGCACGGGCCAGTTCCCGCGACTGACCGATTGGATGAACATGCAGCAGGGGTTCATCCGGCTCCAGGAAGCGTCGCTGGCCCACCTCGGCCACGGCAACCTGCCGGATCCCGACCATCAGAGGGGCACGCTCTGGGTCCGCCTGGACCAGATCGTCCTGGTCGCGGAGCGCACCGTCATGACGACCAGTCGCCCCGGTGCCCCGGTCGTCCAGAAGGAACGCCGCAAGACCACGATCGTCACGCCCGGCTACAGCCTGCGCGGCAACCTCCACGTCCACGCGTACGGCTCGATGAAGCAGTTCCTCGAGTCCCCGGACCCGCACTTCATCCCGATCACGGAACTGACAATCCGCTGGACGAGCGATCCCGCCCTGGTCAGCCGCTTCCCGTTCGCCCTGGTCAGCCGAGAGCAGCTGATCTCACTGCTCGACGAGCCTGCCATGCCGGCGGGCGAAGGGTCCCAATCCCAAGGGGACGAGGCGGAATTGCCGCTGCAGCAAAGGTGGGGCGCCGCCTGAGGCGTCCGCGCCGGTAGTCTGCGAAAGGGGCAGGCGGGGCGGCCCGGGGAGCCCGGGGTGCGGCGCCTGCGATCCTCAGCGCGCCGGCTGCGTCGGGAGTTGCCGCCTCACCTGGACCACTCGCTCCATCTCGAGATCGGCCACGACCACGCCCGGGCCGTCCGGCGCCTGCGCGATCACGGTCCCCCACGGATCCACGATCATGCTGCGGCCATGGGTCGGCACGCCGCCGCCGATGCCGCATTGCGCCGGGGCAACGACGAAGGCGCCATTCTCGATCGCTCGGGCGCGCAGCAGCACTTCCCAGTGGTCCCGCCCCGTGGCCTCGGTGAAGTTCGCGGGCACGGCCAGCACCACCGCCCCCGCGGCCGTCATCTCGCGGTAGAGCTCCGGAAAGCGGAGGTCGAAGCAGATGCTGAGGCCGATGCGCACGTCCGCCTCCTGGGCCACGCCCTGCATCACCGCCACGACGCCCTGCTCACCGGGTGTCGTCCGCGCGGACTCGCGATCGGACGGGCCGTTGTCGATAGAGACGTCGAAGAGATGCCGCTTGCGGTAGGTCGCGCAAACCTGGCCGGACGGGTCGAGCAGGACGGAGGTGTTGTAGGGGCGCTGTGGATCGGCCGATCGTTCGGCCAGGCTGCCCAGCAGGATCCACGTGTCGAGGGCGCGTGCCAGCTCGGCGAAGGGTTCGGTCATCGGGCCGGGGAGCTCGCCGGCCGACTCTCGCAGGCCCGAGGCAGGGCCGCGGTACAGGAACATCTCCGGCAACGCCACCAGCTGCGGCGTCATCTCGCCGGCCTGCCGGACGAGCGCGACCGCCCGCTCCACGTTCGCGGCCACGTCCTGGTCGGCGGCGAGCTGGACCAGCGCCACTCGTAGACGGCTCATCGATGTTCCCCTCCCGCATCTCGGTCTGATGTCGCCGGACCGTGCCGGCCACCTTGCGTCGATGGTACGCTCCCCGCCAGGAGGCTTCCATGGCCAACCCTGTTCGCGCGGATGCGTGGCAACTTCTGACGGAATGGTCGCCGAGCGAGGCGCTTCGCAAGCACGGCCTTGCGGTCGAGGCGACGGTGGCGTGGTATGGCGCCAACCGCTTCGCCATCGCCGGCCCGGAGCTCGAGACCTGGCGCGTCGCCGGCCTGCTTCACGACTTCGACTACGAGCGCTTCCCCGAGACCCACCCCATGCGCGGGGCCGAGGAGCTGCGGCGTCTCGGCTACCCCGAGGTCGTGGTCGAGGCCGTCCTGGGCCACGGCGACCACACCGGCGTCCCCCGGACGAGCCTCCTGGCGAAGACCGTCTACGCCTGCGACGAGCTTTCGGGCTTTGTGATCGCCGTGGCCTACGTTCGGCCGAACCGGAGCCTCGACGAAGTGGACCCGCACGCCGTCGTCAAGAAGATGAAGGACAAAGGCTTCGCCCGACAGGTCCCGCGCGACCAGCTCGTGCGCGGCGCCGAGGAGCTCGGGGTCCCGTTCGAGGAACACGTCGCGAATGTGGTGGCCGGCCTCAAGACCATCCGAGAAACACTCGGCCTTTGAGACGACGCGGGCCACGCCCGGCTGCCGTCCCGAGGGTCCGCCGCGCGGTTCCGACCAGCACATCGATCCGTCCTCCTGCGGTGTTGCCAGGACGCAACCCGGTAGCGGAGGCTTCGGCCGCAGACGGACTGTCTTGAGGGGCGGCGGACGAAGGCGCGGGCGGGGCGGACGAGCGGAGGCGCGAGTGCCGGCGGTCAGGCGCGATCGGCGACCACCGGCACGCCGGGGAAGGCGGCGGCTTGCTCGTCGGTCGCCCGGACCCAGTCGAGCAGGTCCCGGTTTACGATCAACGTGCCGACGTCCCGCAGAGTCAGGGAACCTCGCACGGCAAACCCCAGCGTTGCGTCCGAGAGCGGGATCATCGGGCCGCGCGACGTCAGGTACGGCAGCGGCATCTGGCCAGGCGCGGCGTGCAACAGACCCAGGGCGCTGTACGGGCCGATCTGGACCTGCAGCCTGTGGCGAACGGTGCTGATGCGGCGGGCCTCCTCGCCGCGAGCATCGGATGTTTCGACCGCGTAGAGGATCGAGCGGTCGACCTCGCCGTCGCCGAGGTTCACGACGGTGTCGTCTTCGAAGCTCTCGACGTAGGCCTCACGGATGACGACCGACTCCGTGCGGTTCAGCAGGTCGGTGAGGCGCTCCCCGGTGCACTCCACGTAGCCGATGAATCGGCGACCAAGGGCGTACCCGATGAACGGGATGAGCACGGAGGCTCCTACTGCTCGAGGTGGCGGTGCGGGCAAGCCCACGGAAGAGATGCCGGCAGGTTAGCGCGACCCCTCCGCCCCTCCACTCCCATAAAAGTACGGGTGGGGCGGCGGCGCACCGCGCTGCCCGGGGCCGAAGGATCCGGGCTCAGCCGTTGCGCAGGCTGCTGGTGTCGACCACCTCGAAGTCGGCGCCCGTCAGGGTCTGCAAAAGGTGGAGCTGGTCGTCGTTCCAGTGTGAGCTCGGCTCGCCGGTGATGTACCAGGGCGACCCGTTGTCGGCCAGGATCATGCCGTAGCGCTTGAGCGCGGTCAGCACGACCCGTGCCTGGGGTCCGAAGCCGGAGATGTCCACGGAGGCCTTGAGGCGGACCCGAAGTCCCATCGGCGGGAGGTTCGAGCACGGGTCGGCGGTCTGGTGTCGGGCGGGGTAGATGTAACCGCAGGTGGCCGGGGCGGTGAAGCGGATGGCATGGTTGATGACGCCCGACTGCACCTGACTGTAGAGGACGAGCCCCGGCAGGATGGGCAGCCCGGCCGCGTCGGCGCTTGTCCAGCCGGCGGGTCGCAGGGCGTTCGATCGAAGGTTCCAGATCGCGCCCGAACCGGCATGCCAGGTCGAGCCGGACTTGGTGGCGTCGTACAGCTCGTACAGCCGGCAGGCGCTCGTGTCGAGCAGCAGCATGTGGCGGTCCGACCCCTTCTCGATCTTGGGGCTGGCCGGGATCGGGTACGGACCCGGGTCCGACTCGTCGGCATAGTCGAAGCTGACCTTGTACTTGGGCGTGCTCGAGGTCACGACGTTGTAGGGGATGCCGTCACCGATGGCGTCGAAGTCCGGATGCAGCGGTTTGGACGCGCCTATGGCGTTGATCATGGCCGCCGAGTTGGCGGCGACCGGCAGCTTCGAGATGTCCCTGTTCCACACGTTCGAGGCCGGGAAGATCGGACACGGGGACGAGCTGGCCGGAGCGCGCGTCGCGACCGCAGTTGCGACCGGCGTCAGGGTCGGGTTGGGTGGCGAGCCGCCGCCCTGGGTAGCGGGCGCTGACCCGGTGGCGCCGTTGCTCGCGTTGGCGATGGCACTGGCGAGGGCCGGGAATGTGGCGGTGGCGCCGTTGCCCGGGCTGGAGGTCTCGTCGGAGGCGGCGACTCCGGCGCCCGACGCGCCGGCGCCCCCGGTCGGGCCCGCGGTGGGAGGGCCGAGCTGGACGACCGCGAAGGCGAGGACGAGCAGGCCGGCCGCGCCGGCGACCAGCAGCGGCAGAGGATGGCGTAGTCGCATGCGTCGATCCTACGGGTCGCCACGTGAGTTGGCTCACGCCGAACGTCCCGGCAGGCCGATCCGTACGTAAGCCCGAAGCAACGAGGCGAGGCTGCTGCGAACCCCCAAGCCGCAGGACCGCCACAGGAATGGGGGCATGGCGGCCCTGCGGAAGGGGAAATATGGCCCGCCCGGGCCGGAGGACCGCCAGAGGGAGGAGGAGAGTCGGCGGCCCTGCGGACAGAGCGATCATCGGCTAGCTACTCAGCTTGCCGGCGTCGTACTTCCGGCAAACTCACTTAGGTTCTGCGAAACCGTCTTCGCGCGTCTCTGAGATCCTGTCAGCCCTTAATGGCCCCACTGAGGCCGCTGCCCCGCAGGAACATCCGCTGGAAGATCAGGAAGAGTGCAATCGGGATAACCGACGAGATCAGCAGCGCCGCGAGGAAGATGTCGAGCTGCGTCGAGGGCTCCAGGGTCGGGAGTCGCACCGACAGCGGCTGCAGGTCTGGATTCCGCAACACCAACAACGGCCACAGGTAATCTTTCCACTCTCCTATAACGGCGAAGACCGAGACGACGCCAACGATCGGTCGCGACATCGGTAGGACAATCGACCAGAAGAGCCGGAACGGACCGGCACCGTCGACCCTGGCAGCCTCGAAGATCTCACGGGGCAGGCTGTCGAAGAACCGCTTCATGATCACGATGTTGAACGCGCTCGCTCCCGCCGGAAGCCATACCGCCCAGAACGTGTCGATCATGCTGATATTCAGAAAAGGCACATTTACGACCGTCAGATACAGCGGAACCAGCAACACGATCGAAGGAACGAACAGAGTGGCCAGCACCAAAGCCATGATGAGGCTTCCGAACCTCGGGCGGAGGACTGAGAGCGCATAAGCAGCGGACGTCGCAACCGTGATCTGAACCAACCAACATCCCACGACTATCCAGACGGTGTTCATGAAGTAGTGATCGATGTGGGTCTCTGTCCAGGCAGTTACGAGGAAGCTCAGGTCAAATCCATGCGGCCACAGCGCCATGGGCGTACGCAGGGTGTCCTGAGTCGGGGTAATGGCCGACTTGGCCAACCAGAGAAGAGGGCCCAGGCCAACGACGAACAGAAAGGCCAGTGTCACGCCGTGAATTGTCCGGAGGGTCCGACGGATCGCTGGGCGATGCCAGTCCGCGATGGAAACGATGCGCCGTTCGACGTCGGGGGCACGCCGGCGGCGACGCTTGGCAAGTCTCGACATCATGAGCTGGTACTCCACGACCGGGTGAGCCAGAAGTAGACCGCAGTGAATACGCCGAGGAACGCTGCCAGCATCACGCTGAGCGCGGCCGCCATGCCGTAGTCACCACCGAGGCTGTTCTGGAACGCGTAGTGGTAAATAAGGAGCAGCACGGTAGTCGTCGAATTGGCCGGGCCGCCACCCGTGAACAAGAAGGGCTCTGTGAAGAGCTGCGCCGTGGCAATGAACTGCAGGATCAACGTGATGAAGAGAATCCCGCGCAAATGGGGCAGCGTGACATGCCAGATCTTGTTCCAGATCGAGGCACCGTCAACTTCGGCCGCGTCATAAAGCTCGGTCGGAACGCTCAGAAGAGCGGCCAGGTAGATGATCACCGTTCCGCCGGCGGCGGCCCAGGTGGCCTCGAGCACGATCGATGGCATCGCGGTGCCCGGGTCTTGAAGCCACGGAAACGGCCCTAGCCCCACCCAACCGAGCATCGTATTGAAGACGCCGTTCGGGCTGGCGTCGTAGAAGAACCGCCACAGGAGCACGGAAACCACCGGTGGAATTACCACGGGCAGGTATGCAAGGGCGCTGTACAGCCCCTTGAAGTGGCGCGCCTCGCTCATCACCACAGCCAGCAGGAGCGGAATCGGGTAGCCGAAGATCAGCGCGAGCAACATGAAGTAGAGCGTGTTGGAGACGGCCGTCCCGAACAGCGGATCCGAAAGCACGTTCGCGAAGTTGTTGAGGCCTACCCACGTCGGCGGCGAGACGAGGTTCGTTTCCTGGAAGCTCATTACGAGCGCTCGCCCGATCGGGAACCAGGAGAAGACCCCGAAGATGACCAGCAACGGCAGCAGGAAGACAAGGGTGCTCAGTCCGTCCCTGCTGACCCAGGTCCGCATGCCACGGCGCTTGGGCTTTGACTTGCGCTCGCTGCTCGCTGCTGCCGTTGCTGCAGCTGGAGAGCTCATGCCTGGGTTTCTGCCTTTCTGCTCGTCACCCGCCACGCACCAGAGCGTGGAGGATGCCCAGTCTGGATGGGAGGTGCGACGGGGGCCCTCCGGGCGGGGCCCCCGTCACTGGTCGTCGGGTTATTCGCCCTCGTCGGGTTACTCGCCCTTGTCGATGGCGGTTTGGACTTGCGTGTTCGCCGCGTTGAGAAGCGACGTGATATTGGCGTTCTTGTTTGTCAGAACTGCCTGGACGACGGGGTCAAGAAGCGAGTACAGCGTCTGAGTACTCGCTACCGGCTCGCTGTCCAACGGCTGGCTGAAGATGCTGTTCATGAACGGAGCCATCTGGGCCGTGGGCACGTTGATGTAGCTCGCGATCCAGGTCTGGTCCTGATCGTAGATCGCCTTGGTAAAGATCGGCAGGGCCGGCACGCCGACGGGCTGCTTGTTGGCCTGCAGCGCCTTGGCGTTCTCGACCGCGTCATTCTGGTTGGTCATGTCGTCAAGGTAGTAGTAGTTGATCCAGTCGACGGCCGCGTCTCGCTGGGCCTCTGTCGTGTTGACGTTGACGGCCGCAAGGGTGCCGCCGCCCATGAGGGCAGCTGTCGGGACACTGGCGAGCGGAACGGTAGTAATACCGTAGTCAGCGGGATTGAGGTTGTCGTTCTGGATCATCGTGGTGTAGAGATCGGAGCCACCCAGGAACATGCCGATCTGGCCGGCGCAGAAGGCCTGGTTGATGGTGCCCCAGTTGTAGTCGAAGGTGGAGCCCATCGAGTTGTCAGTCCAGCGCAGTTGCTGGAGCCACTGCAGGGCCGCAATGGTGTATGGGTTGTTAACAGTCGCTGTGACCTTGCCGTCGCTGCCAACGCTCTCCATGCGCCCGCCGAGGGCGTAGGTCAAGGTCGACAGCTGCCAGCCACCGGTATTCTGCGTGGCCATTTGGGCGAACCCAGCGACTTTGTCCTTCTCAGCGATGGTCTTGGCATCGGCGCGGACATCGTCCCAGGTTGTAGGCGGCTTGTCGGGATCAAGGCCGGCCTGCGTGAACAGCGTGCGGTTGTACGTCAGGGACATGCCATATGCCGCGGTCGGCACGGCGAAGATCTTGCCGCTGCTATCCTGCCCGTTCACGAGCAGGTTCGGGTTGAACTGGTCGGCGTCCGGCAGAGCCCGCACTCGGGAGTCGATGTTGACGATCTGCTGCTGCGCGATCAGGCCCTTGCCATCGGTGAAGGGGATAGTGAATACGTCCGGCAGCGTGCCGGCCGCGAGCTGGGCCGTGAAAGTCGTGGCCAGCCACTGGTACTCCTGCCCCTGGACGGTGATCCACGGGTACTGGGCCTCGAACTCGTCAACCCGAAGGTTGAAGGCGTCGAAGGCAGACTGCGTGCTGCCCGGGAGCAGACTGGCGACGGTGATGGTCACCGGCTTGGGGGTGGTGCCGGGCGTTGGTGTCGCGGCCGCCTGGGTCGTGTTAGGCGCCGGCGTGCCGGCGCTGGCGGCTGTGGAGCTGGGGGTGCTGGAGGAGCTGCAGGCGCTCACTGTGACGATGGCCAATGCGACCACCGCCAGAGTCTTGAACCTGCCTATTGGCGAAGGGGTCATTCTTCACTCACCTTTGATGTTTGGATTTCTGGCTCAGTTGGACTTGTCGGCTGAGCTGCGATTTCCCCACCGGGAAGTTTCCTGTGAGCCGTCATTCCATCCTCATTCTCCTCCCTGTGTCCGGAATTGCAGGGTGCGATGCTGGGTTGGGTTTGATTCGGAGTGCAGCCACGCAGTGGCATCCGGCGGTAGGAGACCACCCGTCACCTCAACGCTGGCGAGGATGAGTGAGCAACCGGCCGGCAGCTCGATCGACGTATTCGAGAGGTTGGTGACGCAGAGGAACCTCTCGCCCCTTGCAAAGGCGAGCACGTCGTCCGCTGAGGGCAGCCACCGCAAGTGATCGTCGCGGAGATCCGCGTGGCTCCGCCGGATCCCCAGCATCCTTCGATAAAGGCTGAGCATCGAGCCCGAGTCTCGCTGCTGCGCCTCGACGGTCAGTTCCGCCCAACGGTCTGGCTGCCGCAACCAGGGCTCCCCGGTCGCGCCAGCAGGGCTGAAGCCGAAGGGCGAGCACCGCCCGGCCCAGGGCAAGGGAACCCGGCAACCATCGCGGCCCGGATCCGCACCGCCTGAGCGCAGGTACATGGGGTCCTGCAACTGATGGGCGGGCAGATCCTGAACCTCGTCCAGGCCGAGCTCTTCACCCTGATATATGTACAGAGAGCCCGGCAGGGCGGCACACAGCAACGCGGCCGCTCTCGCTCGTCTCCGGCCGAGCTCGACGTTCGTCGGAGTGCCCGCGCGTTTCGTCGCGAATGCGAACGACGAGTCCTCCTGGCCGTAACGAGTCACCGGCCGCGTGACGTCGTGGTTCGAGAGGACCCAGGTGGCGGGGGCGCCCACCGGCGCATGTGCGGCCAGCGTGCTGTCAATCGACGTTCTCAGGCTGGCTGCATCCCAAGGTCGAGCCAGAAAGTCGAAGTTGAACGCCGTGTGAAGCTCGTCAGGACGGAGGTACTTGGTGAAGCGTTCGATGTCCGGAAGCCAGATCTCCCCGACCAGGATCCGGCGGTCGGGATAGGAATCCGCCACGGCACGCCAGCGGCGATATATCTCGTGGAGCTCGTCTCGATCCGTGTTGGGATGCTCACCGGGCCGTGGCTCCGCCGGAACCTCGGGCAGGGCCGGATCCTTCACCAGCAGCGCTGCTGAATCGATGCGGACTCCCGCAACCCCTCGGTCGAACCAGAACTTGAGGACTGCTTCGTGCTCGGCTCGGACGTCCGGATGGCTCCAATTCAAGTCGGGCTGCTGGGCCGAGAACAGGTGGAGGTACCACTCGCCCGGAGTTCCATCCGGGTTTTGCGTTCGGGTCCAGGCCGGGCCCGAGAAGTTGGACACCCAGCCATTGGGCATCTCGTTGCCGTCTTCGCCCAGACCGGGACGGAACCAGAACCTTGCCCTTTCCGGCGATCCCGGGGCGGACGCGAGAGCCGCCCGGAACCAGGGGTGCTGGTCCGAAACGTGGTTCGGGACGATGTCCACGATCGTCCGGATGCCCAGATTCCGGGCCTCTGAGATCAACTGCTCCGCCTCGTCGAGCGACCCGAACGACGGGTCGATGGCCCGGTAGTCCGCGACGTCGTACCCGCCGTCGGCGAGGGGCGATTGGTACCACGGGGTGAACCAGATGGCATCGACTCCCAGGTCTACCAGGTACTGGAGTCGCGCCCGCACGCCGGCCAGGTCGCCGATGCCGTCGCCATTGCCGTCCGCGAAGCTCCGGACGTAGATCTGGTAGATGACCGCGCGACGCCACCATTGCTCGTCCGTGTCGGATCCGCCGTGAGACGCCGCCTGTCGGCTGGCCGTGCTGCGAGGTGCTGACGTATCTGCGAGGATCCGGTCTGTCACTTGCCTCTGCTCCGGTCGGGCGGCCGGTGCCTCACCCCGGAGGTCATCCGGAGGCCGCCTGGGGCAAAGTACACGATATGACAAAACTACGCAAGATCTCGACAAGAGCTTTTTTGTTCTGTTGCTCTTTCCTGCAACTCGTGAACTAGCTCGATCTGCGAGCCCGGCTTGATTCGAGAACGCGGGCGCGGGACAGTTGGGACGAGGCAGCCGATGACGGCGCAAAGGCGAGCTTTGCGGGCGCTGCCGCGCTGGTCGTCCGAGCCGAAGGGACGGCCGAGGCCGAACCCCGCCCCCTTAGC